>NZ_CP107985.1:1239000-1548750 GCF_036108815.1 Streptomyces sp. NBC_00353 | reverse complement strand
ACGGAAGCGAGGGCCGAGAGACGGAGCGTCTGCGCGACCGGCGTGCCGAGCCGATCCGGCTGAGGGAGCATGCTGCTGGAGCCCGAGGACGAGCGACGATGTGACCGGCCGGCCGATCGCCCGCATTGTCTTCCGGGTGATGTTCCTCCCGCGGACGGGTGTCGGAAACCACAGCCGCCCGGACGGTGCACAGGCTGTTCGAACAGGATGAATCGGCTCTCAACGGTGGCCGGGCCGATCCCCATCAGAAAGGAACTCTCCATGGATGAGCAAGGTGAGCACTTCGACGTCGTCGTACTCGGAGCAGGCCCGGGCGGATATGTCGCCGCCATTCGAGCAGCCCAGCTGGGCAAGCGCGTCGCTGTTGTCGAGGCCAAATACTGGGGCGGGGTCTGTCTGAACGTCGGTTGCATCCCCACCAAGGCCCTGCTGCGCAACGCCGAGCTCGCGCACATCGTCACACGCGAGGCCAAGACCTTCGGCATCAAGGTCGAAGGGCAGGTTTCCTTCGACTACGGTGAGGCGTTCCGGCGCAGCCGCCGTGTCGCGGACGGCCGGGTCAAGGGCGTCCACTACCTGATGAAGAAGAACGGGATCACGGAGATCAGCGGCCGTGGCACGTTCGTGGACGCGCACACGCTCGACGTGGCCCTCTTCGACGGCTCGACCCGGACGATCGGCTTCGACCACTGCATCATCGCCACCGGAGCGACTCCGAAGCTGCTGCCCGGAACCCGCCGCACCTCACGCGTAGTGACGTACGAGGAGCAGATCCTTGCGGAGGACCTGCCTCAGTCCATCGTGGTCGCCGGCGCCGGGGCCATCGGTGTCGAGTTCGCGTATGTCTTGCACAACTACGGGGTGAAGGTCACCGTCGTTGAATTCCTGGACCGGATGGCGCCGCTGGAGGACGCGGACGTCTCTGCCGAACTGGCCCGGCAGTACCGGAAGTTGGGCATCGATGTGCTCACCTCCACCCGCGTCGACTCGATCGACGAGTCCGGCCCGCAGGTCCGCGTCACGGTCATCGGCAAGGACGGTGCACCACAGGTCCTGGAGACCGACAAGGTTCTGCAGGCGATCGGCTTCGCACCGAACGTCACCGACTACGGCCTGGAGAGCACCGGCGTACGCATCACCGAGCGCGGGGCGATCGATATCGACGGCCGCTGCCGCACATCCGTACCGCACATCTACGCGATCGGCGACGTCACCGCAAAGCTGATGCTCGCGCACGCCGCCGAGGCGATGGGCGTGGTCGCGGCCGAGACCATCGCGGGAGCCGAGACCATGGAGCTCGACTACCCGATGATCCCGCGCGCCACGTACTGCCAGCCACAGATTGCCAGCTTCGGCTGGACCGAGGCGCAGGCACGGGAGAAGGGCTTCGACGTCAAGGTTGCCAAGTTCCCCTTCACCGCGAACGGCAAGGCTCACGGACTGGGCGACACGACCGGCTTCGTGAAGCTGATCAGCGATGCGAAGTACGGAGAGATCATCGGCGCCCACTTGATCGGCCCGGACGTCACCGAACTGCTGCCGGAGCTCACCCTGGCCCAGCAGTGGGACCTGACGGTCCACGAGGTGGCTCGCAACGTCCACGCGCACCCGACGCTGGGCGAGGCGGTCAAGGAGGCCGTGCACGGGCTCGCTGGGCACATGATCAACATGTGAGAAGGCAGCGCCACACGTTGCCCCCGGACTCCGTCGGCTCCGTCGCCAGGGGCCGGGGAAGACCATGAATCCGCCCCGGACGGCACCTCGCCCGGCGGTGGCTGCGGCATGCCCGCCTTCTGCAGCCTCCCGGACGGGCGCGGCAGCACCCGCCAGCCGTAGGCGTGCTGGCCGGAGCCGTGCACCTGCCCTTCGGGGAGCCGGCGACTGTCCGCGCGGCCCCGCGCCGCGCCACGCGGGGCCCACACCGCTTCCGGCGCCGCAGGAGCGGCTCCGGGATCAGAGTCCGAGGTCGCTGAGACTGGGGTGGTCGTCGGGGCGGCGACCGAGCGGCCAGTGGTACTTGCGGTCCGTTTCCTTGATCAGCAGGTCATTGATGCAGGCGTGCCGTACGGCCATCAGCCCGTTCTCATCGAATTCCCAGTTCTCGTTGCCGTAGGAGCGGTACCAGTTGCCGGAGTCGTCGTGCGATTCGTACGCGAACCGCACCGCGATCCGGTTGCCGTCGAACGCCCACAGTTCCTTGATCAGCCGGTAGTCGAGCTCGCGGGTCCACTTGCGCGTCAGGAACGCGACGATCTCGTCGCGTCCCGTCACGAACTCCGCCCGATTGCGCCAACGCGAGTCCTCCGTGTAGGCCAGGGAGACCTTCTCGGGGTCACGTGTGTTCCAGCCGTCCTCTGCCTGGCGGACCTTCTCGATTGCGGTCTCCCGTGTGAACGGGGGGACGGGCGGGCGTGCGGTCATGACTGCTCCTTCAGGACTGGGCGCTCTGACGTCGACGCTAGGGCTGCCTTTACCCGCTTGCCAGTCGACCGCACCCACTCCGCATGGCGTTTCGCGGCGCCGACGTAGTGCCGGCCGTCCTCGCCGGGCGGCCCGCCAGGGGAGTCTTCGCGGGCCGGGTGAATTCGGTACCGACACGTGCACTGGCTGTCGTGGTGTCGGCCACGCGCCAATCCAGAGCGATACCGGGACACCCGTCGATCCGGCTGACGCTTCCACGCCTGACCTGAACGATTGCTTGCGGCATTGCGCGCTGGGCTCACGCGCTGAGGCCGGCTCCGGGCCGGTCACCGCAGCAGACGGATCTCCGACAGCGGCAGACGCCACTCGCCCAGCGGCACGACAGCATCCGGCGGGCCGAAAACGCGGAGGGGGCCAGGACGTCGCGCGCAGCAACTTCAGGCGACAACGGCACCGGCCCGACCCGCTGGGTAGCCGTCAGAACTCCACGCGCCACCTGGCGATCATTGCAGAGGCTGATCGCCTTCGGGGATCGACGCCAGACCGGTCACGGACAGGATCGCCCCGACCGTTTCCTCAACCGTCTGATCAGCGTTGTCGATCCAGGTTCCCTGCTGCCCGAGTTCGGAGCGCATCGCCGTATCCAGCGGCGACCAGTCCGTGGTCAGGACCTTCTCCCGCGTCCGGTTGCGCTGCCACGCGACCGCCGGGCCGGGAGCCAGAACGATGACGTGGAGCGGCACGGCGGCCATCGTCGTGCGATAGAAGTCGAGGTGGGCACGGCGGACCACAACATCGTCGAGCACCGGGATGAAACTCGCCCGCGCGAAGCTCTCCGCCAGAAGGCACGCGTTGCGTGCCCGCAGGAAGATCTGCCGGTCGGCTTCCGTGTTTTCGGCCGGAGAGGGCCATTGCCCACCGCTGACGATCATCTGCTGGAGTGCGTCCACCTCGATATGGGCCGACATCCGGAGCCGGCCGGCCAGCGCTTCGGCCACCGTGGACTTCCCACTCCCCGGGATGCCGGTCAGCAGGACAGCCCCGGCGGCCGGCTCGCGGTCGATGGGTACCGGATTCAAGGTCATACGAGGTCTCCAATGAAAGCGATAAAGGCCCTGAGCCTACGCGCTGCCCGTGAACCGCCGAGTCGACGACCACTCGGTCCAGGCGTGAGACGAAGAGTGGGGCGCAGCGAGGCGCCCGGCGATGCGCGTCGCCGGGTGAAATCAGTTGACGGGCTTGGCTCCTCGGGCATTTCTTTGGCGGATGGTCAAGATGCATGCTGATGAGACGGACATCGACGCAGACCTCGTCAGGCGGCTGGTCAGTGGACGGTTTCCGCAGTGGGCGGATCTGCCGGTCGAGCGGCTGACCTCTGGGGGTACCGTCAATGCGGTCTACCGGCTCGGCGACACACTGACGGTCCGGCTTCCTCTCACGGAGGGCGGCGCCAAGGATCTGGAGCGGGAGGAACGGTGGCTGCCCAAGCTCGCTCCCGGTCTGCCCGTCACTGTTCCGACCGTGGTCGCAACGGGGCAAGCCGCCGAGGGATATCCGTGGGCCTGGTCGGTGCATCGGTGGATCGAGGGTGAAAGCCCGGTCGAGGGCCACCTCGACAAGCCCGAGCTCCTCGCGTGCGATCTGGCCGAGTTCATCAAGGCCATGCGAAACACCCATGTCGAAGGCGGGCCCAGCGCCTACCGAGGGTCTCCGCTGGCGAAGGTCGATGCCCGGACACGCGCCGCGATCGAGGAACTGCGCCACGCCGACGAAGTCTTCGACGCCGACGCGGCCGTGGCTGCCTGGCAGGACGCGCTCGCCGCGCGGCCATGGAGCGCAGCACCCCGCTGGGCGCATTCCGACCTCATGCCGAGCAACCTGCTCGTCGCCCGAGGCAGGCTCACCGCGGTGCTCGACTTCGCCACCGTCGGCGTCGGTGACCCCGCCTGCGACCTGATCCCCGCGTGGAACCTGCTGCCGTCCTCGACCAGGGACGCGTTCCGGGACGCCGTGGACGTCGACGACGCGACATGGGCGCGCGGCCGTGGCTGGGCCCTGGCCATGGCCGTCATCCAACTCCCGTACTTCCGCGATACAAACCCGATCATTTCCGCCAACGCCCGCCACGTCATCCGTGAGGTTCTCGCCTCCCAGTGCGCTGATCGCTAGGAGATGCTGCGAGGGCACGGACCCCGTGAGGGGCCAGGTTGAATCATCCGTTTCGAGGCGCCCACGAGCGGCGGCCGTCGAGCTGTGTGACCGGTTCGATTCCCCGGCCCGTCTCGCTGCCGGAGGCACGACAGGGCCTCTGCCGGCTCACCGGCAACGAGTTCCTCGACCGCCTGCGCGAAGCCACTCCCACGAGATGGTCGCTGCGGGGATCCTGGCGTTCGTGACCTGTCAGGGGAGGATGGAGTCGACGTATCCACCGTCCGCGCGCACGGCCCCGCCGGTGGTCGCGGAGGCGAGGGCCGAGCTGAGATAGACGGCCATGTTTGCAATCTCTTCCGGTTCGATCAGTCTCTGCAGGAGCGACTGAGGCCGGTGCTTGACCATGAACTCCCGTTGCGCTTCGTCCCAGGGAAGACCGGGGTCGACGAGTTGATACACAAAATCCTCGACGCCGCCGGTGTGGGTCGGCCCGGCGATGATCGAGTTGACGGTGACTCCGGTGCCGGCGGCGTCCTTGGCGAAGCCCCGCGTGACAGCGAGCAGAGCCGTTTTCGAGACGCCGTAGTGGATCATCTCCACCGGGACGGCCACGGCCGAATCGCTTGCGATGTTCAGGACTCGCCCCCAGGAGCGGTCCTTCATGGCGGGGAGATAGGCGCGGATCATTCTGACGGCGGACAGAACATTCACGTCGAAGTACTGGCGCCACGCCTCGTCGCTGATCTCCAGGGCAGGGGTCGCCCCGAAGATGCCCAGATTGTTGACAAGGATGGCGACGTCCGGGGCTGCCTCGATGACCTGCCGGGCGCCGTCGTCGGTGGTGATGTCGCCGGGCGCGGCGATGAAGCAGTCACGGTCCGTTTCCTGCCGCAGTTTCTCGATGGCATCGTCCACGGACTGCGGGCGGCGTCCATTGACAGCCACGCGGGCGCCGGAATTGGCCAGTCCCGCGGCAATGGCAAAACCGATACCTTGCGTGGATCCGGTGACGAGCGCGGTCTTGCCGGTGAGATCGATGAGCACGGTTTCTCCTCAGACACGTGGTTGGTGCGACACGGCCCGTGGCCGCCGGTCGGTGCGAAGGTGTTCGGAGGCCGGCAGCCGGCGAGCGTGCGACGGGCTCCTCGTTCCACAGTTTGGTGGTGACGAACAGTTCCTCGCGGGGGATGTCGGAGGACGCCAGAGCCCGGCCGACGCCCGTCTCGTTGCCGTAGACCGCTGCCGTGTCGATGCTCCGGTAGCCGCAGTCGAGGGCGGTGGTGACGGCAGTGGCGGCTTCCTCGTCCGGAATCCGGAAGACGCCGAGACCGAGCTGCGGCATCACAACACCGTTGTCGAGCGTGACGTTCGGCGTGGGAATGCTCATGGGCCGATCCTTCCGCGTCGTGGGTCGGCAACGACGGCATGGCGCGTGCAGGGGATCGGGAAAGACCCTGAAGGGTGATGGCGGGCCTCCCGCAAGGGCCACCCGCAGGGCCCGTCGACCGGTCCCCGCGGCGGTTCGGCGGACCCGATCGCCTGATGGAGAGGGGTGTCTCGGCCCGGCGACGGGCCGGCACACCCCTCGGGCCCTCAAGGTGGGGTGAGGACATCGCCGGATCGCGGGGAGTTGGACCGAGATGAGTGTCGAGCGGGTGGGAGTCGTCGTCCACCAGGGCCGCCCCGAGGCCGTTGTCGCGGCGCGCGTCGTACGCGATTGGTGTGCCGGTGAAGACATTCCATGCACGGACATCGACGTGTGGCGCGACGACGAACGTCGGCGCGGCGGGAGGGAGGAGGCCGATGTCGCAGGCAACCCTGGTCTCATTGTGACGCTCGGAGGCGATGGGACGTTTCTGCGTGGTGCCAGGATCGCTGCCAAGATCAATGGCGCCGTTCTGGGAATCGACCTGGGCCGTGTCGGCTTCCTGACCGAGGTGCCGGCCGAGGACGTCGTCCGGGCGCTCGACGCCGTCCACCGCGGAAGGGCGGCGGTCGAGGAGCGCATGCTGCTGACGATGAGGGCCTCCCGGGTGCTCGAGGTGCCCAAGGACATCGACGCTCTGATGGGCTACGGACGACGCCCGATGCTGCCGCCGCCTCAGGTCGACCGGGACGCGGAGGCCGGGGCGGAGGGCTGGGGTGTGGCGTTGGATGTCACCGCTCTCAACGACGTCGTCGTGGAGAAGCTGGCGCGTGACCGGCAGGTGAGTCTCGGCGTCTATGTCGGCGGCCGGCTTCTCGCCTCGTACTCGGCCGATGCCGTCATCATGGCCACTCCCACCGGGTCGACCGCCTACAGCTTCGCCGCAGGCGGTCCGGTGGTCTCACCCCGCATGGATGCCGTCATCTTCACACCTGTCGCGCCGCACATGACCTTCGACCGCACGGTGGTCGTAGCGCCGGACGAACCGATCGCGGTCCGGGTCCTGCCCCATTCGGGACAGGGCGCGGTGACGATCGACGGCCATCTGCGTGGCGTGTTGGACGCCGGGGACTGGCTCGGGGTGTACGCGGCCCCGCGTCGTCTGCGGGTCATCAGGCTCGGCCCGCACGACTTCTACGGGCGGCTGCGGACACGTCTTCGCCTCACGGATGCTCCGGCCACGGCCGCCTACGGGGAGAGTGCACCGCTCTTCCGTCCTGACGGTCCGATTCCGCGTGACCTGGCCCATCTCCATTTGTCCCTGGCGGACAGGGACGCGGCCGGCGGTGGCTGAGGCGGGGCGGGGAACACTCATGGGGTGTCGCGTCCGTGACGACCGCCGCGTTCGCCGGGTGCTTTCGGCTTCCGCGGGGACACTCTCCTGTGCTGCTGCGCAACGCTTCCGGGCAGCCGCTGCGCCAAGGCCGGCTGTCGGCCCGTCGGGATCACGCGGGGTGACACATGCGGTCCCGACGGGCCCTGGATCAGCTCACGGCCGACGGATCTCCACCCGGGCGCGCCGAGTGGCCGGCGTGGCGTCAGGACGTGGGCGTGACCGCGGGTTCACCCGCTCGCGCCGTCGCACTCGAGGTCCCCGAGGTCGATCGAGTCCGCCATCGCCTGCATGCCCTTGTCGTTGGGATGCAGATGGTCCCCTCCATCGAACGTCGGCAGCAGCCGCTGCGGGTTGTACGGGCTGCGCAGGACCTTGTCGAAGTCCGCCACCGCGTCCACCGCACCGCTGGTGCGGATCCACTCGTTCACCTCCATGCGTACCGCATCCCCCTGTGGATCCCACTCCGACCAGCCCTGGTAGGGGAGGACGGTGGCGCCGACGACGCACTTCCCCGCCGCGTGGGCCCGGTCGATGATCCGGCGGTAGCCCGCCGTCAGCGAGGCCGCCGTGACACCGCTGTGGGACTTGATGTCATTGACGCCCTCGAACAGGACCACCGTGCGCACCCCGGGCAGCGACAGCACGTCGCGGTCGAGGCGCGCGAGCGCGCTCTGGCCGGCGCCGTCCACCAGGACCTGGTTCCCGGATATCCCCGCGTTGGCCACACCCTGCACCGTGGAGCTCGGCGTCCCGTGCAGCCGGCGTGCCAGGAAGTCGGGCCAGCGCAGGTTCTTGTCGGTGGTGGACTGCCAGCCGTCCGTGATGGAGTCGCCGAGGGTGACCACGGCGCCGGTGCCGGGGCCGGTGTCCACGCTGACCGCGTCGAGGTAGAACCACGACCCGATCTGTTCCGTGTACGCGCCGTCCCGTTCCTCGGCCGCGTGGTCCCCGGCGGTCGCGTACGACGTCTGGAGAGCCATCCCGTGCCCGGTGGCGGGACCGCCCGCCGTCCGTACGTACAGGCTGACCGCCAGATCGCTGCCGGCCTCGGTCCTCCCGGGCAGCGGATCGCTGTAGCGGATCTCGCCCGGCGCCAGGGTCACGGACTCCGCCCGGTCGAAGCGCAGCTTCCTGTTGGAGCCCGCGACCAGCCGGGCACCACTCTTGCGCAGCCCGGCGTATGCGCTGCCGATGACCAGTGGCCGGTCGCCGAACGCGTTGGACACCCGGACGCGCATCCCGCTGCCGCCCACGCTGGTCCGGACGACCAGACGGTAGCTGCGGTCGGACGGGGACTCGCCCAGTCGGTCCGCGCTGGCCGCCCAGGTGACCACCGACGGGTCGGGCACGGGAGTCGCCGCGGCGGCGGAGGAGGTGGCGTGGGCGGGGGCGAGAACTGTGGCGGCGAGGACCACGACCGCGATCAGGGCGCGGTGCGCTGCGCCGCTCATCGGAAGTTCCGCAGCGTGACGGATTCCCCGGCGCGGAGGTCGACGTCGTGCGAGATGCCGCCCGCCGTCACCGTGGTCCTGCGCCCGCCGACACTGCGGATGGTGGCCTCGCGGACCCTGCCGTCGCGCCAGCTCAGGTCGACGACGAAACCGCTGCGCGCCCCGATGCCGGTGACCGAGCCGGAGCGCGCCCAGGCGGCGGGCAGTGCGGGCAGCAGTTCGATGTGTCCGGGGCGCGAGTAGAGCAGCATCTCGATCATGGCGGCGGGAGTACCGAAGTTGGACTCGATCTGAAAGATCCCGCGGCCCTTCCCGGTCTCGTAGATGTCGAACAGATTCATCGCGCTGCCGTTGCTGCCGTCGACGGACGGCCGCAGATTGGTGATCACCAGCTGATACGCGTTCTCCGCGTGCTTCAGTCGTGCCCAGCACAGGGACCGCCAGGCGTTCGCCCAGCCGAAGTTCTCCATCCCACGCGCGGTGAGGAGTTCGGTCGCGCCCTTCACCAACGCCGCGGGCGACGCGTCGGGCCGGATGCGGTCGCCCGGGAACAGGCCCACCAGCGGGGAGAGATGGCGGTGAGTGGTCTCGCCGAGGTTGTCCGGGGACATCCATTCCTGGAGCCAACCGGTCTTCGGGCTGACCTCGGGCATGTACAGCCGCTCCTGGAGCCCGGCGACGGTCTTGCTGTACGCGGCGTTCCTGCCGAGCAGCGCACTGGCCTCGCGGTAGTGCGCGAAGAGGTCCCGCACCACTTCCTGGGCGTAGGTGATGCCCTTCGCGTCCTGGGGGCCGTGCTCCGGCGACCAGTCCTTGTCGGCGACGAGGACCTCACGTTCCTTGCCGGTGTCCGCGTCGGTGACCGTCATGGTCAGCAGCCGGGTCTCCCAGAACTCGCAGGCACCCTGGAGGAGCGGGTAGATCTTCGCGAGATGCTGCCGGTCCTGGGTGTACTCGTAGTGCTCCCACAGGGTGTTGCACAGCCAGGCACTGCCCGAGGGGTGCCACCACCAGCCCAGGCCGCCGTAGATGTTCGTGGAGAACGCCACGGTCCAGCCGGCGATCTTGCCCGAGGAGTTGCGGAACCGGTTGCGCGGATCGTTGAACAGGCTCTGGGTGAGTTCCGTCCAGACCGGGAGCTGGGAGAGGCAGTAATCGGTGAACGCGTCGAAGTTGCGGGAGAGCGCGGTGCGGTCGGCCATCCAGTAGTTCATCTGGATGTTGATGTCGGTGTGGTAATCACCCATCCAGTCCGGGTCGTTGCCGTCCAGCCACGGGCCCTGGAGGGCGACCGGCAGGCCGCCCCGGGAGCTGCTGATCATCAGATAGCGGCCGAACTGAAGGTACAGCGCTTCGAACTCCGGGTCGGGCCCGTCCTGCTGGGTACGCGCCTTCAGCCGCTCCCAGGTGTCGAGCGCCCGCTGCTCGGCCGTGGAAGGGCCCAGCGAGATCTGCATGCCGTCGAACTGGTCGCGGTAGTCGGCCACATGGGTGTGCAGCAGTGCGGTGGGTGAATGCCGTACGGCGGTCCGCACCTTGGTCCTCGCGAGTGCGGCCGGGTCGAGGTCCGTGTCCCGGTAGCCGGCCTTCGGGTCGGGGGAGTAGTTCGTACCACCGCTGATCACGACCGTCAGGTCCGCACACCGGGTGAAGACGATCTTCGAGCCCTGGGTGATGACCGATCCGCTCGTGCTGTGCGCGGTGACCGCGGCGCCGTAGCGGAGCCCGTTGGTGAACTCGGCGCCGAAGGAAAGGCTGTCGTGCGCGCCGTCCGCCGATGTCGTCTCGTCGTGTGTGCCGTCGAGCGAGACGGTGCCGGTGTAGTGACCGCCACCGCGCTGGGAGAACTGCACGACGATCACGTCGTCCGGCTGGCTTGCGAAGACGCGGCGTTCGAAGGACACACCCGAGCGGATGTAGCTGGAGGTGACCAGGCCCTGGGCGAGGTCGAGCTCGCGGCGGTAGCTGTTGACCGTGCCGAGATCGTGCTCCGGGATGTCTACCGTCACGTGCGCCAGCTGGGTGAGGCTGCCGAAATCGGCCCGCCCGTAGGGGAATTGCCCGTCCTGCTCCAGTACGTCGTTGATCCCGCCGGTCCACATGGTGGCGTCGGAGACGAAGAGCAGTTCGTGCGAGGGGTCGTTGCCGACGAGAGCACCGAGGCGGCCGTTGCCGACCGGCAGTGCCCGCTCCAGCATCGTCGTCTCGCCGGCCGGTGCGCGGTACCACATCCGCGTCGTCGAACCTTGGCCCTCGGCAAGCATCGGGGACGTGGTGGGGCGCTTCGGTGGGGCGGTGGCGGCGAAGGCGGGGAGGCCGCCGAGAGCGGTGAGCGATCCGACGGCGGCGGCGAGCGAGAGCACGCGACGGCGGCTGGTGCTGGTGCTGGGCTGCGCAGGGGTGTGCGGATGCTGGTCGTTCACGGGACTACTCCATTCCTGCGGACATGGTGGGGGCGCGGTACGGCGTCGGGGGAGACCCGGGCGGGAGCGCGGGCAGGGGCAGCACGGGACGGGGGCGCGCCGATCAGGACGCGCCCCCGGATGTGGTCGTGCGACGGGGCTACCGGAGCGGAACGTCGATCTTGTCGATGTCGGGTGAGTAGCCCGTACCGCTGTCGAAGGTGACGGTGTTGCTGCCCGCCTTCAGCGTGACCGGCACACTGATCGTGTCGGCGGCTCCCCAGCCCCCGGTGGCCGGGAAGGCCGTCGCAACGGGCGCCTTACCGTTCGCGGACACGCCGATCGACCGCGGATCCCCCGACGTGTAGGCGACGTTGATGAGGTAGCGGCCGGCCTGCTTGACGACGACGTGCGTGAACTGGAGCGTGCCGCCCAGATACAGGTTGCCGACCTTCTTCGTGCCCGAGCACTCGGCGCAGTCGGCGACGGACGCGGAACCGGTCAGGACGTTGTCCGGGGACTCCGCCTCGTACGCCGTCGTCTTCAGTGCGGGGCCCTGCGGGGTGACGGTGAACAGACGCGAGCCGTGGGCCGGCAGGGCCTGGGTGATGCCGTCCTTGTACCGGCCGAGGTTCTCGCTGTTCCACACGTCACGCACGGACGCCTGGCCCGTGAAGCCGAGGGCCGACCAGTCGGCGGTCACCGGGGAGGCGGAGTCACCCAGGTTGAACAGGGCGACTGTGTAGCTGCCGTCGGGGTTCTGGGACGCCCAGACCTGCTCGTCACCGACCGAGGTGATGGGCTTGGCGGGCTTCCCCGGCTGCTGGTTGATCTTCAGCACGTCGCGGTTGGTCATCAGCGACAGGCCGTAATCGTCGAGCTGGGTGAGGTCGTCCCCGCTGAACAGCGGCGACTTGGCGACCGCCCACAGCGTCATGTAGCTCTGCCGCTCGGCCTTGGTCAGGCCGCTCATGGCGGCGTTGCCGACATTGATCGAGTCGAGGTCGTTCCAGCCGCCGGGACCGGCGTACCGCGTCCACCCGGGAGTGTCACGCCACCGGTCCTCGACGGAGTTCTCCCACGACACCAGCGTGTTGCAGTAGCACTCGACATCCGTGTCGACGCGCCATCCGTTGGACGTGGCCTTCCAGTCCTTGGCGTAGTTGATGTCGAGCGACCAGGAGATCTCCAGATGGATGGGCCGTCCGGTGCTCTTGATGGCCTTCTGCCAGGCCGCGACGTCCGCGCGGTTGTCGTAGTTGTCGCCGCTCTTGAAGGACCCGGGACCCACACCGTCGAGCTTGAGGAAGTCGTATCCCCAGTCGGCGATGAGCTGCGCCTGCGAGTCGACGTACTTCTGGGCGCACGGTTTCGAGAAGTCGAGCTTGTACGAGCTGTCCCAGCCGTTGGTCGTCCGCAGATCGCTGTAGACGATGTCACCGGTGGTGCAGTTGTCGGTGTTCCAGATCGGCAGCTTGCCCTCGCCGTATCCCTCTTTCTCCAGACCGACGGGCAGATAGATGCCGGCCTTGAGACCCTTGCCATGGATGCGGTCGGCGACCGCCTTCATCCCGCTCGGGAAGCGTGCCTTGTCGGCCTTCTGGCGCCCGTACGCGTCGAACTCCGGCGTCCAGTCCCAGCCGCGCCACCAGCCGGCGTCGATGTTGATGTACTCGTAGCCGTACTTCTTGAGCTTGGAGGCCAGGGCGTCCGTCTGCTTGGTGACGTTGGCTTCGGTGAGATAGCTGTAGTTGCCGTCGGGATTGATCCCCGGGTACGAGGTGGTCTGGAGGCTCCAGCTGCTCCAGCCCATGTACGGCTTCTGGGCTACGCCGTCCTCGCCGGTGCCGGCTGCGTCGGTGACCGCGGTGGTGGCGACGGGGGAGATGGCGGGGGACTCGGACGGGGCAGCCTGCGCCGTCGGCACGGCGACTGCCAGGCCTGCGGTGACGGCGAGTACCAGCGCGGAGCGCAGGGCTCTCGTGGCGGGGCGGGTGGGTGACCGCATGAGAGGGGACCTCTTTGCTTTCTCGGCGAAGGGATTCGGTAGTGGTGCGGTGTTCCGGTTGCGTGCAGTGCAGTGCAGGGCTGCGCAGCGCGGGACAGGGTTCGCTACTTGCCCGAACCGAGGGTGAGCCCGCTGATGAACTGGCGCTGGAGCGCGAAGTACACGAGCAGCGTCGGGATCGCGGTCATCAGTGCGCCGGCCGCGATGAGGTTGGGATTGGTGAAGTACTGGCCCTGGAGGTTGGCGAGTGCCGAGGTGATCGGGCGTTTGTCGCCGGTCTCGATCAGGGCGAGCGACCAGAAGAAGTCGTTGTAGATCCAGATCGATTCGAGGGTGGCGAGCGCCGCGAACGCGGGACGGCACAGCGGCAGCACGATCTGGAAGAACTGGCGCCACACCGGGGCGCCGTCCACCAGCGCCGCCTCCGTGATCTCCTTCGGGATCGTCCGCATGTAGTTGCTGAGGACGAAGGTGCAGAAGCCGCACTGGTAGGCGATGTGGATGACGATGATGCCCCACACCGAGTTGTAGAGCAGGAACGAGTCGCTCATCCAGCCGGGCAGCGGGATCAGCAGGTAGAGCCGGTACAGCGGAGTGATCAGCACCTGGGCGGGGAGCAGGTTGCCCGCGGTGAAGAGCATCAGCAGGACGACGTTCCAGCGGAAGTCGAACCGGGAGACGAAGAAGGCCACCGCGGCGGAGAAGAGCAGCGTGCCGAGGACCGCCGGAACCGTGATCAGGACGGAGTTCCAGAAGAAGTGCGGCATCCCCGACTGGCGCCAGGCGGTGCCGAAGTTCTCGAAACCGAGACTGTGCGGCAGGGAGAGATAGCCGTGCCTGCTGGTGTCCGAGTAGGGCCGCAGCGAGGTGTACACCGCCCACAGCAGCGGAACGAGCCACAGGAAGGCGATCCCGCCGAGCAGCACATGCCGTCCGGTCTGTCGCCTCGGGCGCGAGGGGCCCGCGTCCGGGAGCGGCGTGCGGCGGGTGCGCGGGCCGGCCGCCGGCGGTGTGACGGTCGCGGTCACTGGTCCTCCTTGCGGAAGGTCTGGGCAAGGAAGGTCCCGATGGCGAGCAGCGAGACGATGAGCAGGACGACCGCGAGTGCGGAGCCGTAACCGATGTGGCTGGACTCACCGATGATGTTGTCGGTGATCAGGAGCGACAGGAGCTCCATGCCGGGCTTGCTGCCGACACCGCCGCCGAGCACATAGACGATGTCGAACGCCCGCAGCGATTCCATGACGGTGACGACGAGAATGATGATGTTGACCGGCTTCAGTGCCGGGAAGACCACCCTCAGGAACGTCTGGCGTCCATTGGCGCCGTCGAGCGAGGCCGCTTCCTTCAGCGCGGGGTCGAATCCCTTCAGACCGGCCAGATAGAGGATCATGATGTAGCCGGTGTGCCGCCAGGCCGAAGCGATGAGGACGGCCCACAGATTGAGGTCCGGATCGCCCAGCCAGTCGATGTGGTGGCCGGGTGCCGCCCCGTTCAGGACGCCGTTGAGAAGTCCGTTGTCGGGGTTGTAGATGATCTCCCAGATGAAGCCGACCACGGCGAGCGAGAGCACCATGGGCAGGAAGATCGCAGTCTGGTAGAAGCGGGTGAACCTGATCTTCCGGTCGAGCTGGTACGCGAGGAAGATGCCGAACGGGGTGGGCAGCAGCGCCGTGAACAGCAGCCAGACGACGTTGTGCTGGACCGCGGGCCAGAACGGCGGGTAATTGGTGAAGATCTCCAGGTAGTTGTCCAGGCCGACCCATCGGATGTCACTCGGTTCGATGCCGTCCCAGCTGGTGAAGGACAGTCCGATGGAGGCCAGCGCCGGCAGCCAGACGAAGACCAGCAGGGCGAGCAGCGGAATACCGACGATGACCGTGAGGAAGAGGCGGTCACCGCGGCCGAGCCGCAGCGGCCGTGGGCGGGCACGCGGGGCGTCGGGGCGCGCCGGTGCGGGCGCCCGGGGAGGGGCGGCGGGAGGCGCCGAGCCTACGGAGGACATGGTGAACCTTCCCGGTCCGGATCAGGCCGTGAAGAAGCGCGAGCGCTGGGACTCGATCTTCTTCAGCAGGGCCGAGCCGTCGTCGGGGTGGCCCAGCCACTGAGCCAGGCCCGGCAGTACGACGGTGGAGACGAAGCCCGGGTCGCTGTCGCGGTCGCCGAACTGCGTGATGTGCTTCGCCGAGGCGATGAGTTCCGCGGACTTCTTCTGCAGGGCGTTGTACGAGCCGGTGTCCGCAGCGGAGTGGACGGCGACATTGCTCGGGTCGGCCCCCATGTACAGGTTCTCCGCCTGGGCGCTGCCGAGGAATTCGAGGAGGCGGGCCGCGCCCTTCTCGTTCTTCGGCTTGCGGCTGAGCATGAACCCGTCGGTGGGTGCCTCGACCGTGTCCTGGCCGTGGGCTGCGTCGATCTCCGGGAAGGCGAAGAAGTCGATGTCCGCGCGCAGCTTCTCGTCCGTGATCTGCTGTCCCAGGAACAGCCCGATGACCGCCATGCCGGACTTCTTGTCGAGCAGTGACTGAGCGGCGTCCTGCCATGAGCGGCCGCCCGCCCCCTGCTGGTAGTAGGGGCTGAGTTCACGCCACAGGTCCAGGGTCCGGCTCGTACGGCGGTCGGTCCAGGAGACCTCTCCCCGCATGAGCGACATGTGGAAGTCGTATCCGTTGGCCCGCAGATTCAGGTAGTCGAAGGCGCCGAGGATGGACCAGCTGTCGCCCCCGCCGTATCCGGAGGCGATCGGCGACAGGCCGTCCTTCTTCATCTGCTTGGCCAGTGCGGTGAATTCGCTCCAGGTGCGGGGCGGTTCGTACCCGCGCTCCTTGAACACGCTCTTGCGGTAGAAGACGGCCCACGGGTAGTTGTACAGCGGGACGAAGTAGTACTTGCCGTCCTCTCCCTTGGAGAGCTGCTTCGCGGCGTCGCTGAAGCCGGAACCTATGGTGTCCCAGACGTCGTCGAGCGGTCGGGCGAGCCCCTTCTTGGCGAAGTACTGCATGCGGTAGCCCGCGAACCAGGTGAAGACGTCGTCCGGTGTGCCCTGGAGATAGGTGGAGATGCTCTTCTGGAACGTGTCATGGTCGACGGTGTTCGTCTTGACCTTGAGACCGCTGTCCTTGGTGAAGGCACTGGTCACCGCCGCGTAGGCGGACTTGGGTGTGGCATCGGCTCCGTTCGATCCGAAGGTGACCGTCTTCGGGTCGGCCGAAGGACCGCCGCCGCAGGCCGTCAGCAGCGGCGCGGCCAGTGCGGCGGCGCCGACTCCGAGCGTGCCCCGGACCACCGTGCGGCGGCTGGGATCGGTGACGGGCGACAAGATGCGGCTCTGCATCGTCATTACTGCTCCTCATACGTGTTCTGTACCGATGAAGGACTGGATCGCGGTCGCCGCGGCCCCGCGCGCCCATTCCTCGAAGGGCAGCGGACGTGTCATCACGTCGCACTGGGCGGCGGTACCGAAGGCGGCGGCGGCGAAGGTGTCGCGGATCTGCTCGGCGAACAGGTCGTACGCCGCCAGGCCCTCGCCCGAGATGATCACCCGCTGGGGTCCGAGGACATTGACGACGGCCCCGATGGCCCGTCCGATGGCCTCCCCGGCCCGTGCGTACACCTCCCGGGCCCCGGGATCGCCACGGTGCGCGAGTTCAAGGGCCTGCGCGGAGTCGGTGACCGACAGTCCGGTCACCTCGCCGACCCGACGGATGATGGCGGCGTCACCGGCGATGGCCTCCACGCACCCGGTGTTGCCGCAGTGGCACGGCGGTCCCTGCGGGTCGATGGACAGATGCCCGATCTCGCCGGCCACGCCGTGCGCACCGGAGACCACCCGGCCGTGCACCACAAGACCGCAGCCGATGCCCGCACCGACGGTCACCAGAGCGAAGTCCGGCACTCCCACCCCGGCCCCGAACCACTGCTCGGCCACCGTCAGGGCCCGGACATCGTTGTCGACGGTGACGGGCAGACCCGTCACAGCCTGCGCCAGCTCGGCGAGCGGCACGTCGCGCCAGTCCAGGAACGGTGAGTAGCGGACCACTCCGGCGGCGCGGTCCACATCTCCGGACACCGCCAGACCCACGCCGCTCACCCGCACCCCGAACCCGTCGGCCTCCGTGAGGAGTTCCTGCACGAGCGCGGCGGTCGAGGCGAGCACGGCTCCGGGATCACGGGCGGTGATCCGGACGTGCCGGGCGACCCGGATGCGGCAGCACAGGTCGGTCAGGACCGCGATGATCTCGTCCCCGGTGACCTTGACCCCGATGAACAGTGCGCGGCCACCGTCCACCCGTACGAGGTTGGCGGGCCGCCCGAGAGACGGCGGTGCTTCCTCGTCCACGCCCTCGACGAGATAGCCGGCCGCCATCAGGGGCCGTACGGCCTTGGTGACCGCGGCCGGTGAGAGATCGGTCCGCCGGCCGATCTCGGCCCGGGTGAGCGGGCCGTGGGACAGCGTGGTGGTGAAGACCAGAGAAGCGGCCGGCGTCGGAACCGGGACTGCCTCGGGACGGGGCGACGAGTGCATGGCCGAAACGTAGAGGGTGTTCTTTTCTGCTGTCAATAAAAGAAACAGGCTCTTTCGAAATCTCAACTCAGCGTGGAAGAAGCATGCAAATCCCATACTGGCCCGGGGGGTTGACAGCTGATCAAAGGCACAGTTGGCTGCCGACTGCCTTCGTGGTGCAACCTGAACGTGAGGATCAATGTCTGTGATCGCCTTCGCCGCCGACACCGGGGTCTGGCTGCTCTCCACCCCGCGCACCTCGTACGCGCTACGGATCGATGCGACAGGAGCGCCCTGCCACCTTGCGTGGGGACCCGCGCTGGCGCTTGAGGAGGTCCAGGAGTTCGTCACTGAGCCGGCACCCCCGGCCAGCAGCTTCGAGGGACGGCCGTCCGTCGGTGACGAACTGCCCGTCGACGGTGGACCGCGGTACGGACCGCCCTCGCTGCAGGTGCGCTTCGCCGACGGCACCCGCGCCTTCGAATGGCAGGCCACCGGGCACCGGGTCCACGAGCCGGCGCCGGGCTCGGCCGAGCTGGTCCTGGACTTCCGCGACCGCCTCCACCCCCTTCGGGTGGCACTCCACTACCGGGTCCACGACGACAGCGACGTCATCGAACGCTGGACCGTGCTGCGCAACGACGGCGACGCCCCCGTCGCACTCCAGCGTGCGGACTCCGCCGCTTGGACCCTGCCGCTCCGGGACGACTACCGGCTGAGCCACGTCACCGGCCAGTGGTCGGCCGAGACCCAACTTCGCCGGGACCTGCTGCCGTTCGGCGAAACAGTCCTCACCAGCAGACGAGGTATCACCAGTCACCACGCGAACCCCTGGGTGATGCTCGACGCGGGCGACGCGACCGAGAACCACGGCCAGGTGTGGAGCGCGGCGCTGGCCTGGAGCGGCAGCTGGCGCATCACCGTGCAGCGCACCCCCGACGGCCGTGCGGGCTTCACCGCCGGCGCCGGCCACGAGGGCCCGTCCCTCCCGCTCGGCCCCGGTGAGGAGTACACCACCCCGGTCCACGCCGGCCTCTACTGCGAGGGCGGCTTCGGCGCGGCGAGCCGTGCCTGGCACGCGTACACCCTCGCCCATGTACTGCCGCACCCCCAGGAGATCCAGCCGGTCCTCTACAACTCCTGGGAGGCGACCGGCTTCGACGTCGACGAAGCGGGCCAGAAGGCGCTGGCCGCCCGGGCGGCGGCGCTCGGCGTGGAGCTCTACGTCATGGACGACGGATGGTTCGGGGGGCGCCGCAGCGAAGAGGCCGGACTCGGTGACTGGACGCCGACCCCGGACCGCTTTCCCCGAGGGCTGACGCCCCTGGTCGAGGAGGTGCACCGGCTCGGTATGCGCTTCGGCCTATGGGTGGAGCCGGAGATGGTCAGCCCGGACAGCGACCTCTACCGCAAGCACCCGGACTGGGTGCTTCACTTCCCCCACCGCGCCCGTACCGAGCTGCGCAACCAGCTGGTCCTCAACCTCGCCCGTCACGACGTCGCCGAGTGGGCGTACGGATGGCTCACCCGGCTGGTCGGCGACCACGGTATCGACTTCCTGAAGTGGGACATGAACCGCGCGTTCAGCGAAGCCGGCTGGCCGGACAGGGCGGACGGGGCCGACGAGGTGTGGACGACGTACGTCCACCACCTCTACGACGTCATCGACCGGCTCCGCGCCGATCACCCCAACCTCCGGATCGAGGCGTGCTCCGGCGGCGGAGGGCGGGTGGACCTGGGCATACTGTCCCGCACCGATCAGGCATGGCCCTCGGACAACACCGACGCCGCGGACCGCGTCACCATCCAGCACGGATACAGCCAGCTCTACCCGGCACGGACCATGGCCGCCTGGGTGACCGATGTGCCCAACCAGCTCACCGGCCGTTCCGTCCCCCTGCGCTTCCGCTTCCATGTGGCGATGGCCGGCGTCCTGGGCATCGGCGGAGACCTCTCCCGGTGGTCCGACGCCGAACTGGCCGAGGGCGCCGGCCTGCTCGCCGAGTACAAGCGGGTACGCCACCTCGTACAGCACGGCGCACAGCACCGGTTGCGAGCCCCGGTCGACGATGGACCGGCCGCGACGCAGTACGTCGCCGCCGACGGCGGCGAGACACTCCTGCTCGTCTGGCAGCGGGCATCATCACCACATGGCAGGCCGTCACGCCCGCTCCGGCCGGCCGGCCTCGACCCCGCCGCCCGCTACCGTGACGCCCGCACCGGCGCGGTGCACTCCGCGACCGTGCTCCGGGAGTACGGGATACAGCCCGAGCTGCCGCCCGGCGACTGGGCGAGCGCGGCGGTGCACCTGATCCGGGTTCCCTGACGGCTCAGCGGCGGGGGAGGGGCGGGCCGGTGACCGCCCATGCGACTGCGGCATCAGTCGACCGCACCCGTCGCAGATGCAGCCCCGCAACGAGGCGGGCGGCCTGCCTCATGCCGGGGGCGCCGTCGTCATCAGGATCAGGGGGACGCCGTGGCACGGGCGCAACTGCAGTCCGCCGTGGTCGGCGCCGTCGGCCGAGCCGGCCAGTACCGCCGCGAAGTCCGGGCCCTTGGTGAGTGATCCGACCAGGTGGCGGGGGTCGGTGGAGGCGGCGACCCGGCCGCGCGCGTTGACCAGGCGGGCGGGTCCCGGCAGGCGTTGGAGCAGAGGCATGACGACCGCTTCGAAGCGCCGCAGGTAGACGTCGGCGGCGGCCACTCCCATGAAGCGTCCCCCGATCGCGACCGGTGAGGAAAGGGTGAGGCTGTACTCGTCGGAGCAGAGGTAGTCGACGTACGGCCCCGCGACCGCCCGCTGTCCGGTGTCGCGCGGCAGGGTGAACCAGTCCCAGTGGGTGTAGTCGGAGTACGCCGAGTGCTCCGGGTCCAGGTCGAGCAGCAGTGGATGCACGGCACCGTCCACGGTGGTCTGCCACCACTCGAGCCACGCCGGTACGTCGTCGAGCAGTCCTGGCGCCGCCACGAAGCCGATCCCCGAGACCAGTTCGTACTGGGCGAGGCAGGCGTGCAGGCCGGGGCGGAGTGCGGCCAGATCGGCCGAGACCGGTCGACGGCCGTCCGCGACGGCCGAAGCCAGCACCGCTTCCGTGTCCGTGGCGGTCCTGCCCACAGCGTCGAAGACTCCTTCGAGCGCGTCTCGGACGCGGGCGGCCGCGTCGGCGACGGCCGGCTCGTCAAGTACTGCCGATCCGGCGCTTGCGAGACGGGGACTGCTGCCCATCGGGGCCCTCCTTCGGACGGGGACCGCGCGCACCGTCGGCCGAGCCGAGGCGGAGTTCGATCAGGCGCGCCATGGAGGCCTGCACGCATTGTTCGGCCAGGGCCCTGGCACGGTCATCCGCCCCATCATGCACGGCTGAGATTACGGCGCGGTGACGATCCGCTGTGTCCTCGAGGTGCCCGTCCTCGCAGAGTACGAGGCGCAGAAGTGCCCCCACTTCGGTCTGGAGAGTGACCTCTTCCCTGGTCAGCCGGGCGGACTGGGCGGCCGCGGCCAGCTCGACATGGAAGCGCCCGAAGATGCGGCTGCGCGCCCCCGAGTCCTTGGCTTCCACCAACTCTCCCAGAGATCTCTGCAGTTGCTGCAGATCCTCGGGCTCGGTGCGCTGGGCCGCGAGCCGCGCGGCGGCACCCGAGACGGCTGCCCAGTGGTCGGCGAGATCGCGGAGTTCCTCGGTGCTCCAGTCGGAGAGGCGGGCGAGCAGCCGGTCCTCCGCAGGACCGTCGGGCACGGTGACGAAGCTGCCTCCGCCACGGCCCCTGCGGGTGGTGACCAGGCCCCTTTGCCGCAGTGCCATCAGCGCTTCCCGAAGGGTCACGGTGGAGACGCCGAGCTGGGCGGCGAGGTCGGACTCGCCGGGCAGCTGCTCGCCGTCGGCGAGCAGGCCGAGGTCGATGGCATCACCGAGCCGCCGCACGACGGCATCCACGCGGGCCAGGGTGTCGACGGGCGTGAAGACGACTCTGCGGGCGCCGGGTCTGTCTCGATTCACGATCACCACCTTGCCAGTTGACCCAGCTTTTACCTTAGCGGGGCCTTGAAATTAGAACTATGACTTCATATGTTTACGGTCAACTCCCGACAGCACCAGAAAGGTTCCCCCCATGGAGGGAATGGCCATCCGGTTGCAGAACCTGCGTAAGTCCTTCGGCCGGACAGAGGCTGTGGCCGGAGTCGACCTGGAGATCGCGGACGGCGAGTTCTTCTCCATGCTGGGGCCGTCCGGCTCCGGCAAGACCACAGTGCTCCGGATGATCGCCGGCTTCGAGGCTCCCACCAGCGGAACCATCGAGCTTGCAGGCTCCGACGTCACCCGTCTGGCACCCTTCGAGCGCGATGTGCACACCGTCTTCCAGGACTACGCGCTCTTCCCGCACATGACCCTGGAGCAGAACGTCGCCTACGGCCTCAAGGTCCGCAAGGTGCCCAAGGCCGAGCGTCTGAAGCAGGCCAGGGAGGCTCTGGCGAGCGTGCGTCTCGCGGACTTCGGGACGCGTCGCCCGTCCCAGCTCTCCGGAGGCCAGCGCCAGCGCGTGGCGCTGGCCCGTGCCCTGGTCGGCCGTCCGAAGGTGCTGCTGCTCGACGAGCCGCTGGGCGCCCTCGACCTCAAGCTGCGCGAGCAGATGCAGGTCGAGCTCACGGCGATCCAGCGCGAGGTCGGCATCACCTTCGTCTTCGTCACGCACGACCAGGAGGAAGCGCTGACAATGAGCGACCGGATCGCGGTCTTCAATCAGGGCCGCGTCGAACAGATCGGGACCCCGGCCCAGATATACGAACGTCCCGCCACCCCGTTCGTCGCGGGCTTCGTCGGTACGTCGAACCTGCTGACCGACGACGCCGCGGAGCAGGTCGTGGGCGACCGGGGAACGTACAGCATCCGGCCGGAGAAGATCCGCGTGCTCAAGGAATCCGCCATCGCCGACGAGCCGCAGCACTCCAGTGCCACCGGCACCGTGGCGGAGGTCGTCTACCTGGGGGACGCCACCCGCTTCCTGGTGGACCTCGACGCAGGCGGCAGGCTCACCGCCCTCCAGCAGAACCTGGAGACCTCCTCCGAGGACGTCGCCGCCTTCCGTGGCTCCCGGGTCACGCTCCAGTGGCACCGACGGCACAACTTCCAGGTCCCTGAGGCCCGGTGAGCGCACACACCCGCACGACCCGTCCCCACCCCAACCCTCCCGTGGAGAACCCTGTGCGTCTGAACCGAACGTCCCGAGCAGCGGCCGCGCTCGGCGCCCTGCTCCTCGCCACCGCCTGCGGTTCCTCGAACACCGCTGCCACGTCGCCCGGCGGCAGCGACTTCACCCCGCCCAAGCTCACCGCGCAGAAGACCCTCGGCAAGACGGAGGGCCAGGTGAACCTGATCGCGTGGGCCGGCTACGCCGAGGACGGCTCCAACGACCCGAAGGTCGACTGGGTCACCGACTTCGAGAAGCAGACCGGCTGTCAGGTCAACACCAAGACCGCGGGCACGTCCGACGAGATGGTCAGCCTGATGAAGACCGGTCAGTACGACGCGGTCTCCGCCTCCGGCGACGCGGCGCTGCGACTGATCGCCTCCGGCGACGCCGCGCCCGTCAACACCGAGTTGGTGCCCAACTACAAGGACGTCTTCTCCGGGCTGAAGGACCAGCAGTGGAACTCGGTCAAGGGTGTCTCGTACGGCATCCCGCACGGCCGCGGCGCCAATTTGCTGATGTACAACACGAAGAAGGTCTCCCCGGCGCCCGACTCCTGGTCCGCGGTCTTCGACAAGTCCTCGGCATACAAGGGGAAGGTCACGGCGTACGACTCGCCGATCTACATCGCGGACGCCGCCCTGTACCTGATGAAGACCGAGCCGTCCCTCGGCATCAAGGACCCGTACGCCCTGGACCAGAAGCAGTTCGACGCCGCCGTCGACCTGCTCAAGGAGCAGAACGCCAACGTCGGTGAGTACTGGAGCGACTATCTGAAGGAGGTCTCCGCCTTCAAGAGCGGCGACTCGGTGGTCGGCACCAGCTGGCAGGTGATCCTGAACACCGCCCAGGCCGAGAAGGTCCCGGTCAAGGCCGTCCTCCCCAAGGAGGGCGCCACCGGCTGGTCGGACACATGGATGATCTCCGCCAAGGCCAAGCACCCCAACTGCGCCTACAGCTGGATGAATTGGATCATCTCGCCGAAGGTGAACGCCCAGGTCGCCGAGTACTTCGGTGAGGCCCCGTCCAACGAGAAGGCCTGCACGCTGACCGCGGACAAGAACCACTGCACCACCTACCACGCTGCCGACGAGTCGTACTGGAAGGACGTTCACTTCTGGACCACGCCCATCGCGCAGTGCGTGGACGGACGTACGGACACCAAGTGTGTGCCGTACGCCAAGTGGGTCCAGGCCTGGACCGAGATCAAGGGCTGAGGGTTACCTGTCCATGACCACCACCGTGCCTGCCGCCGGACCCGTCCGGCGGCTCGCCGGGACCCTGCACCGCCGCCCCCGGCTGCAGCTGTCCCTGCTGCTCTCCGCACCACTGGCCTGGCTCGCCCTGGCCTACCTCGGCTCGCTCACCGTGCTGTTCCTCTCCGCGTTCTGGACCACGGACTCCTTCACCTCCGACGTGGTGAAGATCTGGAACACGGACAACTTCACCGCACTGTTCACCACCGGCGTCTACCGTCAGGTCGCCCTGCGCAGCATCGGCGTCGCCCTCGCGGTCACCGCGCTGTGTGTACTGATCGCCTTCCCGATCGCCTTCTACACAGCCCGCATCGCCAACCCCAGGCGGCGACCGCTCCTCGTCGTGGCGATCCTCACTCCGCTGTGGGCCAGCTACCTGGTCAAGGCGTATGCCTGGCGACTCATCCTCGCCCAGGGCGGTCTGCTCGACTGGGCGCTGAAACCACTGGGACTCGAGGGGCCCGGCTACGGCCTGACCGCGACCGTCCTGGTGCTGACCTACCTGTGGCTGCCGTACATGATCCTGCCGATCCACGCCGGACTCGAGCAGCTCCCGGCCAGCCTCCTCGACGCCTCCGCCGACCTCGGCGCCCGCACCGGCCGGACCTTCCGCTCCGTCGTGCTGCCGATGATCCTGCCGTCCATCGCAGCCGGCTCGGTCTTCACCTTCTCGCTCAGTCTCGGCGACTACATCGCCGTACAGATCGTCGGCGGAAAGACGCAGCTCATCGGCAACCTCATCTACTCCAACATCACCCTGGACCTGCCGCTGGCCGCCGCACTCGGCACCGTGCCCGTCGTGATCATCGTGTTCTATCTGCTCGCGGTGCGCCGTACCGGAGCCCTCAGCAGTCTCTGACCCCTCTCCTTCACCCCCGTATCACGCACAGCGAAGGCCCCCGATGAATCTCTCCCGCCCCGCGCGCGTCACACTGCGCATCGCCGCCGGGCTCGGCTTCGCGGTGATCTACGTCCCGCTGCTCCTGGTCCTCATCAACTCCCTCAACCCGGACCGCAGTTCGGGCTGGCCGCCACCGGGCCTCACCTTCGACTGGTGGGTTGCCGCCTGGCACAGTTCGGGCGCCCGCGACGCGCTGTGGACCTCGGTCAGGGCCGGGCTCGGGGCGACCGCGATCGCCCTGGTCCTCGGCACACTCATCGCCTTCGCCTGCCAGCGCTACAAGTTCTTCGGACGCGAGGCCATCTCCTTCGTGGTCGTCCTGCCGATCGCACTGCCGGGCATCGTCACCGGTGTCGCGCTCAACACCGCCTTCCGTACGGTCCTCGAACCGCTGGGAGTGGGCCTCGGAATGTTCACGGTGGTCGTCGGCCACGCCACCTTCTGCATCGTGGTCGTCTTCAACAACGTGATCGCCCGGCTGCGCCGGATGCCAGGGTCGTACGAAGAGGCCGCCATGGACCTCGGGGCCCACACCTTCCGTACGTTCGTCGACATCACCTTCCCGCTGGTGCGCTCCGCGCTGGTGGCGGGCGGACTCCTCGCCTTCGCCCTGTCCTTCGACGAGATCGTCGTGACGACCTTCACCGCCGGGCCCGGCGTCCAGACCCTTCCCGTCTGGATCTTCTCCAACATGGCCCGCCCCCAACAGGCCCCGGTCGTCAACGTCGTCGCCGCCGTCCTTGTCCTGTTGTCCGTCATACCGATCTATCTCGCGCAACGGCTGTCGTCCGACACCGCCTCCGGCAGCCGCATCTGACAGGAACGAAGCCCGTACCCTAGGGACCACTGACGTACGTCGGGCGGCCGGTCGGGAAGCAGGCCGGCTCAGCCCTCGCCCTGACCGCGGTAGAGATCGAGTTCGCCGTCGAGTTCGAGGGCGAGCACGGTGGCGTAGGGATCACAGGTGGCGGGTGTGTAGATGCGGACCACGCCCGGCACACCGCGACTGGCGAAGCCGCCGACGACCCGGTGGTCCAGCCGCTCGCCGGTGCCGAGCACGGAGATGTTCTTGACGGTGTTGCGCAGGCCGCGGAGCTCGACGAACGCACGGGGCGCGTCGAAGCAGACGAGGAAGAGCGTGCGGCGGTCCTTGGAGAGCATCGAAGGACCGTAGTGATGTCCGTAGGGAAGGCCGGCTTCGGTGGGGTACACGGCCTCGCTGTTGCGGCGGATCCACCGGCCGAGACCCTCGAGCCGCCGGGCGTGGTCCGCGCGGATCCTGCCGTCCTCCGCCGGGCCGGTGTTGAGCAGCAGATTGCCGCCGTGGCCGATGGTCTCGGTGAAGACTCTCACCAGCTCGCGCACCGACTTGTGGTTGACGTCCTGGGGCTGGTACCCCCACATGTCGCCGATGGTGTAGCAGAGTTCCCAGTGCCCGTCCGGGCGCTGGATGGGGACGCCCAGCTCCGCGGTGGCGTAGTCGCCGTGGCCGAGCATGCGGCCGTTGAGTACGGTCCGGGGGCTCAGCCGGAGGATCTCCTCGCGGAGTTCCTTCATCCGCCACTGCCGCTCGTCGCGCTCCCAGGCACCGTCGAACCACAGCAGGTCGGGCCGGTATCCCTCGATCAGCTCGCGGATCTGCCCGCGGTGCACGGTCTCCAGGTAGCGCTCCCAGCGCTCGGGGTCCTCCTGGCCGGGCGCCGGCATCGCGCGGCGGTTGTCGACCCACGGCCTGTGCAGCTGCGCGGGCCGGACGCTGGGGTAGTCGGGATGGCTCCAGTCGTTGTGCGAGAAGTAGAGGCCGACGCGCAGACTCCGGCGGCGCAGCGCTTCGGCGAAGGGGCCGACCAGATCCCGGGCCGCCGGACTGCGCCGAACGACCGACAGATCCGTCTGCCGGGTGTCCCACAGCGCGACGCCATCGTGGTGCTTGGTCGTCAGTACGGCGTACCTG
Organism: Streptomyces sp. NBC_00353; assembly: GCF_036108815.1. Lineage (NCBI taxonomy): Bacteria > Bacillati > Actinomycetota > Actinomycetes > Kitasatosporales > Streptomycetaceae > Streptomyces > Streptomyces sp. NBC_00353. The sequence continues at coordinate 1,521,753 of NZ_CP107985.1, read as the reverse complement.
GCGCCGGCGCCGGCAAAGAGCTTCGCCCAGTCGTCCGGGTCGTAGCTCGATGCGGTGAAGCCTCCCAACTGCTCCATGTACTCCTCGTGGGAGATGTCCCCGCCGAAGAACGACCAGGACTCCGCGACACCCCGGACCGCGTAGATCCCCCAGTGGACGAAGATCCCGAGCTTGGCCTCGGGAAACCACGGTTGCATGGTCACGCCGTGCGCCCCAACTCGTCGCGGAGCACGGGGTGGGCGAACGGCAGCCCGGCCGCGTACCGGGCGATCTCGTCGACCGCCGAGTCGGCCATCCGCTGCACCTCGTTGCCGAAGGAGCCGGCGAAGTGCGGGGTGAGCAGCACATTGGGGAGTTCGTACAGAGGGGATCCCGTGGGCGGCACCTCGGGCTCGGTGACATCGAGCACGGCGTACAGCCGGCCCGAAACCAGCTCCTCGGTGAGCGCGTCCTGTTCGACGAGCGAACCGCGCGCGGTGTTGATGAGTGTCGCGCCGTCCCGCATCAGACCGAGCCGATGGCGGTCGATCATGTGGCGGGTCTCAGGTATCTCGGGGGCGTGCACGCTGACCACGTCGGAGCTCTCGCAGAGCTCGTCGAGCCCGACGGGGCGGATTCCGAGGGCAGCGGCATCGGTCCTGCTCAGATGCGGATCGTGGACGATGACCTCCAGGTCGTACGGGCGCAACAGCTCGATCACCCGTCGGCCGATGCGCGAGGCGCCGATGATGCCGACGGTCCTGCGGTAGTTCCCGACGTCGAGGAAGGCGGCGCGCCAGTCGTGTTCCCCACGGATCCGGCGATAGGCCTCGCGCACCTCCAGCAGGCGCTTGTTGGAGAGCAACACCGCGGCCACGGTGAACTCGGCGACGGGCAGCGCATTGGCCGCCGCCGCCGAGGAGACAAGTAATCCGCGCTCCCAGCACGCCTCGGTGACATGTGACTTGACCGTGCCGGCCGCGTGGACGACAGCCCGCAGCCGGGGCGCCGCGGTCAGCACGTAATCGTCGACGGGAGGGCAGCCCCAGAAGGTCAACAGCACCTCGGTGTCGCGCAGGGCCGCGAGCGCGTCGGCCCGCGAGAAGTCGTCGACGATGAGCTCGCGGTCCACCTCCGCCGTCTGCGCGAGCCTGCGGAGCGTGCGTGGACTGAGAAGCGTGGTGGTCACGGTGGGGTCCATCGCCAGCAGGGTTCGGGGCCGGCGGTGCGGCTGCGGACCCGGGAGAGGCGACTCGTGGGAGTCCGTGGTCTGGACGGTCATGCGCCGACCCTAAGGATCGTCGTTTCGATCGTCAAGATCGAATGATCGAAGAAGCGAAAATGAATCAGATCGATCGTCGTGATCGCCGGAGTAGTCTGAGCTGTACGAATGACGTCCCTACCAGCGTGGGAGCCCGGTGTGCGGTACTCGGTCGACGAACGCCATGAGCGGATCCTTGAACTGGTCCGCCGGCACGGCAGCCTGCGGGTCACCGACCTTGCGCACCATCTGGGGATGTCCACGGTCACCCTTCGCCGCGATGTGGAAGCTCTGTCCACCGCCGGGCGGCTGGACCGGACGCGGGGCGCGGTCTCCTGGCCCGGCGCATCGGCTGCCGCGTCCGTGCAGGGACCGCAGCTGATCCCGGAAGCGGGCCCGTCGGACCTGGCCGACGGCGCAGGTGTCACCCTTGGCCTGGTGGTTCCGCAATCCCAGTACTACTTCGGAGAGATCATTCGAGGTGTGCGGGAGGAGGTCCAGTCGGCCGGCGGCCGGCTCGTGCTCGGCTTCTCGGGCTATATCCCAGGTCAGGACGAGGAGCAGGCGCGCAGGTTGCTGGACTCGGGCATCGACGGGCTGCTGCTGACTCCGGGCTGGATGCGGGACGGCTCCGAGGAGGACGCCTCTGACCTCGACTTCGGCGTTCCGACCGTCATGCTCGAACGCCGTGCGGCCGCGGGAACGCAGGCCGCCGAGTTCGACTTCGTCTGCTCGGACCACTACGCGGGAGTCGGGCTTGCGGTGCGTCACCTCGTCTCGCTCGGGCACCGCGACATCGCGCTGTTGGCCGGCGGCAGCGCGACGGGAGTGCAGGTGCGGGCCGGGTACGAGGCGGCGCTGCGGTCTGCCGGGATCGCCGGGCCGCCGATCGACCCCATCGATCTGTACGCGGGCGAACTCGACACGGGCCGCCTCGAGCAGGCGGCGAAGAGGTTGGTCAAGGCTGTCGACGCAGGGAGGGTGAGCGCGGCAGTCGTGCTCAGCGACACGGATGCCATCCTCCTGCTGCAGATCCTGCGCGGCCTCGAGCCGCAGCTCCGGATACCGCAGGACCTGGCGATCATTGCGTACGACGACGACGTGGCGGCCCTCTCCGATCTCCCGCTGACGGCGGTCGCACCGCCGAAGTACGAGGTCGGCCGAGAGGCCGTGCAGCTGCTGCTCCGGCGTGTGCGGGAGTGTCGGCAGGGGCAGCGGGCGGGTACGAAACGGCACTTGGCCCTGCTGCCCGAGCTTCGTGTACGGCAGTCCTGTGGCGCCGAGGTGAAGAGCTAGTTGATTCGATCGTAATGATCGAAGGATCGAAACTTCGATCCTGACCCCTTGACTGCGATCGGAACGCTCGCCAGTATTCGGAACGTCGCCGGAACGTCGGCGATATGTGGAGCGCGCGGCGAGCCGCTCCTCTGCTCCCGCATCCTTCACGCGCCATGCCCCTTGGGCCGACGTGTGTCTCGAATCGGGCGCAGGGCACGCCGGACGCCATGGAGAGGGGAGCTGCATGTCGGTCGCAGTCAAGGAACCGGAGGCGCGCCGGCGAACACCGGTCGTCATCGGCCGGCCCGGGAAGGAGAGCCCGCGCACCGCCGTTCTCCGGTCCCGGATACGCAGGGACCGCACGCTACTGCTGCTGATGGCGCCGGGTGTCCTCTTCTTCCTGGTCTTCCAGTACCTGGCGCTCTTCGGGAACGTGATCGCGTTCAAGGAATACATGCCGTTCCTGGGAGTGAAGGACAGCCCGTGGGTGGGCTTCGCGAACTTCCAGGCTCTGTTCGGTGAGCCGGCGTTCTGGCAGGCCGCGCTGAACACGGTGGTCATCTCGCTGGCGCAGCTCGTTTTTTACTTCCCCGTTCCGCTGGCGCTGGCTCTGCTGCTCCACAGCCTGATCCAGGGACGGGTGCGGAAATTCGTCCAGAGCGTGGTGTATCTGCCGCACTTCATCTCGTGGGTCATCGTGGTCGCCCTCTTCCAGCAGGTGCTGGGGGCGGACGGCGTCCTGAACGGTGTGCTGGGCGGATCCGACGGTCACTTGGTCGACGTCATCGGCAATCCTGACTTGTTCAAGCCCTTGATGGTGCTCGAGCTGATCTGGAAGGAGTGCGGCTGGGGCACCATCATCTTCCTTGCCGCGCTGGCCCAGGTCGACGGCGGTCTGTACGAGGCCGCGGCCCTGGACGGGGCGGGCCCGTGGCGAAGGTTCTGGCACGTGACGCTCCCGGGGCTGCGCGCCGTGATCTTCCTGCTGCTGATCCTGCGCCTCGGCGACATCCTCTCGGTCGGCTTCGAGCAGATCCTGCTGCAGCGCGACGCCTTCGGGCCCGACGTGTCCGAGGTCATCGACACCTATGTCTTCTACCACGGCATCCGCGACCAGAACTGGGGGGTGGCGGCTGCCGCCGCCCTGTTCAAGGGCGTGATCGGCGCCTGCCTCGTCTTCACCGCGAACAAGATCGCCCACCGGATGGGCGAGCAGGGGGTGTACCGCTGATGAGTGCTGCTGTTCCGGAGCCCGCCGAGCGTCCAGCCTGGATGGAGAAGCCGAAGCCGTTCACGCAGGGGGCCAAAGGTCTTGCCCTGGTCGTCACCGTCCTGGTGGTGCTGGTCCCGTTCTGGGTTGTGATCGCGACCAGCTTCGCCCCCGACCATCAGGTGATCGCCAACGGCGGCTATGCGGTGTGGCCGGACGAATGGACCTTCAGGGCGTACGAACTGGTCTTCTCCGGTGGACAGATCCCGCGGGCGCTCGCAGTCTCCGGCCTGGTCACCGTGGTCGGCACGGCGTTCAGTCTGGCGTGCACCGTGATGCTGGCGTACGCCCTGGCCCGGCCCGGCGTCGTCGGCGGCAAGCCGGTGATGCTGATGATCCTGTTCACCTTTCTCTTCCCGGCCGGAATGATCCCGAGCTTCCTCGTGGTCAACGGCATGGGTCTGCGCAACACCTACTGGGCTCTGTTTCTCCCCGTCCTGATCAGCGCGTTCAACCTGGTGGTGATGCGCGGCTTCTTCCAGGGCATCCCTGCCGAGCTGTTCGAGTCGGCCAAGATCGATGGCGCCGGTGAGCTGCGGACCCTGCTGACGATTGTCCTGCCGCTGTCCAAGGCGGTCGTCGCGGTGGTCGGGCTGTTCTACGCGGTGGGCTACTGGAACGACTTCTTCCGGGCGATCCTGTACACCGACCAGTCGACGATGTGGCCGCTCCAGACCTGGATGCGCACCTACGTCGTGCAGAGCCAGAACAGCCTGATCCAGGTGAGCGGCGGCGTGAACGAGCAAATCCAGTTCGCCCCGCAGACGGTGAACATGGCTGTGGTGGTGCTGGCCACCGTCCCGATCCTGTGCGTCTACCCCTTCATCCAGCGCTACTTCACCAAGGGCGTCCTGACCGGCGCCGTCAAGAGCTGACTGTCGCTCGCTCGCCCATCAGCCGTTGACCCACTTCGCCCCGGTCCGGGGTTCCTCGTGAAAGATCGGTTCGTCATGTCTTCTGGCATCTCCCGCAGAACTGTCCTGCGGACGATAGGCATCGGCACGGCGCTGGCCGCCACCGGCGTATCGCTGTCCGCGTGCTCCACCTCGGCAGGCGGCAACGCTCTGAGCAACGAAGGGAAGAAGCTGGCTCCGTGGCCGGACTACATCCCGCACCCGGACGCGCCGAAGCCGGATCTCGCCCCGAACGACAAGGGTGTACAGCCCGGATACACGGCGTACCCGAAGGAGCTGAAGCAGTCGGTCGCCGAGAAGCCCGGCGACGGATCCAAGGTGACCGTGTGGACCATCACTTGGGGTGCGCCGCCGAAGGCCAAGGAGAAGCACCAGCTGTGGCAGGCACTGAACAAGCAGCTCGGCGTCGACCTCGACCTCGTCGTGGTGCCGGCCATGGAGGCTCAGCAGAAGTTCGCAACCCTGGTGGCCGGCGGTGAACTGCCCGACATCCTCGCTGTGTCGCAGTATCTGCCGAACCCCACCGAACTGATCGCCGCCAGGTGCCAGGACCTCACGGAGTTCCTGTCCGGTGATGCCGTCAAGGAGTACCCGAACCTGGCCGCCATCCCCACTTACGCCTGGAAGGCCGCCGGGCGCATCGACGGCAAGCTCTACCGTTTCCCGGTGGAGCGTTCGCGGATCGGTCACTCCCTCTCCGCCAATCAGGAGCGGCTCAAGGAGGCCGGGATCTGGGTTCCGGAGATCGGCGGGATCACCGTCGACGACTTCACGAAAGGCCTTCAGCAGCTCTCCGGCCGGAAGAAGTGGGGGATGGGCGTGGCCGGCCTCGGGGCCTTCGGCTTCAACTCCGTCGTACCGATGTTCGGCGCTCCCAATCAGTGGGCGCTCAAGGACGGGCAGTTCACGTCCTGCATCGACAGCGACGGCTTCAAGGCCGGACTTGAGCAACTGGCCAAGTGGCAGAAGGCAGGCGTCTTCCGAGCGGACCCGCTCTCCCACGACGCCACGCTCGGCACCGACTTCCAGACCGGCGTCACAGCCACGGTGTCCCGGGCCAACATCGACTTCACCGGCAATGCGATCGCGATCAAGGACGGTTTCACCCTGGAAACCGTCCGCCCCCTCAAGCCCACCGACGGCGCAAGCCCCGGCCACTGGTTCAGCCCCGGCGCCGACTACTTCACCGCGCTGAAGAAGGCCCCCAAGCAGCGCATCAAGGTGTTGCTGCGCGTGATGAACTTTCTGGCCGCACCGTTCGGCACCAAGGAGTGGGAACTGGTCAACTACGGTGTGGAAGGGACCCACTTCACCCGCGGTGACGACGGCAGCCCGGTGCAGACCAAGCTCGCCCTCGACGGCGACAACAAGGACACCCTCGGCATCAGCTTCATCGCCACCGGTCAGCAGGTGCTGTTCCTGCCCGCCGGGGTCCCGGGCGGAGCCGAGTCGGTCAAGCGCCGCCACGCCTTCCAGACCGAAATCGCCGAGATCGGTGTCGTCGACCCATCGGTGGGGCTGCTCTCCAAGACCTGGTTCGCGAAGCAGAACGAGTTGATGCTCCTCAAGGAGGACGCCATCAAGGCGATCGTGATGGGCCGCAAGCCCCTCTCCTCCTGGGACTCCATGGTCAAGGAGTGGAAGGCCAAGGGCGGCGACCGGGCCGCCGAGGAATTCGCCAAGGAGTACGCAGCGGCCGCCAAGGCCTGATCCCTCAGAGCAGGTGGGGCCCGACCCGCCTCTCCCCTCGGGGGAGGGCCCCACCGTCACACCTCTTCACGTACGCCCGTGGAGAGCCGGCTGCCACGTCTGCGAACGGGGACGGCAGCACAGCGTCACACACTCTGCTTCGTCGAGCCGACGAAGTCGGCGTCCAGCGTCGACGGCGCCCCCCAGGACAGGCACCACCCAGAAGCTCACCGTCGCCCTCGGCCGAGCCGCCAAGGACGAGGTACCGCCGCTGCGGGCTTGCTTCCCCCCAACACAAGGAGGAGACAGTGCAACGACACAAGGTCCGATCCGTCCGGCGCGCGGCTCCGAGTGCCCTGCACATACGTACGTCGGCCGCCGCGGCGGGCCTCCTGGCGGCGACGCTCGTCGTCCCGGGCGCCACTCCTGCGCAGGCCGCCGGATTCGTCGATCCCCACACCCCGGTCGGCGTCCGCCCCAACGGCGGCAGCCCCCACGCAACACTCGTCTTCAGCGATGAGTTCTACGGCACCTCGCTCGACAGCTCCAAGTGGTCTTCGGTGGATTCGAAACGCCGGGACGGCCAGTACTTCGACAGCTGGTGGAAGCCGTCGAACGTCAAGGTCAACCCCAACCCCGATTCCATCAATGGCGGCAACCTGTGGATGTCGCTCTCCCAGCTGGGCGACGACCAGTACGCCACCGGTGAGATCGAGGGTCGCGGAAAGTTCGACTTCACCTACGGCACCGTCGAATGGCGCGCTCAAATGCCGCCCACGGAGGACCACTTCGGCGCCCTGTGGCTGATGCCGACCGGCGGCATCAACGGAGTGGACGGCACGGCCCGCGACGGCGGCGAGTACGACGTCATCGAGAGCACCCAGAAGGCCGACGCGTACGGCAACACCATCCACTACGACGGCTACGGCCCCGACCACAAGGCGTCCTCCGTCAATGTCGACGCTCTCGGCCTGCACAGCGGCTACCACACCTACGCCATCGAGTGGAAGCCCGGTCAGATCATCTACCGCTACGACGGCAACGTGGTCCGGACGGTCGTCGACCAGAACCTCATCAGCCAGGTGCCCATGTTTCCGGTCATCTCGCACGAGGCCGCCGAGTGGGCGGACGGCAGCATCTACGACGCTCCTCTCGACTACCACTCCACCATGTACGTCGACTACATCCGCATCTGGCAATAGAGGGCATCGCCTCGCGCAGTGGTCCACCGCCGCGAGCCCCACTGGGGCACGTACGACTCCAATGTCACCCGACACCGACCAGGCCAACCGGATCAACGGCTTGGAGACGGGCACGACCAGCAGCGACGTCCGGCCCGCACCCCCAGGACGTGGGCCCGCCGTCGACGGCGGGCCCACCCCACTCTCGGCACGCGTGCTGCACCCCGTGCCCTGGTTTTCGACTTCCCACCGGAGGAAAGCCCGTGTCCAGATCCACCCTGTCGCGCCTGACCAGCATCGCCATAGTGGGCGCCTCCCTGGCGGGCACCCTCGCTGTGGCCGTGCCCGCACCCTCGTACGCCGCCGAACTCGTCACCAACGGCGACTTCGAGCAGGTCGCCGCCGACGGCAGCATCGTCGGCTGGCCGCAGAGTGAGAACCGGGCCAGTGGCCACGCCACGATCGTGGACGGCGCGGGCCCCGACGGCAGCCGGGCCCTTGCCCTCGACCTCGGGGACCCGGGCGACAAGGCCGCGGTCGGCCAGGACATTCCCATCGCCGACAGCACCAGGTTCCAGGCGTACCGGATCACCTTCGACGAGCGGGCCGTCGGCCTCTCCGGCTACGGTGGCGACCTGTGGGCCCGCAACTTCGGCCACGACGCCGTCGTGGGCCGGATCACCGGAGACACGGGCTGGCGCAAGGCCAACGCTGTCGTCCTCGCCCGGCCCGGCGCCAAGGCCGTCAACCTGCTCCTCGCCCTCGAACAGACCACCGGCCGCATGCTCATCGACAACGTCGAGGTCGAGCACCTCGAGGGCAACGCCGTGGGTGCCAACGTCCAGCCCACCGGGGCCGTCCAGCTCGCCTGGCACTTCGCCGCAATCGACGACACCCCGGCCTCGTACCAGGTTCACCGCTCGACCCACGTGCACTTCACCCCGAGCGAGAAGACCCTGATCCGCGAGGTCCCCGACGCGTGGACCGCGGAGGACGGTTCGGCCCGCCCCGGTCGGCGCTATACCTACAAGGTCGTCGCCCTCGCCGCAGACGGCACAAAGCTGGCCACCACCGACCCCGAGACCGTCACCATGCCCTCGGCCTTCCTGGACGAGCAGCGGACGAATGTGCTGACGGCGACCGAGGACAGCGAGGGGGCCCGTCTCGCGTGGCGGCTCAAGGCCGGCACCAAGGGTCCGGTGACGCTGTATGCGGGTGGCCCCGAGGTTGCCGACGGCAAGTTGCACAAGGCCCGCAAGGTCGGTACGTACGGCGGTCACGCAACCACCGGCGGCGTCACGCTGCGGGACGGGGGGCGCCGCGGCGCCACCGGATTCGCAGTCGTCGGACAGGGCGGCAAGGTCCTCGCCACCGCGAGCCTGGCGAGCCTGCAGCACCCGCGGATGGGAGTCACCGACGACAAACTCGCCGCGATCCGCGCCGCGATCCAGCAGGACGGCACCCCCAAGTCGACGTACAGCAGCATCGTGAACAGAGTTGCCAAAGGCCTGCCGGGCTACAACTACCGCCCGGGCGAGGCACAGGCGTCCTGGGCCCAGGACGCCGCCCTCCTCTACCAGGTCAGCCAGGACCCGGCCTACGCACAGACCGCCTACGACGCGCTCATCGAGTCCGGCCGGACCATGCCGTTCATCAATGGCACCGCGTACTCCGGGTCCGCGGCCCTGGAGACCGCCAACGCCTCGGGGCCCCTGGCCACCGCCTATGACTGGGCCTACCCGGGCTGGACACCCGAGCAGCGTGCCGAGGCGCAGAAGGTGCTGCAGCGCGTCGCCGCCTATCTGGAGGTCTCGTACCACCCGAACTTCGACCTGCCGACCAAGCAGAGCAACTGGACCGCGGTGGTGCGCGGCGCCGAGCTGTCGCTGCGGCTCGCGGTGCGCGGCGACGGCCCGTTCGACCTGCAGGAGTACCGCATTCCGCAGTTGATCGACGCACTCGGCCGGCACTTGGACACCGCGTACTCCGACGCGGGCTGGGACCAGGAGGGCATGGACTACTTCAGCTACGGGCTCGGCGTCGGAGCACCCGGTGTCGTCGGCTCCATCGACGCCGGCATCGGGGCGCTCAAGGCGAAGTGGCAGCGGCCCGGATTCGCCGGTCTGGTGATGCACAGTGTCTCGGCGCAGCCCGACAACGCCCGGTTGCAGTGGGGAGTCGCCACCACCACGGGTGCGGTGCCCATCCCGGGCCTGATCTTCACCCAGGTGCCCGCCGATCAGCGGGCGGCGTGGCTGTGGCAGTACCAGAAGACGGTCGGCGGCGGGGGCGGCGCCTACGGCCTGCTCAACTACCCGTACGGGGTGACCCAGCAGGACCCCGACGGGGGACCGGAGGCGGTTCGTGAGGCGATTCTCGACGACCACGGCGGCTCGTACCTGTTCCGCAGCCGCTACCAGGACAAGGACGACGTGCTGGTCGGCGCCCAGAACCGCAACGACAACCACATCGGCTGGGGAGGCTTCGACACCTTCGCTCTGTCGCTGGTCGGCCAGGACGTGACGTGGGCCCGGCAGCCTGCCAAGGACTACGCCAAGCGGGAGCTGTTCTCCAAGCCGCTGATCGATGGCTTCCCGGAGAAGCGCAGCACGGACAGCATCGCGGGCAAGGGCGAGACCCTGGAATCCCGGGCCTACGCCGGCCAGGGCGGCGGTTACATCTCCCTCGACGGTCACCTCAACTACGAGCTGGCCAAGGCTCACCGCGACCTGGCGGTCGATCTGCGCCCGGTCGACGGGGCGGATTCCGTCATTGCCGTCCACGACGAGTTCGCGGACTCCGCCTCGCACCGCTACGACTGGCAGTTGGCGCCCGAGGCCGGCACGACGATCACCTTCGGTGAGGCCGAGTCGGGTGCGAAGACCTTCCTCTTCAAGAAGGGGGAGGGGTACCTCAAGGGCTGGATTCTCGCCCCCGAGGGCGCCGAACTCTCTGTCGACAAGGGCGCGTTCAAGGTGACGCGTAGTGGCACGGACTCCGACTTCAAGATCGTCCTGGCTGTCGGCAAGGGCACTCCGCCCACGGCCACCACATCAGGCGATGTGCTGACACTCGGTCACACCACCTACGACCTCGGCAATCTCAAGGGCTTCAGTCCGGCTGGAGGCTGACGGAACTCCGCGGGAGCCGCTGGTACCTGACGATCGGCGGCTCCCGCGGCGTGCGGAACCCGTCGTTGATCATCCTGAGTGGCATCCGTCGACCTGCCCCAGACCACTGACAACACCGGGACTCGTTCCCCCCGTGATCCACCGGCCCGTCGTCGGCGGCGGGCCGGTGTCCCCCCACCCCCCCAACATGAGGAGGAAAGTTGCAGAGCCGCAACCTCCGGTCAATCCGGCGTCTCGCTCGCATACCCGCACTCGCCCGCAGGATCACGGTCCTCGCGGCCACCCTGCTGATCGCTGCGCTGCCCGCCCTCAGCACCCCGGCTGCCGCCGCGGCCGGCTTCCCCGTCTTCGTCAATGAACGCGGCGCGAACCGGCCGACTTTGGAGCAGTACGGCTCGACCCGCTCCACGGTCGTGTACGACGTCTTCGCCTTCACATGCGACACGGCAGGCTGCTATTCGAACGGCGGGGCACTCCCGTCTGAGGCCACGTACGAGGCCAAGGTCAAGGAATACATGGGTGCGAACCAGTTCGGCGGCGCGGCCACCGCTCCGGTCGTGCTCGACTTCGAGTCGATCGAGCTCACCCAGGTGCCGACGGGCCAGGCGGCGACGAACGCCTACAACCTCTGGCGTCAGCTGCTGACCTGGACCCACACCGCCGCCCCGCAGGCCCCGGTCTGCCACTACGGCTACGACTGGCTGACCCAGAACCAGAATCTGATCAAGCAGTTGCACACGGACAACCTGCTCAACTGCTTCGCACCCAGGGCGTACTTCTACGACGGCCAGACGCTGACCAGCTGGGACAGCAATCTCGACCAGTCCGTCGCCCGCGACCGGGCCATGGCGCCGAGCCACCCGATCTACCCGTACGTCAACCCGACGTCCTTCCAGTCGGAGAGCTATGTGCCCGGCAACACCTGGGCACACATGTTCGCCAAGGTGAAGGCAGTGGCGGACGGCGTTGTCATCTGGGAGCCCAGCGTCAAGGACGCCAATGCCTGTGCATGGATTTCACAACATTCGTACGAGATGGGGGTCATTACCGGAACCACCAGCAGCGGCCCGTTGAAGGCCACGGCCTCGCCGCCGAGCGGTAACTGCACAGTGACCCGCGGGACCACCACCACCGTGCCGGTCACCATCACCAACACCTCCAGCTCCACCACCGCCGCCACCCAGATGCAGAGCTTCGCCGACACCCCGGGCTTCTCCGGCAGCTGGCAGTACTGGAATGTGCCCTCGCTCGCACCGGGCGCGAGCTGGTCGACGTCCCTGCCCATGGCGATCGCATCGACGCAGACGGCCGGTACGGCGCTGCTGCACATCCGCACCGGCCTCAGCGACACCCGCTGGGCGGTGATCGTCCAGTGACCGTGGCCCGGTTCGAGAGGTAGGCGTACGGACCGGACGCGACGGGTTCCACCGCCACGGGTTCCGCTCGGACATGCGGAGCTCGTGGCGCGGTCGCGGACAAGGGTGCCCCGAGGCTCCGGATAGGGAAGGGGCCGAGCTGTCGGCGGGGCCGGTCCGGTCGTGCAGCCGGCGCGGTCAGGCCCGGCCGGTGTCGAACCGGCTGACCTTGCCGTCCTCGACCGTGAAGGCCCACGTGGTGCGCATGGCGCCCCAGGTGTCGTTGCGGTACTCGGCGACGAGGGACAGGCCGTCGTCCGTCTGGGACTCGATGTCCATGTGGCCGTTGGAGGAGAAGACCTCCCGCTCGGTCCACTCTTCCAGGTCCCGCTCGGCCCCGTCGTCGGACATCGTCGCGCCGGGGGCGAGAGCTGCCCGAAAAGCGTCCCGGTCATGCGCGTTGACCGCCTCCACGAGGGCACGGACGGCGGGTTCGGTCAGCTGCGAGGTGGGGATCACGTGTCTCCTCATCCCTGTGTTTCCTGTTGGGCACGGGCATAGCTGTCATGCCTGGTCGTCGAGACCCGCACGGTAGGCGATCCGCGCGGCCTTGACGCGGCTGTCCGCACCCAGCTTCGCGAGGATGCTGCTGACGTGACCCTTGACCGTGCCCTCGGTCATACCGAGCGCGGAGGCAATGTCGGTATTGGTCAGCCCGCGTGCGAGCAGCCGCAGCACCTCGTGCTCACGCGGGCTGAGCGAGGCGATTCTGCTCCCTTCTTCGGGGTCGGCCCGCGAGGCGCGGTCGGCCAGGCCGTCCACCAGACGGCGGGCCACCGGTGGGCCGAGCGCGGAATGACCGCCGTGCACGTCGCGGATGGCGCGCAGAAGGTCGTCGGGCGGCGTGTCCTTGAGCAGGAAACCGGCCGCTCCGGCCCGTAGCGCGACCCGTACCGACTCGTCCTCGTGGAATGTTGTGAGCATGAGGATCCGCGGTGGGTGCGGGAGGTTCAGAAGGCGTCCGATGGACTCGAGTCCGTCGAGCCTCGGCATTCGGACGTCGAGCAGGACCACATCCGGCTGGAGCTCCCCGGCCCGGGCCACCGCCTCCTCGCCGTCGACGGCTTCGCCGCACACTTCGATGTCGGGGCTGGAGTCCATGATCCAGGTCAGCCCGCGGCGCGTGATCTCGTTGTCGTCGGCGAGCAGGACACGGATGGTCATGACACTCCTCGTCGGTGGGGAATGAAGGCCGACACGAGGAATCCGTCGCCGTGCGGTCCCGCTGTGAGTGTCCCGCCAAGGAGCTCGACGCGCTCGGCCAGGCCGACGAGTCCGTGCCCGCCGCTCGGCAGGTCCGCCGACGAATGACCGGTTGGCGCGCCGTTGCCGACGCTGACATGTACCCCGTCGCTGCGGCAGTCCACGTCGATGCGCACACGCGCGCCCGGAGCGTGCTTCGCGGCGTTGGTCAGGGACTCCTGGACGATCCGGTGCAAGGCGCGCTGCACGGGCGCCGACAGGGTCTCGGGGTGGCCGTTGACCTGCAGCTGAACCGATTGGCCGCGTTCGGTCGCATGGGCCGCGATCCCGGGCAGCTGGGCGACGTCCGACTGTGGTGCGGTGGGGGCCCAGTGGACCGGATGCCCCATGGACAGCACACCGAGGATCTCCCGCAGCTCCTCCAATGCCTGGCGGCCGTCGGACCTGATGAGCTCGGCGGTACGGACCACATCCGGATGCCCGGCCGCGGGACCCACCTGCAGGGCGCCCGCCGCCAGCACCATGTTGCTGACCCGGTGGCCCACCACGTCGTGCATCTCGCGGGCGATGGCCGCGCGCTCCTCCGCCCGCGCCCGCTCGTCAAGGACGAGGTGCTCGCGCTCCAGGTCCGCCACGCGTGCCTGTGTGGCGGCCGTCAGATCACGCCGCACCGCGACCACGTACCCGACAGCCAGCGGGCCCAGGATCAGTGCCAGTGAGTACGCGGCCTCGCGCACCCCGGCGTCCGGCAGCCCGCCGCGCAGTCCGGCGATGCCCGCGGAGAATCCGGCCACGGTGTACGCGGCGAGGACCCGCGGTCGCCGATGCACCGTGCCGATTGTGTACATGGCGACCGCAAGCGCGACCGGCGTGAACGTCACGACATACGCCACGAGGACCACGACGGCCACCAGGTCGGGGCGGCTCCTGCGCCACCACAGCGTGGCGCCCACGGCGCCCGAGGCAGCCGCGATCACGGGCGTCGGCAGCCCTGTGAGCAGCCCACTGGACGGCTTGACCCAGGAATCGACGACGCCCAGGGCAATGACCACAGCGGTGACCAGCGCATCCACGCGACGCGGCGACCAATGGGGCCTTTCCTGCGCGGGCATGCCGTCACCGTAGATCGGCAGTGGCCCCACCGGCTCGGCGACGAGCTGGCCCCTTCACCCGTTCGGGCCGTCCACGGGCCCGGGGCGCTGCGCCGGGTGACGATGGGTGCGTGAGGCACACGACATGATCACGGTTCTGCTAGCGGACGACGACCCGGCGGCACGGCAGGGGCTCCGCACGATCATCGACTCGAGCCCGGACGCAAGGGTGGTCGCCGAGGCATGGGACGGCCGGTCGGCGGTCGACCAGGCACGGCGACTGCTGCCGGATGTCGTGGTCATGGACGTACGGATGCCGGGGACCGACGGCATCGCCGCCACCCGGAAGCTTCGTGAGCTGCCCACACCGCCCGCCGTGCTGATCCTCACGGCGTTCGGCCTCGAGGAGTACGTGGAACAGGCGCTGAAGGCGGGCGCGTCCGGTTTCCTGATCAAGGACACGCCGCCCGCCGACCTGCTGAGCGCCCTACGCAGCCTCGCCGAGGGACACGCCGTCTTCGCCCCCGCGGTCACCGGCCAGGTCATCGATCTCACCACCGGCGAGGTCCAGGCACCCACCGACTCCGAGTACGCCGAGCTCATCACTTCCCTGACCGATCGTCAGGTCGAGGTGCTCCGCCTGCTCGCCCTCGGCCTGTCCAACGCGAACATCGCCACCGAACTCGGCATGACCGAGGGCACGGTGAAGGGGCATGTGACGCAGCTGCTCGCGCGGCTCGGGGTCACGAACCGGGTGGCGGCCGCCCGAATCGCCTACCGGGCGGGACTCTCCACAGGGGACGCCTGACACCGACCCGCCCCCGTCGAAGGTGAGGGGTGCCCCCGACGAAAGGCGTGCCCGGGCCCGATGTGCGCCGGGCGACGATGAATGCGTTGCCCGTACGCGAGGTGTCCGTCCGCCCCGCGCACGGCTGCCGGACGGCGCCGCACGGACCGGGGGAGACCACCCTCCCCGCGCGGAGTCGCCTCGTTCGCCCGGTGCCCACGCTGATGGAGAGCCCGACATTGACGCAGCATCCTTCTGCCCAGGCGGCACGCAGGACCTGGTTCCTGGCCGTCGGCGGCCCGCTCGGTCACCACATGGCCGCGCTCTCGGCTCCCGCACTCGGGCGCATCTTGATGGTGCAGCGTGATGCCCCTGCCGCGGTGACCGAAGGCCTCGTCCTGTCCGGGCTCGACGCAGGATTTCTGCTGCCGACGGTCGATTCGGAACATGGCGTCGCGCATGTGGTGCGGGCCGTCGACCTGACGGAGGCGCTGGCCGTGCAGGACCAGGTGGCCGCCGTGCACGTCGTGTCACCCAGCCGGTGCGGGGCGGTGGCGGACATCCCTGCACTCGCCGAGGCGGCGCACTCGGCCGGCGTTCCGCTGATGGTCGACGAAACGTGGCGGGAGCCGCTGTGCGCAGTCCACCCGGACCTTCCGCCCGGTGCGCTCGCGCAGGGCGCCGACCTGGTCGTTGCCGGTGAAGTCCGGCTCGGGGAGGCGATGTCGGGGGCGGTGCTGCTGCGCCTGGGGCACGGTTCCCAGGCGGAGCGGCTGGAGCCCTCGGTGGACAAGGCGTTCGATTTCGTGCGGTCCATGGCAGGGAGCGGGGATCCGGCGGGGGCGTCGGAGCGGGCCCGTACGGTGCCGCCGACGGCACCCGACCGGATACAGGCCGCCATCGCCTCGGCGGAACAAATCCGGGACGCGATACGTGGACAGGGGCGGTTCGCGCTTGTCGGCGATGGCTTCGGACGCTTCCCGGAGATCGCGGCCGCCGACCCGCTCCGTATCGCGGTCGACACCGGGGCCGGCGGCATCTGCGCGTACGACGCCCGCAGCAGGCTGGCCGACGGGCATCGCATCCGGGTCGAGGCCGTCACCGGATCCGTGATCGTTGTGTCGGTCGCCGCAGGATCCGCGTCCTGCACGGAGCAGTTCATCGATGCCGTTCACGCACTGCCCTCGCCACGGACTCCGGCTCATGCGGCGCTGCAGGTGTCCCCGCCCGCGCCCGGACCTGCACAACTGACGGTCCGCGAAGCCTATTTCGCCAGGAGCCGGACGGTTGCCGCGGCGGAGGCCGTGGGACGTCTGTCGGCCTCCGCCGTGACGGCCTGTCCGCCGGGCGTGCCGGTCGTCCTGCCCGGCGAGGTGATCACCGCGCAGACGGTGGCCTTCCTCGCGTTGGTGGCGGCGTCGCCGTCGGGCCGGGTGCAAGGGGCGGCAGCCGCCGATGCCACCTTGCTGCGCGTGGTGGACGAGTAGTTTTTCCGACGTCCCGCCTGCCGCGCGCCCGGCGTCCGGTGGCCCCGCGTACGTCGTCGCGCTCGTGCGCTGTGGGACCGGACGACCGCGGGGCCGAACGGCTGCGGGGCTGGACGCCGCCCGCTGCTCGCGCCCCTTGTAGGCACAGTGGCCTCTCCCTCGCTGGTAGGTTTTCATCGTGCGTACCGCTGCCATGACCGGCTCCCTCGTCCAGGTGTGCCTGGATCAGCCACCCCGTGTGGCGAGCGTGGGCGTCGGCGTGCATGGGACCGGGAGCCTTCGCGACGTATTCCGGCTGCCGGATCTGTGGCAACTGCATCTGTACCGGTATGCGGGCGAGCTCACCGTCGACGGCGTGGTGCACGCGATCCGGCCTGGACACGTGAGCCTGGCGCCGCCCGGTGCATTGGTGCAGTACCGCTACCGCGGGCGATCCGAGCACCTCTATGCGCACCTGGAACTTCCGCAGTCCGGCGAGCGGTTGACCGTCCCCCTGATGCAGAACGCCGGTGCGGAGGCGCCGATGCTGTCCGGTCTGCTGCAGCAGGCCGTCGCGGTGGCTCCGCGCAGCCAGGCCCGGGCCTCCGCCGAGGTGTGGGCCGCCCTGTGGCGGGTTGCCGAGCTGGCGGCGCCCCGAGGTGCGGGTGCAGAGCGGGCCCACAGCCCGGTCGCCGCGGCCGTCGCCCATGTCGAGGCCCACCTGGCAGGGCCGCTGTCCGTGCCCGAAGTGGCGGAGGCCGCCGGGGTTTCGCACAACCACCTCATCCGGTTGTTCCGGGCGGAGACCGGCGGCACCGTCGTTGCGTACATCCGGCGGCGCAGGATGGAGCAGGCCCGCCATCTGCTCCGCGAGTCGACGCTGTCGATCCCCGCCGTGGCGGCTTCGGTAGGCATTGGCGATCTGCAGGCCTTCAACAAAGCGTGCCGGCGCGAACTGGGCGCGTCGCCGCGCGCGATCCGTGCCGGCGGCTGACATCAGTCGCGGCCGGCGCCCTGGTACAGGTCGAGCTCGCCGTCGAGCTCCACGGCCAGCACGGTGGCGTACTCGTCCACATCCGCGCCCGTGGGGGCGTCGATCCACTGCACTCCGGGCACTTCGCCGAGGCCGCCGACGACCCGGTGGCCGAGCTCGGTGCCCGAACCGACCACGCTCACCCGCTTGACCGGGGTCCGCAGGCCGCGCAGGCCGATGGTCTCGCGCGGTGCGTCGAAACAGATCAGATAGAGGGTGCGGCGGTCCGCGGACAGGGTGCTCGGACCGTAGTGGTGCCCTGCCGGGAGCCCGGCGACCGTGCCGTACACGGCGCCGCAGTGCTTGGCGATCCAGCCCCCGAGTCCTTCGAGACGCTCGACCTGCTCGGCAGGGATCGTGCCGTCCTCCTTGGGGCCGACGTCGAGGAGCAGATTGCCGCCCATTCCGATGGTCTCGGCGAAATAACGCACCAGCTGGCGCACGGACTTGTGGTTGTGGTCGTGGTGCTGGTATCCCCAGGAATCGTTGACGGTCAGGCACAGCTCCCACGGCCCGTCCGGCGCCTGCAGCGGCACGCCCTGCTCGGGCGTGGCGTAGTCCCCGTAGCTGAGCATCCGCGCATTGAGGACGGTGTCCGGGTTGCCCGCGAGGATCTCCTCGGAGAGCTCCCGCATCTTCCACTGTTCCTCGCTGCGCTCCCACTCGCCGTCGAACCACAGCAGGTCGGGGCGGAAGTGCTCGACGAGCTCGGCGACCTGGGCATTGCGGTACGCCAGGTAGCGTGCCCAGGCCTCGGGGTCCTCCGTGCCGGGTGCGGCCGAGGCGTAACGGTTGCCGGCCACCTCCTCGTTCGGTGGGTCGGTGTGCACCGTGCTCGCATAGTCGGGGTGGTTCCAGTCCGAGTGCGAGTAGTACAGGCCGACCTTGAGGCCCTGCTCGCGCAGCGCGTCGGCGTACCCGGCAAGGAGATCGCGGCCGGCGGGCGTATGCCGCACGAGATTCAGATCGCCCTGCTCGGTGTCCCAGAGGGCCACGCCGTCGTGGTGGCGTGCGGTCAGCACCGCGTACTTGGCGCCGACACGCGCGAACAGCTCCGCCCAGGCCTTCGGGTCGTACTTCGAGGCCGTGAAGCGGTCGAGCTGCTTCATGTACTGCTCGTGCGTGACCTGGCCGGTGTAGAACGACCAGGACTCGGGGACGCCGTCGACGGCGTAGATCCCGTAATGGATGAAGATGCCCAACTTGGCATCGGAGAACCAGGGCTGCATTGGCATGCGATCACGCTAGGCAGGGGTACGCCGTCCGCGCGTGGGGCGCAGTCACCACTACTGGTCTGTTTTCACCCTGTGGGTGACTGGCAGAGGAACGCTCAGGGCAGCAGACTTCGGCCGGATCGACTCGCCGGCTGGGTTCCGTACCGAACGGTGCCCAGCCCTCTGCGCGGTAGCGGTGGCAACGCCGCCGCGCTTTGGTGATGTCGGCCAGGAGCTCCGGCTGACGGCATCAGGTGCCCGTGCACGGCCGTCGTACCGCCGAAGGGACGGTGGCGCCGACCGGTCCGATCGACAACTGAGCTGTGGGAGGTCACAACTTCCCGTGCGTGGGCGGCGAATTAATAAGACGTCAGCTGCCAAACCGACCATTGGTCTTGACCAATGACCTTGTTCGTCGAAACGATGACGGCCGATCCCACCCCCCATGTGACACTTCTGCGGGAGAACCCGAACCCATGCGCATATCCACGTCCGCCGCTGTCCTCACGCTCGGCGGATCTCTCGCCCTGGGCCTGGGCATGTCCCCGGTTGCCCAGGCAGCACCCCGTGACGCGGCCGGCCCCTGCTCCACGGGCGCCTTCGGAATCGCCGCCCACTACGGCGAGTTCGTCCTGGGAGACGACACCCACACTCCCGACGCCGAAGGCGCAGTCGCGGTCGGCGGCAACGCCGACTTCACCGGCGGCTTCAGCATCGGCCACGAACTGACCGATGCCGAGCTGGCGGTCCTGCCCGGCCGCGCAGCGCTCGTGGTGCGCGGCACCACCGAGACGGGCTCCTCCTTCACCGTGGTGGAGAAGGGGAACGCCGTCGTGGGCGGCGACATCAACGGCGGGCACACCATCGAGTTGAAGAGTGGCTCGCTGAGCAGGAATGCCCATTTCATCGACTTCGAAGGCGAGTTCGCGAAGCTTCGCGCGCTGTCCACGGGTCTGGCGGTCGAGCCGATGACCACGGGTGCGAATGTCACCCCGAAGATCGACGGTGGCAGCACCGCGCTGACACTCACCGGGAGCCACAGCGACCGCAACGTCTTCACTGTCCCGGCCGTCGAACTGATGAAGGCGAAGGAGGTGTACATCAGGGTGCCGAGCGGCGCGACCACCGTCGTCAACGTCACCGGAGACATCTACGACATGGCGAAGGCAGGCACCACCGGCTTCTTCCTCGCCGCCGGTGACGGAAAATTCATCCTGGACGACAAGTCGCAGAGTGCGGACAGCGGCGCCGTGCGCGCCAAGCTCCTGTGGAACTTCCCGGATGCCAAAACGATCACCAAGCACAGCAACGCAGCCTGGCCCGGCACTGTCCTGGCCCCGCAGGCGCATTTCGAGCTCGGTTCCGGCGCGCCTGTCAACGGCTCGCTGCTTGTCGCATCGTTGCACGGCACGGGTGGTGCGGAGACACACCACTACCCGTTCAACGGCTGCCTGGCGCCCGTCACCCCGGCGTCGGCGCCGAGCGGGACACCGTCCGAAACTTCGGCGGGCCCGGGCGCAGCGACCCCCTCGGACTCCCCGTCGCCGACCGGCTCGCAGACGCCCGGCGCCACCCCGTCCGCGTCCGTCAGGCCGCATCAGGCCGACGGCGGGCTGGCCGCGACCGGCGCGAACGGCACGATCCCGATGACGATCGGTGCGGGCATCGTGGTACTGGCGGGCGCGGGCATCGTCCTCGTGACCCGGCGTCGCAAGGCCGGCGCGCGCACCTGACGCGCCGCAGCCGGCCCGGCAGGGTGAGCGACCACGCCCCACGAGGCCGTTCATCCGCGGGGCAGGGCGCTCGGAGATCCGCTCCGGGCGCCTCGCCCTCTCGCTCGACCCAGGCCTGTCGAGTTCGTCGCCTGAGCGTTCATGACCTGGCCCGCATGCCCGCCGGTTCCGCGTCCCGCGCCGTGCTGTGCCGTGTGCGACCGTCCCCTGAAGGTGCTGACCGGCCTCGAGGAGCTGGTGCGCGCGCTCTTCTTCCGGTGTGCCGCCGTGGCCGGGACGGCCACGCGGGGAGGGCCACCGCCGACGGGTCGATCAGCGTCTGCGCACATTCGGTGCCGGGACCAGACGGACGACAGTGTTGAGTACATGGTCGATCACGTCGCGCGAGGGTTTGTCCGTGAGGTTGGTGAGCATCCGGGCCAGGGTGGTGAGCAGAAACGGCGATCCCATGACGTACCGGTTGAGGATCGGTTGGAAGCCCGAACGGCTGAAGATGACGTCGGCTGCCGCGTTGCCGAGCCGGTAGTAGCGCCCCCAGCGGCGGTTCATCTCGTCGGGGTAGCCGTGCAGCACTCGCTCCCGCCCGGGGCCCGGGGGAAGGGCGAGGGCGAGCGCGGCGCTCTCGGCTGCGACTTCGCCGGCTTCCATGGCCTGGCCGATTCCCTCCCCGTTCCAGGGGCTGATCATGCCTCCGGAGTCGCCGACCAGGAGGAGCCCCCGGGTGTAGAGGGGATGACGGTTGAAACCCAGGGGCAGCGCCGCGCTCCGGACAGGGCCCTCGGCGTTCTCCTCACGCAGTCCCCAGGCGTGAGGTGCGCGGGCCAGCCACTTGTCCAACGTGGCACGCAGGTCCGCGGTGCCGTGCCGCCGGTGAGGCAGCGCACCGAGCCCGACGTTGACGCGGCCGTCTCCCATGGGAAAGATCCAACCGTAGCCCGGCAAGTAGTGATCGCTCCCCGGGAAGCGGAGATCGGCCCACAACTCCAGGTACTCCTCCTGCGACCGTTCCGGGCTGCGGTAATAGCGGCGAGCGGCTGTCGCGATCTGCCTGGTCTTGTCCCGCTGCAGGCCCATGGCGAGAGCGAGGCGCGCGGAGGCGCCGTCGGCGGCGATGACGATCGGTGCGTGGAAGACCACCGGCTCCTTCTCTCCGACCGTGGCGGTGACGCCGGTGATGCGGCCGGCGCGGTCGGTCACGGGCCCGGTCACCTTCACCCCGTTGCGCAGCCGTGCTCCGGCTCCAACGGCGTGGCGGGCGAGGATGTCGTCGAAGTCATGCCGACTGCGCGAGAGGCCGAAGTTCGGGTAGCGCCCCAGGGTCGGCCAGTCGATGTGCACCTGATGGTCACCGGCCACCCATCGCATACCGCGTGAGCGCGTCCACCCCGGAGCCTTGATGTCGATGCCCATCCGGATGAGCTGGTGCACCGCCCGCGGGGTCAAGCCGTCCCCGCACACCTTTTCCCGGGGAAAGTGGGCCTTCTCCAGGAGCAGGACATCGATGCCCGCCTTGGCGAGGTGGAAGGCTGCGGACGAGCCCGCAGGCCCCGCCCCCACCACGATCACATCGGCTTCTTCGCCCGAGCTGTGGACGGAGCGATCGTCCGGCGGGGACTGCTCTGGCGTCGTTTCCCGCATAGGGGACCCCTTTCCTGGGAAAGCCGGTGCCGCACCGAGGACGGCAGCCCGGTACGTCATCATCGATCAGGACGAGCCGGTGCGGAACCTGGCCGGATGTCCGGCCGCGCCCCAGCATGCTGCGGTTCGCCTCGGCCGATCTCCTCGGCACACTCCCGATCTTCTCCGTCGTCGTGGTGGTCGCGCCGACGACGGCAGCGAACGCGCCGCCCCTCGCACCATGGCACGGGGGTGGCTCGCGGCCGCACTGAAACGTCCCCGCGTTCACCTGGGTGGTTGTGGCGCGCGAACGGTCCACCGGGGTCGCGAACGGCTTGGACCGCGCGCTCCCTGGTACCGAGTTACGTGCGATGCAGGAGTTCCAGGAGTGGAGATGTAATGCGGTCCCGATCGAAGCTGCCCGAACTCGCCACTGCCGTCGTTGCCGCCATCGCCCTCCTGGTCGGTGGCTGCGCCGGCGAACGGTCACCGGACCGGGAACCGGCGCAGGCGGTGCCCGTTCGCTCCCAGTCGCCGGCGGTTGCGCAGGGCGCCCCACTGGAGGAACCGGCGCAGCTGGTGAGCAGCAACGGGGTCCTGCGGGTGGAACTCGTCGTGGAGAGGCGAAAGGTGGAGGTGGGCGGGCGCAAGCTGTGGGCCCTCACCTACAACGGCCGATACATGCCTCCCACGCTGCGTATCCGGCCGGGGGACAAGCTGGACCTGTCGATGAAGAACTCGCTGGACGAGTTCACCAATCTGCATGTTCACGGACTTCACGTGTCGCCGAGCGGCAACTCCGACAACGTCTTCGTCCACATCCGTCCCGGCGAGACGTTCCACTACGCCTACCAGTTCCCGAAGAACCTCGCCCCCGGCACTTACTGGTACCACTCACATGCGCACACGATGTCCGCGCCGCAGGTCGCCGGCGGCATGTCGGGCGTCCTCATCGTCGACGGACTGCAGCAGTACCTGCCGACGGGCTTGCGCCACATCACCGAGCACGTCATCGCGCTCAAGGACTTCCAGGTCGAGGGCGATGCGGTCAGGACCAAAGGCCTGCACATCGGCGCACCCACCAACCGCACGGTCAACGGCCAGCTGAACCCGACCATCCGCATCCGTCCGGGCGAGACCCAGCTGTGGCGGCTGGCCAACATCAGCGCCAACATCTACTACAAGCTCCGCCTGCAAGGTCAGCGGTTCCGTGTGATCGCCCACGACGCCAACCCCGTTGACCGGATCTGGACGGCAGACTCGCTGCTCCTCGCGGCAGGCACCCGCTTCGACGTGCTCGTACAGGGTGGTCCGGTCGGCCGTACCCAGTTGCAGACGCTCGCCTACAACACAGGGCCGGCCGGCAACAAGTTCCCGCAGTCCACCCTGGCAACCCTGGTGACCGAGGGGCCCTCCGCGCATCCGGTGGCCCTGCCCAGGTCGCCCTTCGCACCGACCGACGACCTGAGCCACGCGGTGATCGCCGCACGGCGCACCCTCGTGTTCTCCGAGAACAAGGACGGCACCGAGTTCTACATCAACGGCAAGCAGTTCGACCCGAACCGGGTGGACATCCGGTCGAAGCTGAACACGGTGGAGGAGTGGACCGTGCGCAACGACAGCAACGAGGAACACTCGTTCCATGTGCACGTCGACGATTTCCAGTTGATGAGCATCAACGGCCGTCCGCACCATGGTCACGGTTTGCAGGACACGGCGAGCGTGCCCGCCAAGGGCCGGCTTGTGATCCGGATTCATTTCACGAACTACACCGGCAAGACCGTCTATCACTGCCACATCCTCAATCACGAGGACGCGGGCATGATGGCGGTGCTCGAGATCGTCAAGTAGCGTGCCGGTGCCCCGCAGCACCACACCAGGGCGAAGCGTCACCAGCGCGCCGACGACGGAGGGACGAGCGCGGCGTGACGAGGGCCCGCCGCAACGTCAGGCGCGTGCGGTTTCGGACGGACGCTGCGACCGGTTCCTTCGCCCGGCGCCGACGCGGTCGTTGAGAGAGGCGGCGGACGGGGTGAGCTGTCCGGGCCGCCGTTCGGGGTCAGCTCGCGGGATGCTCCGACTCTTCCTCTTTGTGGATGGTCAGCTCACCGTCGGCGACGTCGATCCGGAGGCGGCTGTGGGGCTGCAGGCTACCGTCGAGCAGCATGCGGGAGAGCCGGTTGTCCACCTCGCGCTGGATCGTACGACGCAACGGGCGTGCGCCGTATTCGGGCTGGTAGCCGCGTTGGGCGAGCCATTCGACAGCAGCCAGGGTGACGTCGACGGTGACGTCCTGGGCGCGGAGCCGGCGTCTGGAGTCGTCCAGCAGCATGTTGGTGATCTGCCGTAGCTGCTGGTCGGCGAGTTGGCGGAAGATCACGATCTCGTCGATGCGATTGAGGAACTCCGGCCGGAAGTGTTCGCGCAGGGGGCGCAGCACCCGCTCGCGGCGGGCCTGCTCGTCGGCGTCCGTATCGCCGGCACCGAAGCCCATCGCGCCGCCGCGACCCGTGATGGCCTGCGAACCGAGGTTGCTGGTCATGACGATGACGGTGTTCTTGAAATCGATCGTGCGGCCCTGGGAGTCGGTGAGCCGTCCGTCGTCGAGTACCTGCAGCAGGATGTTGAAGACGTCGGGGTGCGCCTTCTCGATCTCGTCCAGGAGCAGCAGCGAGTAGGGGTTCCTTCGCACCGCTTCGGTGAACTGTCCGGCCTCCTCGAAGCCGACGTAGCCGGGGGGAGCGCCGACCAGGCGGCTGACGGTGTGCCGTTCCTGGTACTCGCTCATGTCGAGACGGATCATCCGGTCCTCGCTCCCGAAGAGCGCCTCCGCGAGCGCGCGGGCGAGTTCGGTCTTGCCGACGCCGGTGGGGCCGAGGAAGAGGAAGCTCCCGATCGGGCGGCTGGGGTCGGCCAGACCGGCCCGCGACCGCATGACGGCATCGGCGACGGCGGTCACCGCTTCGTCCTGGCCGATGACGCGCTTGTGCAGATGTTCCTCCAGGCCCAGCAGCCGTTCCCGCTCCTCCTGGGTGAGGCTGCTGACGGGAATTCCGGTCTGACGGGACACGATGTCGGCTATGTCTTCGACGGTGACCTCGGCGACATGGCTGCGGGGCTGCTTTACGTCGTTTCCCCCGGCGATCCTCTGCTCGAGGTCGGTGAGTCGGTCGCGCAGCTCGGACGCCCGCTCGTACTGCTCGGCGGCGACGGCCTGGTCCTTGTCCCGGGTGAGTTGCTCCACTTCGCGTTCCAGGGCGCGGACGTTGGTGCCGCGGGTGGAGGAGCGCAGCCGGACCCGTGCGCCGGCCTGGTCCATGAGGTCGATCGCTTTGTCGGGCAGGTAGCGGTCGGTGAGGTAGCGGTCGGACAGCTCGACGGCGGCGAACAGTGCCTCGTCGGTATAGCGGACCTGGTGATGGGCTTCGTAGCGGTCCTGGAGACCCCGCAGGATCTCGACGGCGTCCGCCGGGCTGGGTTCGGGGATCAGGACCGGCTGGAACCGGCGGGCGAGCGCGGCGTCCTTCTCGATGTAGCGGCGGTACTCCTCGAGCGTGCTGGCCCCCACGACATGGAGTTCGCCGCGGGCCAGGGCAGGCTTGAGCATGTTGCTCGCGTCCATCGGGCCACCCTCGGAGCCGCCGCCCGCCCCGACGACGGTATGCAGTTCGTCGATGAAGATGATCAGCTCGCCCGAGTGGGCGCGGATTTCGTCGATGAGGCCGGTGAGCCGTTCCTCGAAGTCCCCGCGGAAGCGGGTACCGGCAACGACTCCTGAGAGGTCGAGCTGGACGACACGCCGACCCAGCAGGATGTCCGGCACGTCGCTGTCCGCGATGCGCTGGGCCAGTCCCTCGACGATGGCGGTCTTGCCCACTCCGGCCTCGCCGATCATGACGGGATTGTTCTTGCTCCGGCGGGCGAGGACCTCAATGGTCTGCTCGATCTCCGCGTCACGGCCGATGACCGGGTCGATACGGCCCTCCCGGGCCAGGTCGGTGAGGTCGCGGCCGAACTTGTCCAGGTTGGGGGTGTTCCGCTCGGCCGGGCCGTGACGCTGGCCGGCGCTGCCGGGCGCGGGTGCGAGGCCGTCCCGGGCACCGGTGGGCGGCGAGAAGTGCGCGGCGTTGAGCATCTGGCCCGCTGCGGAGTCGCGGTTGGCGGCGAGTGCCACCAGTACGTGTTCCGGGCCGATATAGGAGGCGCCGGTGGAGCGCGCGATCTCATGGGCGTCGAGGAGAGCGCGCTTGACCGCCGGCGTGACGGCGATGAAGTGGCGCGGCGGCCCTTCCCCGGCCTGCCGGTCGATCTCGGCGGCGAGCGCATCGGGATCGGCGCCCGCTCGCGAGACCATGCGGCGCGTCGGCTCGGTGGAGAGCGCGGCCCGCAAGAGATGCTCCGTGTCGAGGTCGGTACTTCCGTGCTGGGCGGCATAGGACGCGGCGACGGTGACGAGCTGCCGTGCGGGGCCGCTCAACAGCCGGCTGAAGTCGATGCGCCGCGGGTCGGGCGGCTCGCCACCCTGTCCGCTGCCGAGGAAGTGCGAGAGGAAGTCTCCGAGGGGGTCCGGACCGTGGTCCTCGGGACCCTTCTGTCCGTCGGTCATGAGTATCCGTCCCCGTGGCCCGGCCCGACCGGGCCACGCTGTCTCAGTGCACGTGAAGCCGTGTTGGACGCGGTCCCGCAGGTCCGGCGTCACCTCAGACCGCCGCAACCCCACTTGCCCCAATTTAGACGATATGCGAGCTGTGTGTCGGTAAACCGGACCAAGGGGCAGCGGGGCCGCAGAGGCACTTGCCGCGTATCGACCCGCTCTTCCCGGTGCATGGGGTGTTCGGCGTTCGAGGGGGGCATCCCTTGGGTGTCCGGCCCGTACCGCAGCACATCTCCCCGGAGGCGCGCCATCTCTCCCAATAGCTCATATGTTCGAATGCGAGGTATGCTGCAGACATGGCATCGCACCAGCTCCAGGGCTCCCTGTTCGATCAGAGCGACGACGTGCGCCTACGCCCACTGGACGGGCTCCGCAGAACCGAGCTCGGCGACGGCGCCTGGATCGACCTGCTCCCGGGCTGGCTGAGCGGCGCCGACGCCCTCTTCGAACAGTTGGCCACGGACGTTCCGTGGAAGGCCGAGCGACGGCAGATGTACGAGCGGGTCGTGGACGTCCCGCGCCTGCTCGCCTTCTACCGCGCCGGCGAACCGCTGCCGCACCCCGTCCTCGACGAGGCGCGGCAGGCACTCTCCACGCACTACGCCGCCGAGCTCGGCGAAGCCTTCACGACGGCCGGCCTGTGCCACTACCGCGACGGGCGCGACAGCGTGGCCTGGCACGGCGACCGCATCGGCAGGGGAGCCCGCGAGGACACGATGGTCGCCATCCTCTCCGTGGGAGCGCCCCGCGACCTGCTGCTGCGCCCGTGCCGCGGCGGTGATGTCGTCCGGCGGCCGCTCGGACACGGCGACCTGATCGTGATGGGCGGCTCCTGCCAGCGGACCTGGGAGCATGCCATCCCCAAGACCGCGCGGGCCGCGGGAGGGCGCATCAGCATCCAGTTCCGGCCGCACGGGGTGCAGTGAGCTGTCGGCTCGCCGATGCCGGGATTCCGGCATGAGGGAACTGGCGACCCGCCCTCGTGCCGATGTCATCCCGGCCGATGCACCAGGCGCCCTTGGACGGGGGGCGAGCGCGTAGCGCATCGCCACCACGTCGAACTGAGGCCTGGGTAACGCGGCGACCGTACAGGCGGGCTGACAGGAGGTCTGGTCAGGTCCTGACGAGATGTGGCAGTACTGCGGGCTGTCGTCGTGGTCCTACGGCGGCGTCGCCGGGCACAGGCCAGGAGCCGGTTCGACGAGAAGTTGACCGTGGTCATCGTGTTGGCCTCGGGCGTTCTGCTTGCTCCGGCAGTGTTCGGCCAGGGTGTCCTGGAGGCCTTGTTCCAGCTCGTACACGGTGCTTCGCGGTCTGCTGAAGGGCTCCGACGAGGCCGTCGTCGGAGCCCTGTCTGCGTGCTGGCGGTGGGCGGCCCGTGAGGCCGCAATTCCTCTCAGCAGCCGGGCGAACGTCAGTGGGGGCGCCGACCGCCGCCGGTTTCCGCGGTCGGCGGGTCAGGCGCCGAACTTGGAGCGGGACTGGGTGGCGGGGCGGCGCAGTTCTTCGTTGATGCGCTGGGCTTCGTCGAGCTGGTCCTCGAGGATGATGATGCGGCAGGCCGCCTCGACCGGAGTGCCCTGGTCGACGAGTTCACGGGCGCGGGCGGCGATTTTCAGCTGGTAGCGGGAGTAGCGGCGGTGGCCGCCTTCGGAGCGCAACGGAGTGATGAGGCGGGCTTCGCCGATGGCCCGCAGGAATGCGGGGGTCGTGCCGAGTATTTCGGCAGCCCGGCCCATGGTGTAGGCGGGGTAGTCGTCGTCGTCGAGACGGCCGAGCGGATCTTCTGCGGTCATTTGCACCTCTGATCGGGAACGCGTCAGGGGGCCCTGGTGCCGTACGGCACCAGGGCCCCGAGGGATTTGAACACCATCTGCCGGCTTACTGCGGTGCCGGCCTGTCGTTTCCGCACCGGCGCCCGGGGGATGGGGGCGAGTGCGGGGATCGCGGATACGTGACCGTGGGACCACCTTCCGTTCCGGGGCTGCGGTACCCGGGCCGACTACGTCCTTGCCCGGGCGATCCTGATGGCGTCTGCCTCCTTCTCGTCTTTCTGATCCATCTGCTTGCTAGCGGTCTTGCGAACCGCTGACGGCCCCGATGAGCCGCCCGGCCCGGCAATCAGCGAGGGGACCCCTGGAAACTTCCGGCCCCGCCACTCCACTGCCGTGCCACAGCCTCCTTCTGTCCTGCATGCGCGGTAGTTCGTCTCTGTCGCGCACTGCTGACTTCTTGGCTACAAGAACGACGCTAACTCCGACGAGCACGCATGTCTACTTCCGCCACGACAGATTTTCTGCGCGGGGAAATGGCGGAGTTCTATCGCCTGCGCCCCTTCGAAACCGCATCGGGAACCACGATGGCCGAGGGAGCAGGCACGGTGCCCGACACGGGAGGCTGTACGCCGATACAGGTCGTGCGTACGTGCTCCGGCCTGATCCGCGGCTGACAGCCTGGGAACATGCGTCGCCTCGGGTGAGGGACACAATGAGGTGTATGGGTGTCCGGCGCGCTTCGGTGGACCGCCTCCTTGAGCAGCCGTCGGGCCGCGGATTGGTGGCGATCCCGCTCGCGTTGATCGTAGTGATCACTGTGGTGGACATCCACTCGCCGGCCGATGTCCATCTGGGGCCGTTGCTGGTCATCGCGCCCGCAC
This sequence comes from Streptomyces sp. NBC_00353, assembly GCF_036108815.1. Taxonomy (NCBI): domain Bacteria; kingdom Bacillati; phylum Actinomycetota; class Actinomycetes; order Kitasatosporales; family Streptomycetaceae; genus Streptomyces; species Streptomyces sp. NBC_00353. The sequence goes on along the minus strand of NZ_CP107985.1, from coordinate 1,492,181 downwards.
TCACCGCCTCCTTCGCCGGCCCGTGGCTGACTGCGGCAATCGGCGTTCTGGCTGTGGCCGCTCAGGTATTCATCGCTCTTCTCCACGGCGGGCTGGCCACGACCAACCACATTTCGCAGATCGCCGCCCTGACCGTGCTCTCCGCTTTGGTGGTTTTCGTCTGCTACGTGCGGGAGCGGCGCGGTCGTCAGCTGAGCCGGGCACGATCGGTGGCCGAAGCGGCACAGCGAGTGCTGCTGCGGCCCCCACCCCACCGGATCGGACCGTTGCGCGTGTCCTGGCTGTATCTGGCTGCCGAGGACGAGACCCAGATCGGCGGCGACCTGTTTGCGATCGCCCGCGCCGCCCATCCCGGCACCCGGGTGATCATCGGTGACGTCCGCGGCAAGGGCATGGCCGCCATCGGAGAGGCATCGGTGGTACTGAGCGCGTTCCGTGAAGGTGCTCACCGGTGCGCCACGCTGCCCGAGCTCACGGCGGTACTCGAGGAGAGCTTCTGCCTGAACGTGGAGGATGTGTCCGATACCAGGCACGACCCCGGGGAACACTTCATCACCGCCCTCGTACTCGACATTCCCGACCACGACGCACAGGCCCAGATGGTCAACTGCGGTCATTGCCCGCCCCTGCTGGTGCACGATCACCAGGTGACGGTCCTGCACTCGCGCCGCCCCGCACCCCCACTGGGCATGTGCTCGTTGCCCGCCTCAAGCCACCGCGCCGACCCGTTCCCCTTCGAAACCGGCGACATCCTGCTGCTCTACACCGACGGCGTCATCGAAGCCCGCTCGCCGACCGGAGCCTTCTACCCGCTCGCCGAGCGCGTCGCCTCCTTCTCCGCCACCAGCCCCGATGCCCTGCTGCGAAACATCCACGATGACCTGCTCGCCCACGTCGGCGAGCAGCCCACCGACGACGCCGCCCTCCTGGTCATCGAACGCACCGCCTCCCACCACCTCCACCGGCCGCACCTGGAGTGAGCTCGGGACCGTAATTGGTGCGTCGCGGGCGCTCAGCTCACCGCCACGCCGTAGGGGCTGTCGCCGAGGGTGACCGTCGCGACGACGTCGTGGGAATGCGGGTCGATGACCGTGAGGGTGCCTGCTCCCTGGTTCGTGACGTAGATCGCGTCGTTGGTGACCTCCAGGTTGAACGGATCGGTGCCGGGCGGGCCCAGGGCAATGGTTGCCGAGACGCGGTGGTTGCCGATGTCGATCACGGATACGTTGCCCGGGCCGAGAACGGCGGAGTAGGCGAAGCGGCCGTCGGGCCCGACGGCCGTGTCGAAGGGGCCCTCTCCTACGGGCACGGCGGTCGCCTTGCCGGAACGGGTTCCGACCACGAGGACGTGTGCTGCCACCTCGTCGGCGACGTAGGCCGACTTGCCGTCCGGGGTGATGGCGACGCCCACCGGGGAGCGCCCTGCGGAAAGTTTCCTGGTGACGCGGCGCGTGCTGGTGTTGATGACCGACAGGTTGCCGGACCCGGAATTCGCCACGTAGGCCGTACCGCCGTCAGGACTGAACGCCACGTTCACCGGAGACTTGCCGACCGGGATGGTCGCGGTTACCCGGTTGGTTCGGGTGTCGATCACCGAGACGTTGTTCGAACTGCCGTTGGTGACATAGAGGGACGTGCCATCGGGGCTGAGCCCGACACCGGTGGGGCTCTTCCCGACCTTCACGGTTTTGACGATCTTGTTGTTCCCGGTGTCGAGGACCGAGACCCGGGCCGAGCCGCTGTTGGCGATGTACACGCGTCTGCCGTCCTTGGTGACCGCGACGCCTTCGGGCGCCACGCCGGCCGGCACGGTTGCGACGACCTTGTAGGTACCGGCGTCGATCACCGAGAGCGTGTTGTCCTGCTGGTTCGTGACATACACGCGGCCACTGGCACTGCCGTGAGTGGGCGCAGCCAGCCGAGGGGATTCCTTGTGGATCGGGGCGGTGGCCGTACAGGAGATCAACAGGATCCCGATGCCCGCCGCGAGTACCGGTCGGAGCGTCCTGCCGGGTCGGCGACGGCCGCTGCCGAATCGGGTCCGCAGGGCAGAGAACATCTCGCCTCCTGTGCGCGTTGCGATGGTTATGTCCAGGGCCGGGCGAGGTAGCTTTCGCCGACGCCGCCCGGTGACAGGGAGGATCAGGCCAGGAGTGCGCGGGCGTAGTAGTCCTTCTCGTCCCGAACACCGGGAAGCGCGAAGAAGTAACCCCCGCCCCTGGGGCTGATGAACGGCACCAGTGCTTCGTCTTCCAGCCGGGTCTGCATGGCGATGTAGGTGTTCAGCTTCCGCTGGAAGCAGACGAATGCATGCCCCATGTCGAGTTCCGGCGGGTTGGGGCTCCGGTCGTAGTCGTAACTCCGACGCAGGATCGTGCTGGTCGCCGCGGTCTGCGGAGTCTGGGGATTGGCGAGGCGGATGTGAGAGTTCAGCGGGGTGATCAGGCCCTGCGGGTCGTTGGTGTAGATGGGATCGAGGAGATCCGTGGCGTTCTCATCCGCGGCGTACATGGGCGCGCCGCTCGCCTTGCGGCGGCCGAAGATCCGCTCCTGTTGAGCAACGGGCACCTTCTGCCACGCCTCGATGAAGAAGTGCACGATACGCACCACGTGGTACGTGCCGCCTGCGGTCCAGGCCGGTTCGGCGCTCTTCGGCTGGACCCAGACCACCTGATTCATCTGGGCCTCATCGGAGAGGGTCGGGTTGGAGATTCCGTCCTTGAAGCCGAACCAGTCGCGCCGGACACCGACAGGACGCTCCGGATTGCGCTGGCCGTCAATGCGCCAGCGCAGCTTCATCGCTGATTTGGTGTGGGTCAGGATGTCGAGCAATGCGTGCACCGTCGTGTCGCGGTGATCGGCGCAGATCTGGATCAGCAGGTCACCCTGGCTCAGCGCGGGGTCCAGGTTGTCATGGCGGAAAGGCTTCATCGTAATGAGCTGGACCGGCTTGCGCTTGCTCAATCCGTAGCGGCTGTCGAAGAGGGACGCACCCACTCCGACTGTCAGGGTGAGACCATCCGCCACGAACGTGGGTCCCATGATGCCGTTGTCCGATGGCGCTGCGGTCCGCGGCACCTTCGGTGGCCTGCCGCCCGCCGTGAGGAAGCGGGCTCGCGAGGTCAGCGTGCGGAAAAGGTCGGTGAGCTTCGCACGGCTGGAGGCGGTCACGTCGAACGAGACGAAAATTGCGTCCTGTTGGGGCAGAGTGGCGATGCCTGCCTGGTGATGACCATGAAAGGGAATCGTGCGGGATTTCGGTTCCGCCTTGATCTCGACCGTCGGGTCGGCACTCGCCGCACTGCTGCCCAGGACGGTAGCGCCCGCCGCTCCTGCCAGGCCCGCGGCGGCGCCGTGAAGAAACGACCGCCGGGCAAACGCACTCGCCGGGCACCCTTCGCCGCTCCACCCTTCCTCCAGGGTCGCGGATGTCTCGTGAGCCATGGTTCCCCTCAGGCAAGGATCCAGGCGGCAGGTCGTGCGGTGCCGCCGCGATCGGATTCCGTGAGCCGGCCCCGGCCCACAAGGCGCGCGACCGCGTGCGGCGGCCCAACCAGCGTCGGGATTGCCGCCAGTTACATAAATGTTTCGTAAAAGGTAATTTATTGGACGTGCGCGCTCGCGCCACTGGAGAGACGCCGTTTGGTCAACCCCTCCATCGCCGACGCGGATCTGAGGGCGTGGCCCGTCGAGCGCGCGGCGGCGAGAGCAGCCTTGATGGCGCGTTGGGGGCGTCGGAGTACAGCGCGGCCGTCCGTGCCGGTGATGACGACGGTCCGTGCGTCCAGTGCGGTGAAGACTTCCTCGACCAGGCGCTCGGCCACTCGGGTTCCTCGGCCGGATCAATCAGTCGACGGCGCTCTCGTAAGCGAGGTCGACCGAACGGGTGGCCCGGCGGTAGTGCGGTTCAGCGGCGTGTGCAAGTCGCTCGTGGTGGACCGGCACGACGGTCGCCGCGGAGCTGCTCACTCACGTCAACTCATGGGGCCTCAGCACGGGCCTGCGGCAATGCGGCACCATTGACGACGTCAGGACGACGCCCCCTCGGGGTGAACGTCCCCGGTGAAGTCGTGCGCGGAGGTGAGGCCCTCAACGAAGGACCGAAAGTCCCGGGCAAGGGCCAGCTCTGTGTTGTCGTCGGCATCGAACCACGTCACCGACGGTTCACCGTGCCGCCCGCACCGCCGGTAGTCGAGCCCGATCCAACAGTGCCCGTCACCGGACAGAAGCACGACCGGTGAAGGCAGCCCCCATTCGGCGACCAGATACGGGCTGTCGAGGAGGGATGTCATGGGCTCGCGGCGGCCTATGCCCATGAGCGTGTCGAACGGAACGTGATCTTCACTCCACGAGTTGGGCCGGTCGGTGGGGAACGCACTCCTTCCATCCGCTACCAGGCCCCCGTTCTGCGCTCGGAGCAGGTCAACCAGAGGAGCCGGGAGGGTGACGTCAAGCAGACGCTCCGTTTCCCGAATGATCTCGTCAGTCACCGGCGGCTGGACGCCGTAGCTGGTGCCGTCCATCCAGAAGGTGTCCCTGACGTCCTCGAAGTGCGCCATGGCCGGCATCCTATGGGGCTGGCCTTCGGCTTCCGACGAGCGCCAGTGGGCAAGCGAGTCTTGAGCGGGCCACGGAAGTGCCCCTCGAGGCTTCTGTCCCGCAGATCCTGAAAGCGGTCTCAGTGATTCGTTTTCCGTCGGTCGACGACAGTGCCGTGACAGGGCATTTCCTGTGGTTCCGACACGGTTGGCGCTGCAACATGGATGACCAAATATTCCTCGCCGGTCTCCAGTTGACATGCAGTGGCCCGGTGGGAGGCTTGAAGTGAGTGTCCTGGAGGGCGCATTCGCTGCGCCTGCTGCTGCGGCTGGAGAGGCAATGGGAAGCGCGCCGGGCAATTGGTGTCGTGCGGCTCCCCGGTAAGTTCCTCGCGCCAATTTTGAGTGAGCATTTTTCGGAACCTCAAGGTCGTCCTCCACCCCAACGGCTCGAGCTGACCGACGGGCCACCCCTGGGTGAGGCGCCCACGGTGACGAGGACGATCGCGGCAGTCCGTGAGTTCTGGGGCCCGTACGCCGCGTTACCGGCATTCGGCGTGACTGCCGGATTCCCGTGGACGGGAGAAGACCGATGAGCGGAAGGCTGACAGGCAGGAAGGCCCTCGTCACCGGTGGTGCACGAGGGATCGGCGCGGCTGTGGCCCGCAGGCTCGCCGCTGACGGGGCAGACGTGGCAATCAACTACCGGAGCAGCGGCGACGCGGCCGAAGCGCTCGCTGCCGAGATTACCGCCGACGGCTGCCGCGCGGTCGCGATCAAGGCGGACGTCAGCGATCCGGACCAGATCCGGCGCCTGGCCGATGAGGCCGACGAAGCTCTTGGCGGACTCGACATTCTGGTCAGCAACGCCGGAATTGAGTACTTCGGCAAGCTGGACGACGTCACCCCCGCCGACTTCGATCGTGTGTTCGCCATCAACACGCGAGCCCAGTTCTTCGCCGTCCAGAACGCCACACGGCATATGGGTGAAGGAGGGAGGATCGTACTCACGTCGTCGCAGAGTGCCCACAAGGCGGTTTTCTACCACGCCCTTTATGCGTCGAGTAAGGCCGCAGTCGAATGCATCGCGCTCAACCTCAGCGCCGAACTCGGCAGGCGCGGTATCACCATCAACGCCATCGCGCCCGGGGGAACCGTCACCGACATGTCCGCTCAAGCGGCTTCCCACTACGTCCATCCCGACGTCGACACTGAATTCCACACCCTTGTCCGCACCGCCAGTTCGCTCGGCCGGATGGCCCAGCCCTCCGAAATCGCAGCGGTCGTCTCGTTCCTGGTGTCGGACGATGCCTCGTTCATCACCGGCCGGACCATCCAGGCCGACGGTGGCTGGTTCTGACCCAAGAAGGGCAACGGCTGGGTCGGTGCGGGCCGTATGGGCTTTCGACCCGCCGCCCGGCTGCTGGACTCGGACGCTTGCTTCGGCTCGGTCATGACCGCATGCCGTCCAGGGTGAGGTGCAAGGTGGCGCCGGCCGAGCCATTGCCATCCGGCGGTGTCGTCGGGCTCGGTGCCCTGGTCACCGAGTACGGGCGGCGGGGCAGGCCGGTCAGCCGGAACCTGCCGTCGCGGTCGGTGATGGTGCGTGCCACGACCTTGCCCGTCGCGTCGACGGCGCGTATGACGGCCCCGGGCAGTGGGCGGTCCGGGCTTGCCGCGCGGACCACACCGGCGATCTGCCCGTTCGTCCGAGGGGCGGTTTCCGCGGCGGCGGGTTGGCCGTCGCCACCGGTCGTCATCGAGTACGTGGCCGGGCGGTAGCCATGTGCCGTGACGATCAGCGCGTACGCCGCGAGGGGGGAGTCCCTGGTGGGGTGAGGTCGGTCTTCGCGCAGTTCGGGCCGACTGGCCCGATCCGTCGGTGGGGTGGAGTGTGCGACGCCCGAGGCGAGCCCGTGGGTTCCGACGGGGACGGCCGCTCGGTCCGGTGTCACGGAGCCGTGGTGTGCCGCCTCCGGGCCCCGGAGTGCCGGGCAGGAATAGTCCGTGGTGCCGACGGTGGTCGGCCTTTCGGTGTGCACGTATTTGCCGCCGCGCAGCCAGGAGGCGACAGCGGCGACGAGGCAGGCGGCGATGGCGAACATGAACGCGGCGTCCAGGCCGTTCGCGAAGGGCCCGGAGATCAGGGCGGGGAAGAAGCTACGGCCGGTCAGGTAGGCCGCGTGGCTCGCCGGCAGCTGATCCAGCACATTCGGGCCGAGCAGCGTCTGGACCGGGTTGTAGCCCAGCAGCGAGGCGAACAGCACCGAGACCGGTGGCAGTGCCGACAGCCGGTCCGCGTCGCCGGCGGGGACGCCCTGGGCGACGAGGCCGCTGGACAGGGCGTGCGGCAGTGTGCCGGCCAGGCCGAGGACGATCAGGCTGAAGAACACCCCGATCGACAGCACCAGCGCAGAGTTCTGGAAGGTGGTGCTCATGCCGCCGCCGACCCCACGCTGGTCCGCGGGCAGGCTGTTCATGATCCCGGCCCGGTTCGGGGAAGCGAACAGTCCCATCCCGATCCCGTTGAGCAGGAGGATCGCGGCAAAGGTCCCGTAATGGAAATCGACCGGCAGCAGTGCCAGCAGCACGAAGCTGCCGGCGGCGACGAGCATGCCGCCGGTGGCGAACGGCCGCGCCCCGAAGCGGTCGGACAGCCAGCCTGAGATCGGCCCGGCGATCAGGAATCCGACGGTGAGCGGCAGCATGTAGATGCCCGCCCATAGCGGGGTCTCGGTGAAGCCGTAGCCACGCCGGGGCAGCCAGATGCCCTGCAGCCAGATGATCAGGACGAACATCAGCCCGCCGCGTCCCATCCCGGACAGCAGGCTCGCGAGGTTCCCGGCGGTGAATGCACGGATACGGAACAAGCTCATCCGGAACATCGGCTCCGCGACCCTGGTCTCCACGATGCCGAAGATCACCAGCATGACCACGCCGCCGACCAGGGCGGACAGCACCCACGGGTTGGTCCAGCCCATGGTGTGCCCGCGGTAGGGCTGGATGCCGTAAGTGATGCCGGCCAGCACCGCGACCAGCCCGACAGCGAAGGTCAGATTGCCCCACCAGTCCAGCCGGGCGGGCCGACGGATGCCGGTGTCGTGCAGTTTCCGATACGACCAGAACGTGCCGAACACCCCGATCGGCACCGACACCAGGAACACCATGCGCCACTCCACCGGGGCGAGCAGCCCTCCGAGCACCAACCCCATGAACGAGCCGGCGATGCCCGCTACCTGGTTCAGTCCCAACGCCAGGCCGCGTCTGTCGGGCGGGAACGCGTCGGTGATGATCGCATTGGAATTGGCCATCAGCATCGCGCCGCCGACACCCTGGCCCACGCGCATCAGGATCAGCCACAGTGCGCCCGCCGTGCCATGCATCCAGGTCACCGACAGCAACACCGAGAACACGGTGAAAACCGCGAATCCCGCGTTGTACATGCGAACCCGGCCGTACATGTCGCCCATCCGGCCGAAGGTGACCACGAGCACCGCTGTAACCACCAAATACCCCGTGATCAACCACAGCAGCAGACTTGTGTTCCCCGGCTGCAGAGGATCGATCCCGATTCCACGGAAGATGTCCGGCAGCGCGATAAGCATGATCGACGCGTTGATCGTGGCTATCAGAACACCCAGCGTGGTGTTGGACAGCACGACCCACGAATAGTGCGAGTCGGCGGTATCAGCGGCGTCCCTGGCCTGCCCCCGCGCCGCACACGATCCGGCGGACCTCGAAGTCATGGGCACGTCCTCGGACGAGGAGCAATGGATCAATTCCCTCTTCCCAAGCTAACGACCTTGGGGGCGATGGCAATAGGTGGGGTCGGCAGGTGACGTGAGATGGCTTCATCGTCCGGCACCTGGCCACGTTGGTGCACCTTCGGCTCGGACTGCCCCCCGCTGCCTCGGCGGAGCTGTACGGGGTGGACCGCTCCACCGTCTCCGCACCGATCCGGGAGGTCCGCCCGGTGCCGGCAGCGCACGGCTTCGCGTGCCCGACTCCTGGGACTGCCCAAAAATTCGGTGTCGGAATCGCGCCAGCCCGGTTCTCGGAGTCGGAGCACCATGGTCCTCGAACCCGCTCGGAACAGTGTGAGTACCAGGACATTTTCCTGTGTCGTGCGGGATGGGAATCCGGTTTCGAAAGAAGGAAAATCGTGGATCTGAAGCTGCTGGACCGAGTCGCCATCGTTACCGGCGCGTCCAAGGGCATAGGGCTGGCCGTCACCCGTTCTCTGCTGGAAGAGGGCGCGAAAGTGGTGGCCGTCTCTCGCCGGATGACGCCGGAACTGAAGGACCTCGGGGGAGTAGGGCTCCTCCATGTGTCGGCCGACTTGATGGACCCGGATGCACCGGGCCGGATCGTCGATCGCGCGGTCGGGCACTTCGGTGCGCTTGACATCCTGGTGAACAATGCGGGCGGCCCGCCCCCCGGTATCACCATGCCTCGCACTGGATTCTTCGACGGTGACGACGCCGAGTGGCAGGCCATCTTCGAGTTCAACCTGTTCTCGACCGTCCGTATGACCCGCGCCGCCATTCCCCGGATGATCGAGCGCGGTGGCGGTTCCATCGTCAACGTCTCCACCGGTATGGCCCGCCAGCCCGCGAGCGTCAACATCGAGTACGGAGCCGCCAAGGCCGGGCTGTCCAATCTCACCAAGGCGCTGTCGGAGGAGTTCGGACCTCAGGGGATTCGGGTCAACACGGTTTCCCCGGGTGCGGTGCGGACCGCGTGGTGGACCGAGAAGGGGGGAGCCGCGGACGTCATCGCGGGAATGGCCGGTGCCGACCGTGACACCGTCATGGAGACCATAGCCCCGCAGATGATGGGTCAGGTGACAGGCCGTCTGATCGACCCGCAGGAGGTCGCGGACGCCATCCTGCTCCTGGCTTCACCGCGGTCGGCCAGCACGATCGGCGCCGACTTCGCCGTCGACGCGGGGTTCCACAAGAGCGTCTGACGTACGCGGTCGATCGGCGATCGGCTGCCCGCTGCCGTACGGCAGCGGAGGCTGGCGAATGTGTCCGCCTACGCCGACGCCGAGCGTGTGGACCTGCGCATGGACGGCAATGAGCTACAGGTCAGACGCCCGCTCGCGGACCGCCCGGGCCGCAAGCCAGCTCAGGTCCGCAGATGGTGCCCTGTCCGTTGACGAGCATCGCTCCATGACTGGCCCACCGGGCCGTTTCGCCGCCATCCCGGCGATAGCGGCCCGTTGTGAATGCCCCGTATCCCTGGGAGCCGATCAAGAAATCGCCTGGACCCGCTGCAGCCACGGACCGGACCTGGCCCGGCATGGTGATGCGTGACAAGAGAGTCATGCGTCCGCATCCTGCCGCAGGCCACCACCCCTGTCAGCAAAGTGATCAACGCCCAGGGGGGTCCGTCTACGGGCCACTCAGAACGCTCAGCCGGCCCAAGTAGGACGCTCACGGGTCAACTACAGCGCTCAGCTCCCGTCGTCGGGCGTGAATTGCACCTCACTTGGTGCGGCCCCGCCGGTTAAAGGGTGTTCCGTAACGGCGGGGCGCAAGTGAGATGATCTCTCATGCCGTCAGTGTGCTCGCGACCACTGAGTACGCCCGCGGCGGCCCAGGAAGGCCCATCCGGACCTGCCCCGGGCGGGCAGCGACCACCGGCGGGTGCTGGCGGTGCTGAGATTCCCGGTAGGAAACGGCTGACCCCGGGCGCTCGCCGAAGGCCCGGCCGACGCCGGTGAACCGAAAAGGTTGGTGTGCGGGGCCGACGGAACCGGGTAACGTCTTTGTCATGTTCTTCCAGATGCCGATTTACGAGTGAGGGCGTGATGGGCACCTGCTGACGTCCTTCGACGTCGCCGCCCGTCCCCCACCGATGAATCCGTAGATCACTTCACATCATTACCGGGAGAACCCGTGACCGACAGCAAGAACATCAACAACCCCGTGGGCCAGGGCGGCGGCCAGCGCAAGAAGCTGTCCCGCGCCGAACGGCAGAACAACGGTCCGCACCGCAACCGCGACCGCCAGGATGCAGCCGACCGGAAGGCGGAGCTGGTGCGCAAGATGCGCGAGAAGGCACGCGCAGCTGAAGGCGCCGGGCAGGCGGGCGACGACACCGCACAGAGCTGACGCACCGCCGCCGCAGGGCGGCACCGCACGGGGCAGGGCCCGGACCGCGACGCGCGGTCCGGGCCCTGCTGACGTATCGGGGCTCTGCTGCCGTACCGGGCGCGGCCGGTCCCGCTCAGTGCGCGGCCGACCACCCGCGTCTCAGCTGACCACCCGGGGCAGCCGCAGATTCGGCAGCCCCGTCACCGCCACCACCCCGAGCTGCACCAGCAGCTCTTCGAATCACAGCTCAGGCGCGCGCCTCATCTTGTGCTGCGAACGCGGTCAGGAGCCGCGCCGCACCTCCGACAGAGTGCTGCGGCGCCCGTCTCCCATGGTTACGTGTGTGGCGTGCCGATCGGTGCGGGTGGCATTCGGCGGCGGGAGATCAGCAGGGTCATCGGGCCTGCGGCCAGGAGCAGGGCGAGTGCGGCGTAACCGTAGGTGAGCGTGGCCAGGGTGGCAATTGAGGCGACGAGCAAGGGGCCGCCGGCGTCGCCGAGTTCACGTCCGAGTTCGGCTGATCCCATGGTCTGGCCCAGGCGTTCGGGGGGTGTGCAGGTGGCCAGGGTGGCGAAGCCGAGGGGTGTGATGAGGCCGGTACCGATACCGATCAGTCCTGCGGCGAGCAGCACGCCGGTCAGCCCGGGCAGCATTGCGCAGGCCAGTCCTGCTGATGTGGTGAGCAGGCCGATTCCGATGCCGGTGCGTGCGGTGAGGCGGCCGGCGTCCAGGGCTCGTCCGGTCCTGGGCTGGACGATTGCGGCGCATGCGGCGAGGACCGAGACGGCCGCGCCGGTGGCCACAGTGCCGAGCCCGGCTGCCGCGCCGGAGACGGGAAGGAAGCCGACGCCGACGGAGAGCGCGGCGGTGGCGCCTGCCAGGGCGGCGGTCGGCCGTAGGAAGCCGGGGTCGGTGAGGCGCCTGGCCAAGTCCGCGACGGTCTGCCTCGCGCGCGGGAGCGGTGGTACGTGCGGGACGACCAGGGCGGCCCACGCCGCCACGCCTGCGGCGAGCAGAGCGAGGACGGTGAACAGGAGTCGCATCCCGCCCGCCCACACCAGTACGCCGCCGAGCAGTGGGCCCAGGGTGTAGCCGATGGACTTGTAGAACCCGTAACTGCCGAACGCGCGGCCGTGCTTGGCGGCCGGGTTGAGCCGGGCGACGAGCGCGGAGGCTGAGGGGGAGAACGCTGAGGCGGCTGAGCCCTGGCCCAGGCGGGCCGCCCATAGCCAGCCGGGGCTGTCCGCCACCGCATAGACGGCGGAGGCCGCCACGAAGGCGGCCAGTCCACCGAGGAGGACGGGGCGGGCTCCGATGCGGTCGGCGAGGGTGCCGAAGACCGGCTTGAGGAGTACCTCCGCCCCGTCGTAGAGCGCGAGCAGTCCGCCGAGCACCATGAGTGAGGTGACCGCGTCGCCGGAGAGGGCGCCGAGGCTGGCCGCGACGCCGTGTGCGCCGAAGGCGGTGGTGAAGGCTGCCGCGTACAGGGGCCACATCTGCCGCCGCGGTGCGGGCCGGGTGGTCATCGGCTGTCCTTTGGGGTCTCGTGCACGACGCGGAAGACGCGTTCCGCGTAGTCCTCGCAGGCCGCCGCGCACTGCCGCAGCCGTTCGCCGGCCTCCGGGGCGCCGGAGACGTCCCGTGTCATGAGGTCGCGGTGCCGGCGCCGTAGCCGCTCCAGGCTCTGTTCCTCTTCCTCCAGCTCGGCCAGGGTGAATTTGGCCTGGCGGATCTCCTTGGGCCACCAAGGCGCTCGGCGACTTCGCCGGGGATCAGCGGTTCGCCCGCCTGCTGCAGCACGGCAAGGACCTCGGCGACCCGCTCACCGTTGGCCCGCTTGGGAGGCCGTCCCCGGGCGTCAGCAGTCATGGGTTTTGCGTTCCCTCAATCGTCTTCTACAGTCGTGTAAAACTTCAGCGTCTACAGCTGTGTAGACGTTGTTGTGTTCCGAGTGTGCCATGCGCCCCCACGCGAAGCGCAACGGTCCAGGCCACGAAAGGGGCCCCGGCGAGTGAAGATCGCTTTCCTGATCCACAACGTTTACGGCATCGGCGGCACCATCCGCACCACGCTCAATCTTGCCTCGGCGCTCGCGGACCGCCATGAGGTGACGATCGTCTCGATGCTGCGCCACCGGACCAGCCCCCGGTTCACCATCGATGAGCGGATGACCCTGGTGCCGCTCGTCGACCTGCGCAAGGACGCCGCCGACACGGCCGACCCGCGGCTGCACCAGCCAGCAGAGTCCTTCCCCTCAGCGGAAAAGCGCCACAAGCAATACAGCCGTCTCACCGACCTGCGGGCTGAGGAGTACCTGCGCACCTGCGACGCCGACGTGATCATCGGAACCCGCCCCGGCATCAATGTCTACCTGGCGCGGTTCGCGCCCCGCCACGCGCTGCGCATCGCCCAGGAACACCTCACCCACGACACGCACAGCACACGCCTGCGCAGCCAACTAGCCCGGCACTATCGCGGCCTGGACGCCGTGATCACCACCACCGAAGCGGACGCCACCGCCTACCGGACCAGGATGCGCCTGCCCGGCGTGCACATCCAGACCATTGCCAACAGCGTGCCCCAACCCCACGTGCCGCCCACCGCCGGCAGCACCCAGGTCATCGCCGCGGCCGGACGCCTGGTCCGTGCCAAGCGGTTCGACCTGCTCATCGAGGCCTTTGCCAAGGTCGCGGCCGAGCGCTCCGACTGGTCCCTGCGCATCTACGGCACCGGCACCGACAAGGACCGGCTTCAGGACCTCATCGACGACCGCGGCCTGGCCGGGCGGGCAAGCCTGATGGGCGCGACCGCACACATCGAGGCCGAGTTCGCCCAGGCATCCATCGTGGCGAGCGCCTCCGACGCCGAGTCGTTCGGCATGACCCTGGTCGAGGCAATGCGCTGCGGAGTCCCCGTGGTCAGCACCAACTGCCCGCTCGGCCCTGCCGAAATCATCCACGACGGCGTCGATGGCCTCCTGGTCCCGGTCGGCGACGCCGCGGCGCTCGCCGCGGCGCTGCTCGACCTCATCGACGACGAGGGCGCCCGCCGCCGCATGGGAGACGCCGCTCGGAGAGCCTCCAAGCGCTTCGACCCCGTCCCCATCGCCGCGACCTACGACGCACTGTTCACCGAGCTCGGCGCGACCCGCCGCTCCCGCGCCTGGCAGCGCGGACGCGGCAGGTGGCGCGCACGCATCGGCCGGTCCATGCGCCGTCTGCGCCAACCCCGCCACCCCTGAGCAACACCCCCGCCCCATCCGCCGCACCCAGAGACGGAACCCATGAGCGTCATAAGCATCGGCCAGGCCGCCGTACTCGGAGTCGTGGAAGGAATCACCGAATTCCTCCCGGTCTCCTCCACCGGCCACCTCAAGATCACTGAAGGGCTGATGGGTATCCCCGTCGACGACACCTCCGTCGTCGGCTTCACCGCCGTCATCCAGGTCGGCGCCATCGCCGCAGTACTCGTCTACTTCTTCAAAGACATCGTGCGCATCGTGAGCGCATGGGGCCGAGGGCTGACCGACAAGCGTGAGCGGTACCACCACGACTACAAATTCGCGTGGTGGGTCATCTACGCCACCATCCCGATCGTGATCGTCGGACTCGCGGCGAAACCGCTGGTGGAGGGGCCACTCGCGTCCCTGTGGGTCGTGGCGGGATCGCTGATCGTCGGCAGCGGGGTGATGTGGGCGGCCGACCAGATGGGACGCCACAAGCGCGGTGAGGACGACACCACGTTCAAGGACGCCATGCTGGTGGGCAGTTCGCAGATCCTGGCGCTGCTCTTCCCCGGCTTCTCCCGCTCGGGGGCAACCATGTCCACGGCGCTGATCCTCGACCTGGACCGGGTCGCCGCGACGCGACTCTCCTTCTTCCTCGGCATCCCCGCCCTGACGGGCGCGGGCCTGTACGAACTCAAGGACGCAGTCGGCGCCGGAGTGGGCGCCGCACCCCTCGTCGTCGGGACGGCCGTCTCCTTCGTCGTCGCCTACGCCTCCATCGCCTGGCTCCTCAAATTCGTCGCCCGACACTCCTTCAACGCCTTCGTCGTCTACCGCATCATCGTCGGCGTCCTGCTCCTCGCGCTGCTCGGGACCGGAGCGCTCCACGCGTGACCGTCGGCTGAAGCGTGTGGGGCGCGCGCCCGAGCGCCACGCCGGACACCGCCGCCCCACACACGTACCGCCCCCAGTTCCTGAAACTGGACCACGGCGGGCCACGACCCGGAGGACACCGCACATGAACGCGATCACCGACTGGCTCGGCGGTCTGTCCGGCCCACTGGTCTACGCGGTTGTCGGCGCCCTCGTGTTCGCGGAAGACGCGCTGTTCTTCGGCTTCGTCCTGCCCGGTGAGACAGCCGTCGTCCTGGGTGGCGTACTCGCCAACCAGGGACAGGTCTCGGTCTATTGGCTCGCGCTGACGGTCGTACTTGCCGCCGTCGCCGGAGACACCGTGGGCTACATGATCGGCCACCACTTCGGCCCAAGGATCTTGACGACACGACCGCCGCGTCACCACGAGCAACGCATCGAGAAGGCACAGGACTTCATTCGTCGCCGGGGCCCAGAAGCAGTCTTCCTGGGCCGCTTCATCGCCTTCTTCCGCGCCATGATGCCCGCGCTCGCCGGCATCTCCCGCATGCACTACCGCCGCTTCCTCCTCTTCAACGCCCTCGGCGGCCTGGTCTGGGGAGTCGGCTTCACCCTGCTCGGCTACTTCGCAGGCTCCGCCTACCAGCGAGTCGAGGCGGTCGCCGGGCGCGTCGTCACGCTTGCTGTCGCGGTGATTGTGATGGGCGGACTCATCGCGTGGCACGTGCGGCGTCGCCGCCAGGCAGTTGGGCCGGGCCCGCAGGACCGGAACGACTGACGCCCCGATCCGTTGCGTCACCATGCAGTCGACCTCGAAAACCTCGCCGACGCCCTGCTCGCCGACCTCCTTCCGCCCGGCGGCGCCACCGACGACACCGCCCAGGTCATCGTGGGCCTATGACCCGGCCCGCCACGCCCGCAGCAGCGCGCTCAGTCGGTCACCATCGACGCCTCAGCACGAGGCCGGCCGGCCGGAGCGCCGACTGGCCGTCGGTCCGACGGCCGAGCCGACCGACCGCGGATGCCGTCCTGGCGGCGATCCGGGTCTACAACTTCGCGCGCTGATGGGGCCGTTCGCCGAGTTCTCGGGCCAGTACCCGTGGGAGTGACAGCCGACCGAGGCGTCCCGGCCTTTGGTGCACACGCCTCAGGACGTGCCGCCGAGGTCGACATTCTTGGTCTCGACCGTCCCGGCAGTCCGCCCCGGCGCCGCCTGGTAGGTCCAGTACAGGTTCGTGTGCGCGATGACCTGGTCCGGCGGCGGTGCTCCCCATGCCGTCTGGTTCTCCGTCGTGTGGGCGTCGCTGACCAGGGTGACGTCGTACCCCCTGACGAATGCGCCGTGGAGCGTCGAGCGAATGCACGCATCGGTCTGCGCGCCGACGACGACGAGGCGCCCGGCCCCGAGGCCCGACAGGACGGTCTCGAGGGTGGTGTCCTCGAAGGAGTCGCCGTAGTTCTTCTCGACGAGCGGCTCGGCGTCGCCCGGAGTCAGCTCGGGGACGATCCGCCAGTCGTCGCTCCCCCTCACAAGCTGCTCGTCGGAGTGCTGGACCCAGACAACGGGTGTCCCTTCCCGCCGTGCCTTCTCAATGAGGTGGCCGACGTTCGCGACGACCGCGTCGCGCTCGTGAGCCCCCTCGACGACGCCGTTCTGCACGTCGACGACGACGAGTGCGGTGTTCGGCCGATTCTCGAGTGTGGTCATGGTCTCCCCTTACTCACGCTGGGTTCCTCTGTCCACGCACGGTAGACCCACCCACTGACAGTGGGCCGGAACGAACCTCGCACCCAGGCCCAGCCGTCCTTCGGCCGGCGCCCGACCGTTCTTCCGCTCCGCGGAGCGATCAGTCCCCGCAGGTGCACCGGCACCGACTGACGCGGCTCATTCCGGCAAGCCGTTGAACGAACCTCCGTGCAGCTCAACCAGCCCACGTGTCGTAATCCGGTTGAAGGTCAAAGGGGCCGTGGGTACTGTGCGCCGGGTGATGAGCCCTGAGTCAGACAGAACGGAGCCGCCGGTCGCTCGGCGGCGAGTTGTTCTCTGACCGGTAACCGATCGGTTCTCGGTCGATCTCGCTTCCAGCGACCGGACATTCGTTCCGTGTGTCTGGTCCAGTTTCGACTCTCGCCCTCAGTACGCGGTTGACGTAGGTCGATGCCCGGCGCGCGGATGCCTCTGCCCGCGTAGCTCAACGCTGGAGTCGACCTCTTGCCTCTGTTCGTCCATGTCCTCAGCCTTGCCGTTTTCGCGCAAGGAACCTCCGAATTCATGTTGGCCGGGCTCGTACCGGGCATCGCCCACGACATGTCCGTGTCGGTGGCGGCCGCCGCGAGCCTGACCTCCGCGTACGCCATCGGGATGATCGTGGGTGCGCCGGCCATGGCTGCACTGAGCGCCCGATGGCCACGGCGTCGAGCGCTGGCGGGCTTCCTGGCTGCGTTCATCGTGGTGCACGTGATCGGCGCGATCACGGCGAGCTTCCCAGTGCTGTTCGGAACACGCATCGTCGCCGCCATCGTCAATGCCGGTTTCCTCGCGGTCGCGATGTCCGTCGCGACCACCCTGGCAGCTCCGGCGAAGCAAACCAGAGCTACCGCAATCCTGCTGTCCGGGGTGACGCTGTCGTGCGTTGCCGGTGTGCCCACAGGCGCGATGCTCGGCGATCGGTCCGGCTGGCGATCAGCGTTCTGGGCGGTCGCCGCCCTGTGCCTGCCCGCACTGGCGCTCGTGTTCCGGTCGGCGCCCGCCTCCCCGGCCCGTCACCACGACGTCTCGATCAGGCAGGAAGCGCGGGAACTGAGGTTGCGACCCGTGCAGCTGGCACTGACTCTCGCAACTCTGGTCAACGGGGCAACCTTCGCGACATTCGCCTACCTCGCCGTCATCGCAACAGACGTCGCTCACCTGCCTGACGGCGCGGTTCCCGGGCTGCTCGCGGCGTTCGGTACGGGCGCGTTCGTCGGGGTCGTCGCAGCCGGCCGTATCGGCGATGGACAGCTGCGGCGCGGACTGATCCTCGCCCTGTGCGCCCTGCCTGCCGGATGGGCGGTGCTGGCCGCGACCAGCACCCGGCCAGCCCCGTTGTTCATCGTGACGATCATCCAGGGCGGGCTGTCGTTCGGCATCGGATCGACATTCGTCAACCGCGTCATGTTCGTCGCGTCCCGCGCCCCGTCACTGAACGGGTCGTTCGCCACGGTCGCACTGAACGCCGGTGCGTTCCTGGGACCGCTGCTCGCCGGCATCGCGACCGCAGCAACGCACGACTACCGAGACGTCGCGTGGGTCAGCGCCGTACTGGCCGCGACGGCGGTCGTCGTCATCGTCGCCTCCCGAAGGCGAGCCGTGCACGCAGACGTGAGGGAAGCCCGGTGACCCCCCGCAACGCCCCGGTGACGCCCGAAGGCCGGCTCGGGTTGGTGACTCGCTGCCGGCAGCGCCCCACCGTGCATGTCGTTGCCGAGGACGGCGTCTCCCGACAGCAGCACCTGATCCACTGCATCATCGAGCTGTTTGTGCGCAGCCGCTGGCCGGTGCGCACGATCGCCCTGGACGCAACGGCTCCGGGGTACCCATCAGGGCCGAGGTGACCGGTGCCGGCGCGGCCGGCCGTCTCCTCCGCCGCTCGCCCGGCAGGGACCTGCCGGCCAGGAAGCACGGGCTTCCCTCCCCGGCGCCACGGGGTGCGCGACTCGCTACGTCACACTGGTGGTCCCGTCACCGAAAGTACGAGCGAGGCGACCGATGGCTTTGCAGTTCAGCGCCACCAATCCCGAACACCCCGCGTTGCTTCTCGAGCTGCCCTGGCACCTGCCGCTGGAGGAGTGGCCGGAGAAGCACCTGGTGACGCTGCCGCGCGGCATCTCCCGCCACGTCGTGCGCTATGCACGAGCGGGGTCCGACGTGGTGGCCGTCAAGGAGCTCGCCGAACGGCCGGCGGTACGCGAATACGAGCTGTTGCGCACCCTGGCCCGGCTCGGGATACCCGCGGTGGACCCACTCGCGGTGGTTACCGGGCGCACCGGCACCGACGGGGAACCGCTGGAGCCGGTGCTGATCACTCGTCATCTCAACGGATCCCTGCCCTACCGCTCGATGTTCGAGACGACGATGCGCCCGACCACGGTGCACCGGCTCATGGACGCACTCGCCGTACTGCTGGTCCGGCTGCACCTGGCGGGGTTCGCCTGGGGCGACTGCTCCCTGTCCAACACACTCTTCCGCCGGGACGCCGGCGCCTATGCCGCCTACCTTGTGGACGCGGAGACCGGCGAGGTGCACAACCAACTCAGCACAGGACAGCGTGAATACGACATCGATCTGGCCCGGGTGAACATCAGCGGGGAGATGCTGGACCTGGAGGCCTCGGGTGCTCTCCATCCCTCGGTGGATCCGATCGCTTTCGGCGCCGAGATCTGCCAGCGGTACGAGGAGCTGTGGAGTGAGCTGACTCGTACTTCGGTCTATCCGGCCGGCAAGTATCACTACATCGAACGTCGCATGCGTCGGCTCAACGACCTCGGCTTCGACGTCGCCGAGATGCAGATCGCCAACTCCCCGAACGGCGAAACCATCACGTTCGTCCCCAAGGTTGTCGACGCAGGCCATCACCAACGCCAGCTGCTGCGCCTCACCGGGCTCGACGCCGAGGAGAACCAGGCCCGGCGACTCCTCAACGACCTTGAGAGCTGGATGGCGACACAGGAGGACTACGCGCCCGGCGACCCGCTCGGCGCCCGTGCGGAGGTGCTTGCCCACCGCTGGGTCCGCGAGGTGTTCAGGCCCACGGTACGTGCGGTTCCGCAGGAACTCCGGAGCACCATGGATCCGGCCGAGCTCTATCACGAGCTGCTGGAACACCGGTGGTACATGTCCGAGCGCGCACAGCTGGACATCGGTCTGGCAGCGGCCGTGGCGGACTACACCACCAGCGTTCTTCGTCGTCCCGGGACGGAAGTGCCGTCGGCGAGCGATTCCCCGTGATCCGCGCGACCCGGTAGACCGGGTGGAAGGTGCACGTTTCGCCCTCGCCGCGGACATCGGCCGCATTCCCTCGATGGTGGGAGAAGCTGTGCGGTGTGAAAGGTGAGCGGTTGCGATTCGACGGCTGGATCGCCGGCGTGGGGACGACCTCCGGAACTCGGCTGGTGGTGGGGCACTGGACCCGTTCACCCTTCGGGTCGTTCAGTGATGTGATGATCCAGCACCCAAACGGCGAGCGGTTGCTGCTGGCACCGTCCGCTGCCGTCGCTGACTTCGTCGCCACCACCTACCGCTTCGAGTGCGTCGAGGTCGTTCCCGTCACGGTCCGGCGGGGCGGATCCGAGTGGAGCATTCAGGCCGGCCCGCTGAGTCTGCACTTGAGTACCGGCTCCCGGACCCCGCTGGGGTGGCTGCTGCGCGCCGTGCCCACCCCGCTGGTCAGGAGCCGGCGCTGGGCGGCACTGTGCAACATCCCTGCGCGGCTGATGCCTGGTGTGCGCACCCTGGGCACTGCCGCCCCGGGGCGTCGGGAGTGGTACGGAGCCCATGACCTGTGGCCCATTCTCGCTGCGGACGCCGTGCTCGGCGGAGCCGGACTCGGGGCGCTGGCACCGCTCGACCCACCCGTGGAATTCGGGTTCGGTTCCGCGCCCCGCCGCCCGGCTCTCGTACGCGTCACGACGACGGTGGAGCTGGCAGCGGCACCGCCGTGATCGGTCTTCGCCCGTGGGGCGGCTCACGCGGGTGAGGTTCGGCGACTGCCGGCACATGCCCCGACCGCAGTTGCCGTCGTGACGACGCACTCGTCGTCACGACGGAATGGACAGGGACGCTTCCCGCCGGCGGGGGCCCCGCGTCGCTCAACTACGGATGCGCTCGCCCCGATCACGTGCGCCGGTCGGCACACGTCCGTCGGGCCGGGGCATCGGGTGCGATTGCATGCGCCGAGGGTCGATCAGAAGCCGAAGACCGATCCCTCGGTCAGGCTCGCCTGCATCTCGCAGGCGTTGCTGAAGGTGGCCGACCAGGAGACGCTCCGGCCCTGCCACACACCGTTCGCGTTGATGACGACGGGATCCCACTCACGCGTGCAGCTTCGCTGAGGCGGCGTGGTCAGCTGGGTGAACTCCCCGTCGACCGCGAGCAGATCCGCACACGCCGCAGTGGGCGAGGGGTGAGTGCCGCTGGGGCGCGGGGCGCAGCTGAGGGTGACGGCCCGCTGGACGGTGACAGCGGCGCCGTTGCTCTTGCCGACCGACAGCACGAGGGCTGACGGGGCGTAGAGGCTGGTCGACTGCACGGGCTGGGCCTGCGCGACACCCACGGCGCCCATGCCCGTCATGATCAGTGCAGATGCCGTAGCGATTATGCTCAATTTGCCAATGTTGTAGCGCACTTGTGAATCTCCTTCGCTTGGGGGTGCGATTGCGTTCGGGAGTCTCGTGCATGCAGACAGTGAGTGCACATCGATCAGCTCTTTCCGGCCCGGCTCGCCGGCGGCGCATCAACCGAATGGTCGTTCGGCCAGCTCGGAAGCGGTGAGCGGGACCCGTGCGAGGTGTCCAGCATGTGGACGAAATCCGGTGGTACAACTGCGAACTACCGCCTGACCTGCTGCTTTTCTGAGGTGGTTCTTACGCGAAAGTTCACGCTTCGGCCGGAAAGCAGCGCATGAGACAGCTCCGCGGCGCTCCGCACAGGGGTGTGAGAGGGGCTGTGGCGGCGAGTCGCCGCTGGGACGGGCTGTCAGGTCCGTCGGCCGAGCAGGAACAGTTGAGGCTCGGGCACCCCGCCGGGGTACGACGGGGTGAACAGGGTGTTCTCCTCCCACAGGAGTGAGAATCCCGCTTCGATCACCAACTCGGTGAATGCTGCAGCAGCGAAGCTGGTCACCTGTACGTCCTGGCCCATGAACTCGACGTCGACGCCCTCCACGTCCAGCGGTACGGTCGCAATCATCAGTAGGCCGCCGCGGGTCACCACCTGCCCGAGCCGCCGGACGAGCTCGGACTGGTCGTTGCGTGACATCTGCAAGAGGGAGAAGTAGACACACGCCGCGTCGAAACTGCTGTTCTCCAGGGTGACATGGCGGATGTCGGCACACTCGAACGAGGCGTCGGGCACCTGTCGTCGCGCGAGTTCCACCATGACGGGCGAGACATCGACACCCAGCACCTCGTGGCCGGCCTCGGCCAGGATGTGCGCGGTCGGCCGTCCTGTCCCGCTGCCGACGTCCAATACCCGGCTGTGCGGCGCGAGCAGTTCCAACAGGCGCTGCAGCGAAGCATGGTGGGCTGCCGACTCGGCAAAAGCCCGCTCGTACTCGGCTCCCAGCGCGTCGAAAGCCGCTGAGGCCGAAAGACGCTTACGATCATGCATCGCGACTAATCCTTCCGTGCCGACCGGTTCTGCGGAATCGTTGCATTGTTCACAGTGGCCCTCAACGCCTTCCCGCGGAAGCCTTCCTGAGCGTTGCGTGTCTCGACGAGACTGGCCGCATCGGGGTCGTGATCATCGACCTCACGAGCCCTCACAGGCCCGCCCGCGATGATGAACGCGTCCATCGCGAGGCAGTGCCTTCCGGTCCGGTGACACCACCCCTCGAATCATTGCTGACAAAGGGGGGAAGCCATGCCGGGCCCAAAGACCGGGAGCCTCGTTGCGGAGCCGACGAAGACGGGTGCCGGTGAAGCCCTGACGTGCTCTGCGAGGCCCCGGTCACCCCATCGGACGCGTTTCGCACCCGACCGGACGCGCCACGGTGACAAGCTGTACCGGTGCTCGTTGGAGGGAGAGTTCGAGCCAGTGGCGCAAGCCGAATGCGCGCAGGCCGCTTCCGAGGAACGACCGGAGAACGTCATGACCACAGCACATGCCCCCCATCCCGACCACATGCATCAGCACGGCAAGGGCTGCGGCCACGTGGCCATCCCGCACGAGGACCACGTGGACTACGTGCACGACGGTCACCTCCATCGTGTTCACGACGGCCATGTGGACGAGTGTGAACCGGGCGGGCACACCGCTCACGGCGACCACGCGCACCAGCATGGCGACGGGTGCGGGCATGTCGCGGTGCCGCACGGGGACCACGTGGACTACGTGCACGACGGTCACCGGCACGTCGGTCATGACGGGCACTGGGACGACCACTGACACGTTGTGTGCAAGACGGGTGTCCCCCCGACGTCTGGGGGGACACCCGTCGCTTGCGTGCGTACCGTCCGGTGGCGGCGCCCCGACGTCCGTACGGTGGGGCAGGGGCCGGCTGCGGCACCGACCAGTAGAGGCCTGCACCGGCGCACGGCCCGAACCGCCGTCATGAGTCGTGTCGGTCAGGGTTCCGCGGGGACCAATCTGACCGGGGCGGTGCCCGGGGTGTTGTGTCTGTCCGCCCAGGTGGTCAGGGCAGTGAGGCACGCATGGTCCAGATGCCGCAGGCCCGACAGGTCGAGCTCGATCGGGCGGTCCTTCGGCAGCGCCTCCAGGGCGTCGAGTATCGCCGGCAGTCGGAGGAACGTCGCATTGCCCGTCAGCCGCGCGCGGATCACGCCGACTCCTCCGTCGGCGACATCGACCTGAAGGTGAGAGGTGTCCCACGCCGACTTCGCCACGGAGAGCGCAACACCGATCAGCACGCCTTCGAACATGTTCGCCACGACGATCATCCCAGCCGTGGCGACCACGATCACTGCCTCGCCCCGGTGCGCACGCCACAGCACAATCAGCTCCTTGACAGGGACGAGCTTCGCGCCGGAGTAGACGAGGATGCCCGCGAGGCAGGACAGCGGAATCACACCGAGTGCCGACGGCAGCAGCGCGGCGAACAACAACAGCCATACCCCGTGCAGCACTCTGGACGCCTTGCTCCGTGCGCCCGCCTGGACATTGGCCGCGCTGCGGACAATGACCGCGGTCAGGGGCAGCGAGCCGAGCGCACCGCATACCGCGTTGCCGGCGCCCTGGGCGATGAGTTCCTTGTCGTAATCCGTGCGTGGTCCCGCGTGGAGGCGGTCCACCGCCGCCGCGCTGAACAGGCTTTCGGCCGATGCGATCAGGGCGAACGCGAGCACCGTTCCGAGGACGCCGAGCTGAGTCAACAGCCCGAATGCGTCCGCGCTCGGTGGCTGGATGGCGTCCAGCAGCCCCTGTACCTCGACCTTCGCGACAGGCGTGTCGCAGATCGCGGCGGTAGCGGAGGCGACGGCGACAGCGACCAGCGGAGCGGGCACGAGCCGCATCGACGGAGGGAGGCGCTTCCACCCGACCAGGACAGCGATCGTCCCGAGGCCCAGTCCGAGAGCCACCATGGACTGGGCGGAACTGAACACATCGGCCAGCAGACCGGGCATACCGGCGATCTTGGAAGGCCCGGTATCAGGCGCCTCGCGATCGGCCATGACGTACAACTGGCCGGCGATAAGCAGCAGTCCGATGCCGGCGAGCATGCCTTGGACGACGGCCACAGAGATGGCCCGGAACCAGCGGCCCAGCCTGAGTACGCCCATGAGGAGCTGAAGCAGGCCGGCGGCGAGGACGAGAACACCGAGGCCGGCGAGGCCGTGAGCCGTCACGGCTTCGTAGACCAGCACCGTCAGGCCGGCCGCTGGGCCGCTGACCTGGAGACTGCTCCCCGGCAGCAATCCGGTCACCAGCCCTCCCACGATTCCCGTGACCAGACCCAGCTCGGCCGGAACACCGGAGGCGACAGCCACCCCCACACACAGCGGCAGCGCGACCAGGAACACCACCAGAGATGCGGCGAAGTCGTCTCTACCCCTTGCTCCGCACACACCCTCTTCGCCGCGCCAGAGGGCCTTCCCCCGCCGGCGTCGGCCGCTGGGGTCGTGGATGATGCCCTTCACAGGGCGCGGATGGTGCCAGTGGCCCGCCCGTGGGCGAGCTCGGAGCCGACGTGGATCCCCTCGCATCTGTGAGGGATGGGGCTTGGGGCGGCGACACTCCGGTGGCAGCTGCGGGCACGGTTGTTGAATGACTGCATGTCAGCTTGTCTCTCCTGCACGGTCATGCGAAGTACGGATGACGATCGGGTCCACGGGGTTGCGCTCGGGTTGACTGACCTGGCGTCAGTGGAGCAATGCCAGGAGCCGACGCTGCAGGTCGGACAGCAGGCCGGCCCGAGGCGGAGCGGACGCGGGATTCGGTTGTGGAGTGGTCGGGCTCGGGGCACAGGAATTCTGTTCTCGTTCCGAGGCCGTGAGTGCATGTGAACTGTCCGGCGACAACGGCGCCGCGGAGGGCTGGGCGGGCTGGCGAGCCGCTTCGGCGCGCACCAGTGCGCTCACGGCCGCGAAGACATCTGCGGGCATGACGGGTTCTCCTGCGAGGTCACGTGACGTAGGTGTTGACGACGGCAGGCCGCACCTCGCGTGCCGCTCGCGGCAGAGCACGACGTGTACGAGAGATGTGCGGCCGGAGCCGATCAGCAGCGCAGCACGAGACCTGTTGGAGAATCAGCCGAGCCGGCTCTGCCCACAGGCGCCGGTGCGCAGGCACGGCGTCCAGGTGCTGTGGGCTCTGCGCCGAACGTGGGGTCGGTCGCCACCGCGGTAGCTGCAGATGGGATGTGGCGTGGCTTGCCGAACGAGGTTGTTCCGGACCGCCACCTGTGGTCGTCGCTGTGACGGCTGGGAGCCGGTGGGCAGGACAGCTCTGATGACGCTGAGTCGATGACAGCGGCGCTGACCGTCTGACTTTCGTGAAGCGTACGGCTGCTGTGATCGAGGCCGACCTTGAAGACAGGTGCGGCGGCTGGGGTGAACACTCCGTGCAACAACGTCATCAACGCGATCAGCAGGGCTGTACACACGGCGCGGCGTACCGTCCGCTGTCGTGCACCGCCGCTGATGGGCGTCATGTTGAGTCCTCCCGTGATGCCTGATACCAGGGAACATCGACGAGGAGGCTGCGGCAGTCCGACCCCTCCGCACGAGTGACAGGTTCACCCGCGTCACTCATTCATGGAACATTCGTTCGGTCGGTGTTCCGTCGTGGGTGTCAGCCCGGTTTGGGCAGCGGGGTTTCCGATACGGAGACTGCTCACCACACATACCGGTGACCGCGTCCGTCCGACGGTTTCGCCACGGTCGTCACCTGCAGTTGAACGAAGAGGCTCCACGTGAGGTCACGGTGCGTTGACGATTGCGCCCTTGCGCCGGGGGCTGAATTCCTGGTCCGTCGTTCAGCGCGCAGGCGGTGGGGGAGTCGGCGAGTGTGATCCGGAGGGGATGGCTCGCGCTGTCTGGCTCGGGATGGCGGCGGGTGTGCCGCTGTGGAGTGCTTGCCGGGTGAATCGGATGGCGTACGGCAGGGCGGCCCGGGTCAGTGCGTCCGCACCGGCGGCCTGGGCTGCGGCTCCGATGAGGGGCTCCGCGCAGGCGGCGGCGCGCCGGAGAGCAACAGGAGTGCACAGCCGGCTCGTGTACCGCAGAGCTGGGCGGAGCAGACCGGTGGCGGGAAGGTGGGGGAGCGCGAGGGTCAGGGTCCGGTCTTGGGCGCCAGAGCGCGGCCAGGTCAGTTCGATGCGCATGAAACGGGCCTCCACTGGAGGTAGGGGGTTCTGGCACCTGCGGAACACGTTGGGCTGCCACTGCACATGCCGAACAGCTCGGTCGATCAGGCGGGGCGCAGCGTGACGCGGGTCAGTCGACGGGCGCAGGGCGGCCCTGGGCCGGGACGGGCGCTCATGTCCTCAACTCCTCGCGGCCAGGACACGCGGGGGTGTCGGTCGGCGATCCGTGGAGACGCGTCGGCGGGACCGGGCGGCTGGTCTTCCCGGACTTGTCGCAGCCGGGAGGGCCGGGCCCTTGGTGTTGAGGCGTCCACCGCCTGTTACCTCACTTGGCGGTAAGTGGATATGTCCAGGCTTGCCGTAGTTGCGTGATCTTGTCAAGGTTGCTGAAAGGTGAGAGACGTCACGGCCGCGGGCCGTCCGTCTCACCTGCCCGACGGAGAGAGAGCGACCATGACTGACAGATCCCATGTGTCTGGCTCAGGGGACACGAAGGTGCAGCATCCCGTCCAGGAGGCACTGGCGCACCCCATGCAGCGGGTGATGACAGCAATGGACAGGGTCCCCGGCGCGGACCGGGTGAAGGGGATCGTCGACGGTGTTCTGGACTCCGTCGGGATCGTCTCGCCGCATGCTCGGCGTGTCGCGGCATACACCGGTGCCGGGCTGCTCGGTGTAGCCGGTGTGGTCGAGTGGCCGGTGGCCGTGACGGGCGCCGCAGTGGTGTGGCTCACGCAGCCGCGTCCGACGGAAACCGCGGGGGCCCAGGCCGCCGGCGAGGCCCGGGCGGAAGGTTCGCAGGTGAAGCAGGCCGCCCGGTCGGCCAAGGCGCAGACCACCACGAGAGCGGCGAAGACCCGCCCGGCCAAAAAGGCATCGGCCACTTCCGGAAAGGCCAAGACCCGCCCGGCCAAAGCATCGACCGCGTCGGGAACGGCGAAGACCCGCCCGGCCAAGGCGTCGACCGCCTCCGGGACGGCGAAGGCCCGCTCGTCCAAGCGCGCCGCCACGAGCGCCTCGGGCACCTCGCGCGCCAAGGCCGGTGGGCGGAAGAAGTCCTGAGGCCGCCTCCCATCCGCTGTTACGACCGTTCCGCGCCCGGCGCCTGTCACGGACCGTTCTGCTCCCGGCTCCGTGCGGCAAGCCCGCGAAGGTGAGACATGCTGCTCCGCTTGCTGACCGGGCTGCCCGCCGTGGCCCTCCAGAGCGCCTTGGCTGTGCCGGTCCAGGCCACCCGTCGGATCGCCACGCCGACCGCAGATGCGGCGCGGATGGCCGCTGATCTCGTGAATGCCGGTGCGCGCGGCGCGGTGGACGGGGCGGCGGCGGTGTCGGCGACCGCGCTGCGGGTCGGCAGGGCCGCCCGCAACGCGATCACTCCTCAGGTCGGATACTGGCGCGCCGGTTCACGGATGCACCTCGCACTGCAGCACCACCCGGACGCGCCCGTTCGAACCGTGGAACGGCTCGAGGCCGCTGCCAGAAAAGTGGCTGTCGAGCTGGCCGAGCACCCTGACGTGCTGATCGCCTACTGGGACGGCGGCCTGGGGCGGCTGGTCGTGCAGACGACCGAGGACGCGGTCAGCGAGCAGGTGGCGGACACGGTGTCCGAACTGGCCGCCGAACACGGGCTTGTGCACGTCGGCGATCAGGTGCTGGAACACGTGCACCCGGGTGCCGCTGGGAGCGTGCGCGCCAACGCGGTCGCCCTGGCGTGCGACGCGGCGGGCATCGGCGTAGCACTCGCGGGACGGGCAGCCTTTCTGAAGCGCGCCCCGGAGGCCATGGTGGCCGCGGTCGTCGTGCTGCGTGAGGACTCGCGGGTACGCGCGGTGCTGAGTCGTGCACTGGGCCCGGACGCATCCGATCTGGTGCTGGCCGCGGCCCATGCGGCCGTCTGCGGGATCGGGCAGTCGCCGAGTCCGCTGCTGCTCGACGCGGCACTGCGGAGTGCCCAGTTGGTGGAATCCCTGGCTCAGCTCGCGACGTTCGACGCCGTACACGACACGCTGTGCGCCCCGGATCGGCTGACTGTGGCCGACACCGACGTCGTACGTCCGCCGCTGCGTCCGAGCCCGGGTGAGGAATATGCCGCTGCTGCGGTCAACGGGATGCTGGGCGGCGCCGCCACCAAGCTCCTGTTCACCCGCAGCATCGACGAGGCGGCCGAGACCGTACTGGCCGGTTCCCCCAAGGCCGCACGTTACGGACCGGCGGCCTTCACCGCGGCTCTCGGCAGTGCCCTGGCACGCGAGGACGTGCTGGTCCGCGACCCCGAGCGGCTGCGCCAACTGGAGCTCGTGGACACCGTGGTCCTGCATCCCGCAGCACTGCGCAGCACTCGACGCACCGTGCTCGAAGTCCACCCCAGCATGGCCGGCTGGGATCACCACCGGTTGTGGCAGGAAGCCACCGCGGCCGTGAGCGCGCCCGAGGACGCGACAACGCCGTCCGAGGTACCGTGCATCGGTCTTCGCCCGGTGCCTGATGAGACGGCGCTGGACGCGGGACTGATGGTCGCGTCGGTGCGCGGCAGGGACGTCGGCACCGTTCTGGTCGGCTGGGAGGTCGACCCCATGGCCGAAGCCGCGCTGGACGCAGCGCGCCGAGCCGGTCTGCACGTCGTGGTGGTGGACGACTGCTCGCTGGGCGAGTTCGGGACCCTGGCCGACCAACTCGCCTCTGCCGAGATCCCGTTGGCCGAGGTGGTGGCTGCCCTGCAGAACGAGGGCCGAACGGTTCTCACGGTGGCGCGCGTCCCGCACGACCGGGCGGCAGCCGAACGGGAGCTGACTTCCGCCGCCCACGACGTGCTCGCTGGACTGCTCCGCAGTGACATCGCCGTCGCCGTCACCGACGAGCGCAGCGCTGTCGTCTGGGGCGCCGACCTTCTGCCTCTGCGCGGACTCGAGGGTGTATGGCGGCTGCTGTCAGCCGTACCCGCAGCGCGGGCGGTCAGCCGGCGTGCCAAGTTCTGCGCCGAGGCGGGTGCCACGCTCTCCGAGCTCCTGGTACTCACGCAGGGGGCTCGGTCGCAGCGGGTTCCCTTCCCCCTCGAAGTGCGGCTCAGCCCCGTCAATATCGCCGCTGCCGCGGCCCTGGTCATGGGTTGGTGCGCCGCACTCGGTGTAGCCGCCGGTACGACTCCCCACCCCACTCCGCGAGTGCCCTGGCACGCGCTGCAGCCCGAGCAGGTCATGGCCCGGCTGGCGAAGGCCTCGCGTGCCGCGCCCACCGCCGTGACGGTGGTACGGACCCGGGCCGGCGACCTCGCGGGCGCCGCTGCCACGCACCCGGCCCTCGCGCCCGCACGGGTGAGCGCACGTCTGGCCGGCGCCGTGTGGGCCGAACTGGACGACCCGTTCACCCCGGTCCTGGTGGTCGGTGCCACCGCGCAGGCACTGCTGGGCTCCGCGGTGGACGCGTTCCTGGTCATCGCCGCCGTGGCGGTGAACGCCTTGGTCGGCGGGGTCCAGCGATTGCGCGCGGAGCGTGCACTGTCCGCACTCGTGACCGGGCAGCGGCAAAACGCCCGGCGACTCGCTCACCCGTCAGCAGAGGAAGCATCCGTCGTCGAGGCCTCGCGGCTGGCGCCCGGCGACGTGATCGAGCTGCGCACCAACGATGTGGTGCCGGCCGACGCGCGGCTGCTGGAGGTCAGTGGCTTCGAGGTGGACGAGTCCTCGCTGACGGGCGAGTCACTGCCCACCCGCAAACAAGTGGCCGCCGTACCACAGGCGCCCGTCGCCGACCGCAGATGCATGGTGTTCGAAGGCACCACGGTGGTGGCCGGCCACGCCCGGGCGGTGGTGGTGGCCACGGGCGACCAGACCGAAGCCGGCCGCGCGGCGTCCCTCGCCGCCCGGGTCCCCACCTCGGCGGGGGTTCAGGCACGACTGCACCGGCTGACCCGCCGGGTGCTGCCCCTCACCCTCGCCGGCGGCGCCGCGGTGGCCGGCCTGTCCCTGCTGCGCGGCCGCCCGGTGCGCACAGCCCTCCAGGGTGGACTGGCAGTCGCAGTGGCCGCCGTGCCCGAGGGAATGCCTCTGGTCGCGACCGTGGCGCAGATGGCCGCGGCACGGCGGCTGAGCAAGCTTGGCGTCCTGGTACGCACACCACGCAGCCTGGAGGCACTCGGACGCGTGGACACCATGTGCTTCGACAAGACCGGGACCCTCACCGAGAACCGGTTGCGGGTCGTCCGCCTGATCACCGGCACAGGCGCCGAGCAGCCGGCCGACACCCCTGAGTCGAAACAGATCCTCCGCATTGCCGCCCGGGCCTGCCCCCGCGTCGCCGAGCAGCCGGGCGCCCACGCGCATGCCACCGACGAGGCGGTCCTGGTGGCGGCCCCGCCCGAGACAGGGTGGACCACCGTAAAGGCCCAGCCCTTCGAGGCGAGCCGGGGATATGCCGCCGCCACCGGAAGAGACGCGGACGGTTCGAACTTGCTGGTCGTCAAGGGCGCGCCGGAAGTTGTGCTGCCCTGCTGCCCGGATACGGATACGGCAGCCGTCGAAGAGGCTCTCTCCCTCGCCGGCCAGGGCCTGCGGCTCCTGGCCGTCGCCCAGCGCCGTCTCGCGACGGACGACGAGGCGAGGGAGGCGCTGGACAAGCCCCTCGAACTGCTGGATCTCATCGGGTTCGTGGCACTGGCCGACACCCCCCGCCCCAGCTCCGCCCCGCTCGTGGCCGGTCTCGGAGAGGTCGGCGTGCGCCCCGTCATGCTCACCGGCGACCACCCGCAGACCGCCCGCTCCGTGGCCATCGCTCTGGGCTGGCCCGCGGATGTCACGGTCGTCACCGGCAACGAGTTGGCTTCACTGGACCGGGCGGGACGGGGCCGCCTGCTCCGGGACTGCGGCGTAGTGGCCCGCGTCGCACCCGAGCAGAAGCTCCAGGTCGTCGAGGCACTCCGGGAGGCGGGTTGCGTCGTGGGCATGGTGGGGGACGGCGCCAACGACGCCGCCGCAATCCGCGCCGCCGATGTCGGGGTCGGTATCGCCGCACGTGGATCGGCAGCCGCACGCAACGCCGCAGACCTCGTGATCACCAACGACGAACTGTCGGTCCTCATCGACGCCATCGGCGAAGGACGAGCCCTTTGGCGCAGCGTGGCCGACGCGATCAGCATCCTGCTCGGCGGGAACGCCGGCGAGGTCGGCTTCTCCGTACTGGGCACACTGCTGTCCGGCACGTCGCCGCTGTCGACACGTCAGCTGTTGCTGGTCAACCTGCTCACCGACATGTTCCCGGCGATGGCGGTCGCGGTCACCCCCCACGACCCGGAACCCGCCGGTGAGCCCACCGCAGCCGATACCGTACCCGTGGGCGTCGCCGTCCTCGGGCAACCGCTGACACGTCAGATCCGCCAACGTGGCCTGATCACCGGTATCGGCGCGGCCACCGCGTGGCTCATCGGTACCCTCACCCCCGGCACGGCACGACGCACCAGCACGATGGCCCTGTGCGGTGTGGTCGGCGCCCAACTCACGCAGACCGTCGTCGGACGCCGCCACAGCCCGTTGGTCCTGGCCACGGTCCTCGGCACCGCCGCTGTGCTCATCGCCCTCGTCCAGACACCTGTCGTCAGCCACTTCTTCGGGTGCACGCCGCTGGGCCCACTGGCCTGGACCGGAGTGGCCGTCGCCGTCGGCACCGCCTCCCTCGGTCCCCGCGTACTGCCACAGGCCGAACAGATGCTGGCCGACCTCACCTCACGACTGCGTCCCGTGGTCCGGTTCGTCCACTGATGCCCTGCGCGCGGAAACACTGCGCTCGCAGACCTCGGCCGCCCCATGCCGTCCGCGTACCAGTGCCGCTCCGCGCAGGTTCGTGGAGGAACGTCGGTGTTCCTGAGCATCTCGATTCGGCGGATGAGTTGCATTACCTGGCAGCGCCGAGCTCTTGCGGCAGCGGGTGGGTAGGCGTGTCAGACCCCGCTGACATGATCTGCGATCATGACGACCACTGAACGGCCGATGCCGCCCCTGAACGCCGACGAGCGTACGAATGTGGAGAGCTGGCTCGACTTCTACCGGACCACCTTGGCCATGAAGTGCGACGGCCTCACCGAGGACCAGCTACGGACCGCCTCCGTGCCTCCTTCGCCGCTGACCCTGCTGGGGCTCGTCCAGCACATGGCCGAAGTCGAACGGAACTGGTTCCGCCGCGTGCTGACGGGCGAGGACGTACCGGCCATCCACAGTCCGCAGGCCGACACTGACGGCCGCGACGACGGATTCGGCCTCTCCGACAACATCTCTTTCGAGACGGCCCGGGCCACCTGGCAGGACGAGATCGCCCGCGCCCGTGCCAACTGCGCCACTCGGCGACTGGAAGACACCAGCCCGTTCATGGGGGGCGAGGTGAGCCTGCGGTGGATCTACACGCACATGACCGCCGAATACGCCCGGCACAACGGGCACGCCGACTTCATCCGCGAGCGAATCGACGGAAGCACCGGCGTCTGATCTCAGGGGCAAGACGACCGCATTGCGCCCTTCACGGACTGCACCTTCACAGGCAGACCGGTTGCCGAACG
This sequence comes from Streptomyces sp. NBC_00353, assembly GCF_036108815.1. NCBI lineage: Bacteria > Bacillati > Actinomycetota > Actinomycetes > Kitasatosporales > Streptomycetaceae > Streptomyces > Streptomyces sp. NBC_00353. The sequence continues at coordinate 1,459,380 of NZ_CP107985.1, read as the reverse complement.
GCGAACGGGCCGTCACGGCAAGGACGGTGTCCCTGCCGTGACGGCCCGTTCCGATCACCCGTGTCAGGCGGTGTCCACCGCGAAGATGTGGATCACGCCGCCGTCCGTGGTGGACGGCAGGGTCACGCTCGCCAGCTCCTTACCCGACTGGAGCGTGATCGGGGCGGTGGCGAAGATCTCGGTACCCACCGGGTCCTTACCGCCGCCCTGCACATCGCGGTACGTGGTGTGGACCGCGACCGTGTTGCCGAACGACGGATTCTGCGTGCCACCCCCCAGCGTCCAGTCGCTGAACCCGATCTCCGCCTGCTGCGTGGTGCCGTCGGTGTACGTCAGCGTCACCCGGCCGCTGGCCGAGCCCTCGGCCGCGCTGCCCAGCAGGCTGAGCTTCGTGTCCTCCGGCTCCGACGGGACGTTCAGTACCTGCGGGCCGGCTCCCGCGACCTCGATGTTGTCGGGGTCGCCCGCGCCCACCTTGGGCCAGCCGAAGTCGAAGCCGCCGGACGAGACCGTCCCGCCGGGTGTCACGCCCGCCGCCGCGAGTGCCTTGGCCGAGTAACTCCAGCCCTCACCATCGAAGTTGGCCTGCGGATTGTCGTCGTCGGTGGAGACGCCGGTGCTGTTGCGGTTCCACAGCATGCTGTTCTTCTCGGCGACGGTCACCGCGGCCGACGTCTTCGGGAGCTCGTTGCCGGCGGAGGACCTCAGCGTCACCGGGACCGTGTAGTGACCCTCGGCCGTGTCTGCCGCGGCCGATACGGTGAGCTTCGCGCTCGCCGAACCGTGTGCCGGGACCGTGAAGTCGCCCTCCGTGGGCGTGACGGTGACACCGGCCGGCGGCTTCGCCGTCCAGTGGACGTCGGTGGCCTTTGTCTCCAGGGTCTGTACCTTGACGGTCGTCTCCGCGCTGCCCGATCCGGGCTCGACCTTCAGTTGCGCAGGCGTGGCGCCGGTGAAGTACTTCACGCCGCCGCCGGGGAAGGACGGCGGGGCGTCGGCCGCCGCGCTTCCCCAGGAGGTGTCCGCGGTCGCGCCGAGGGCGTAGTCGAGCGTGCCGCCATGGGTGACGAGCGAGGCGGGTACCCACGGCTTGTCGGACGTCCTGCCATCGACCTTCAGGCCGTGGATGTACTTGTTCTCCGCCGACGCGGCAGGTGCGTTGATCGTGATCGTCTTCCCGTGCCCGGTGTGCACCACTGCGTGCGGGAACAGCGGAGCGGAGAGGATCAGATCGGCACGGCTCGGGTTCTGCGGGTACATGCCCAGCGCCGAGAAGACGTACCAGGACGACATGGTTCCCGCGTCGTCGTTACCGGGGATGCCGCCCGGGGTGTCGGTCCACAGCTGGTCCATTTCCGCGCGGACCGTCTCCTGTGTCTTGTACGGCGCTCCCAAGTAGTTATACAGATAAGGGGCGTTGATGTCCGGCTCGTTGGTCGCGTCGTAACGCGTGGCGTCCTGCGCCGAGAAGTCGAACTTCCCGTCCGGTGTACGGAAGAAGGCATCGAGCCGCTTCAGCGCCTGGTCGTTGCCGCCCATCGCACTGGCGAGGCCCGCCACGTCCGAGTACACCATCCAGGTGTACCGCGCGCTGGACCCCTCGACGAAGCCGCTGCCGGTGCCCGGCGTGAAGGTGCCCACCCAGGTGCCGTCGGCCTTGCGGTCGCGGATGTAACCGCCCTGCGGAGTGGCGTTGGCGTCGAAGACGTTCGTCCAGTTCCCCGAGCGGTCCAGGAACTTCTTCGCGTCGGCGGTCTTCCCGGTCTGCCGGGACAGCTCGGACAGGCCGTAGTCGGCCGCCGCGTCCTCCAGCGTCTCCGCTGCGCCTCCCCAGCAGTGGCAGTTGTCCGCCGGTACGTACCCGAGCTCCAGATACTTGTCGAGCGCGGGCCGCTGACCCACACACTCGACGTTGCAGCCCGAACTGTCCGAGTCGTTCGCCGTCGGCACGGTCGCTGCCTCGACCAGCGACTTCAACGCGCCCTCGACGTCGAAGTCATGACCGCCGAAGGCATAGATGCCGGCGAGAGCCGCGTCCGAAGGGTCTCCCGACATCACGCTCGTCTTGCCGTTCTCCAGCAGCCAGCGGTCCCACTCGCCGCCGCGCTGACTCGCATAGTTGTAGAGGGACTGCGCGTAGTCGCTGCCTGCCCTCGGGTTGAGCAGCGTCATCAGCTGCACCTGCGCGCGGTACTGGTCCCATCCGGAGAAGGTGCCGTACTGCGCCTTCTGCCCCTTGGCGAGCCGGTGCGGCTTGCGGTCGGCGCCGAGATAGCGGCCGTCCACGTCGCTGGTCAGGGTGGGTTCCAGCATGGAGTGGTAGAGCGCGGTGTAGAAGGTGGAGCGCTGGGCGTCGGTGCCGCCTCCCACCTCGACCGACTTCAGGGTGCTGTTCCAGACCTTGGCGGCCTGCGTCCTGACGGAGTCGAAGCTCTTGTGGGGCCCGTTCTCCGTGCGGAGGTTGGCCTCGGCGTTCTGTGGGCTGACATAGGAGATGGCTACCTTGGCCTGGACCTTGGTGGTTCCGTCGGCGAAGGTGATGTACGCGCCGGAGCCCTTGCCCTCCACGGCCTTCCCGGACGAGCTGTACCCCGTACCGCCGGAGGCCGAGGTGGAGCCGGGCTCGACCGTACCGTCCGTCCAGGTGCCGACCTTCGCGAACGCCTTGTCGAAGTGGGCGGTGAAGTACAGCGTGTACAGGTCCTTGCGGTTGTTCGCGCTCTGCGGACCGCAGAAGTTGCCTGCGGTGACGGAGCCCGTCACGGTCCGGTCGGCCGTGTTGATCTTCACGGTGGCGCCCGTGCTGCCGGTCTCCGAGTTGGAGGTGCGGAAGAGCATGCTGGCGGGCTTGTCCGCCGGGAAGCCGAACTGCCCTGAGCCGGTCCGGGCGGTCGTGGTGAGCGCCGCGGACGCGCCACTGGCCAGGCCGACTTTGTAGTAGCCGGGTGAGGCTGTCTCGTCGGTGTGCGAGAAGGCGCTGGCATATTTCGCATCGGAGACGTCCGTGGTGGGCGAGGAGTCGACGTCACCCACGTACGGCATGATCGGGATGTCACCGTTCGCACCGGAGCATCCGACGCCGTTGAGATGGGTGAGGCTGAAGCCGCGTACCTTCGTTGCGTCGTACTGGTAGCCGCCGGGAGCGGGTGTCGATACCTGCTTGCCCTTCGAGTTCTGTGGACTCCAGGCCAGCATGCCGAACGGCTGCACGGCGCCCGGATAGGTGTTGCCCGCGTTGGACGTGCCGATCAGCGGGTTGACGTACGACACCGGATCCTTGGCGGTGCCGTGCGGGGAAGCCGCCGAGGCGGGGGCGGCTGTGGCAGCCATACCCAGCGTGGCCATGGCGGTCACCGCGACGGAGCTGATAGCTCGGAGCCCGGTGTGCGTCCGACGTTTGCGCGTGTCTGACACCGTTCCTGCCCTTCATGTGTGACGGACGGTCAACGCGGTGGGAGCGGGGCGCCGTGACCACTCCGGAACGGCGCCGCTCCGACAACGTTGTCAGCGACGTGAGGATGCTCCTCCTGCCACTCCGGAGTGTCAAGGATTCCCCGACTCCGGCCGTCCGGGCCGGGCGTGAGCCGTGGTCGCCGGAGCGGGCGTCCCCCCCACGTCAACGAGGAAAGCTGCGGGTGTCGATGGGACGGGTCTCCCACTCATCTCGGGCCAGGCTGCGCAAGCCTTGGGGCATTTGACGAGGTGTCCGCGTTCGAAGCGGGCTCCGGCGCGGACGATGCGGCGAGGTGGGGTGTGTTCACCGCTCGTCGGCGAGTCTGCGCGAACTCGACCGGCTGGAGCACCATGGCCACGCCCGCCGCTCTGCCGGCCGCACTCTTGGCGCCCGCCTCCCCGGTGCGTCAATCTTCAAGAAACCGCAATGGTCTAGGCCAACTCATTGACGTGCCTGCGTCAACCCTCGATTCTGGCGGCACCTTCTCCCAACAGGAGTCCCCATGAAGCGTCTTCGCGCTCTGCTCTGTGGTGCCGCCACCGCCGCGCTGGCCACCGCAGGACTCGCTGCCTTCGCCGCGCAGCAGGCTTCGGGTGCGTCGGCCGACGCCACCGCGCTCAGTAACCGGTGGTACGCCGCCGCGCCCTATCTGATGCCGCACGACAACAACCCGCCGGACGCGGGCGCCATCATGGACGCCACCGGTCTCAAGGCGTTCCAGCTCGCGTTCATCCTCGCCCCCAACGGGGGTGGCTGCAGCCCGACTTGGGACGGTACATCGCCGGTCTCGTCGGACACCGCCGTGGCATCCGTCATCAACGCGATCCGCGCCAAGGGCGGTGACGTGTCGGTCTCCATCGGCGGGTACGGGGGTACCAAGCTCGGCCAGACGTGCTCCGACGCGGCGTCCACCGCGGCCGCCTACCAACAGGTCATCACCAAGTACCAACTGAAGGCCATCGACTTCGACCTGGAGGAGCCGGAGTACGAGAACACGGCCGCCGTCGCCCACGAGATCGGCGCTGCCAAGATCCTCCAACAGAACAACCCGGGCCTCTACGTCTCGGTCACCACCGCGGGAACCGCCGACGGCACCGGCTGGTTCGGCAAGCAAATGCTCAACGAGGCCAAGTCGCAGGGCTTCACGCCGAACAACTTCTCCATCATGCCCTTCGACGGCGGGTTCAACGGGGCGGCCGCACAGACGAGCGCCCTGACGAACTTCAACTCCATCCTGCAGTCCACCTTCGGCTGGGACGCGGCGACTGCGTACGCGCACGAAGGCTTCTCCGGCATGAACGGCCGCAGCGACACCGGGGAGTACTTCAGGCAGGCCGACTTCCAGACCGTGCTGGACTACGCCACCAGTCACCACATGGACCGCTTCACCTTCTGGTCCCTCAACCGCGACCGCCAGTGCTCCCCGCCCGACAACAACGGCCAGACCTCCGGCACATGCAGCAGCGTGGCCCAGTCGGACTGGGACTTCGCGAAGTACTCGGTGAAGTTCGCCGGCGTCACCCCGCCCACGACCACCCCTCCGACCACGCCCCCTCCGAGCGGCAGCTGCACCGCGGCCGCGTGGAGCAGCAGCGCCGTCTACACGGCCGGTAACACCGTCTCGTACGGGGGCCACACGTGGAAGGCCAAGTGGTGGACGCAGAACGAGACGCCCGGCACCACGGGCGAATGGGGAGTCTGGCAGGACCTCGGCGCCTGCTGACCTGACATCCGTCCGCCCCGGGCCGGCGCACGCGCGCCGGCCCGGGACGACTCCTGGGCCGCGAGCACCGCGGCCGGCCCCCGACCATCACCGACGACATGTTGCATACCGTCCTGCGCTGCACAACGCTCGGCGAGTCCGTCGAGCGGACCGCCTCGACCTGCTCATCTCCACCGGCAAGACCGTGGAGTGTTGCTGTGAGCGCGAGCGTCAGAGGTCCTGTCACACCCTGGCCCTCCCGGAACGGCGGGATTGTGGACGTGCCGCATGAACGCTGTGCCGGGGCCGGACATCAGCGGAGAGGGACGCCAAGGAGTGTGTCCACACGTCCGGACGCTCGCCTCGGGCGGTCGGGCACGTGCGCGCCTATCGTCGTCGCATGACGCCTTCCGGGTGGCCGTCATGCTGCGCTGCCTTGCCGTGGTTGGCGGCGGGGGCGATGTCCGATCCTGGAGGTTCCGAGGTGTGCCATTACTGCGGTTGCCGCGAGATTTCCCTCATCGAGGACTACATCGCCGAGCACGAGAGCGCGACCGATCTGGCGGGGGGCGCCGTACGGGCCCTGAAACGGGGTGACATCGCCGCCGCCCAGGGGCTGCTGCGAGACATGGCCACAGTGCTGCGGGCGCACTGGAGGGGCGAGGGAAATGGACTCTTCGCGGTGATGCGCCAGGACGACGAGTACACGCGGTACATCGAGGACCTGGAGCGCGAACACGGCGAACTGGACCGGTTTCTGGACACGGTAGATCTCGGCGACAGGGACGACCGCCAAAGGTTCCTCGATGCCGTGGACGAACTGCACCATCACATCGCCAAGGAGGAGGACGGGCTGTTCCCCGCCTCGCTGACCACGCTGGCCGGCGACGACTGGGATCGCGCGATGGCCGCCTGGCGCGAGGCGCACCCGGACGTCCGGACGCCCTGACCGGCCCCCACTGCATCTCGCAGCGTGATGGGCCCATTGACCTGCGGTTCCGGCCGGCCGGGGCCGAACTGGACTACGCGTATCGGTCGAAGAGGGCCTGGATGTAGTTCTCCAGCCTGTTCGTCAGCACGGTCGGGGTGAGATCAGCACGGCCCAGTTCACGCCAGGGGACGGCAACCTTCTCAGCGTCCGGAGCGAATGCCAAGGCGTCCAGCAACCGCCAGTACAGATGTGCGGCCTGATCTCCGGCCAAGGCCCCTCCCGCTGCGACGTATCGGTCGGCCAGGCTCATGCCCGCAGGGACACCGTGCAGCAGAGCCAGCGCGGTCGAGCAGTGGGCCACATCCAGGTCGGCCGGACCCCAGGAGGTCTCCACCCAGTCGACGATGCCGCTGATCCGCAGGTCGCCGCCGGTGCCTTCGAAGAGGATGTTGCCGGGGTGGAAGTCCCGGTGCAGGAAGCAGGGCAGGTAGTCGGGCGGCTCACGTCGAATGACGTCCACGGCTCGCTGCCACAGCTCGGGCCGCTCGGTGGCTCCGGGCGGACTTACCCGCTCAGGCGTAGTCCACGCCTGATAGGTGCGCGGCCGGGTTTCGGCAGTGACCTGCACCCGGTGGATACGCAGCAGTTGGCGAGCCAACAGGTCGACACGCCGATCGGTTTCCTGGTCGGTCAGACGAACGGACCCTGGCAGTAGGGACATCAGCAAGGATGGGTAGTCGCAGTACTCCGCCGCCGTGTCCACGTCGATGAGCGTGGCGGCGGGAACATCCGTGTCGCCGAGCTGACGCAGTACCCGCGCCTCCCGCGTCAGCAGACCCTCCGCGTGCTGCACGAAGAATGGTTTGACGAAGGACCGCAGGACCACAGAGCGCCGGCCGCCTGGCCCGGAGATGTCCAACCGGCGCATCTCCGACGTCCACCCACCACGCAACCGCGCGACATCTTCGACGCGCTCCGACTCGAGCAGTCCCTTCTCGACCCAGGCACGTGTCGCAGCCCAACCACGGCCATCGACATCTCCACCGACGCGCCCTGCACCCTCACCCATACCCACGAGAGGCAGGCTATCGGCTACCCAACGGACACACCCCGTGGGCCTCCCACCCACAAAACGATCAACGGGTTGGTGTTGCTTGACCCTGTGTCGGTTGGATGTGACGACACGTCCGATCGGCGCATCGCGCGGCTCGTCAAGGCCGACGAGGACACGGTGCGTGACGCCATCCACTGCTTCAACGAGATCGGACTGGCCTGGCACCCCGACGTCCTGCCCGCCCAGCGACGCGAACGTGTCCGTATCCGCAGAGAGAGGGGCATCCGCTGGGGACGTCCCGCCGTCGTCGCCAGACAGGCCGGTCCGGGGCGGCCTTGGTCAGTTCGGGCTCCAGGGCCTCGGTCATCTAGCTGCGACGACGGCCGGAGTCGGCGCGCCAGGCTTCGATGGCCCGAGGTTTTTGAAGGGCTTTTTGAAGGCTCCGAGGGGGCTGGGCGATCCATCGGGAGAGATCTTCAGGGAACGAAGGTTTTTTGACAGTTCCCCGGATCGGCGGCGGGGTGGGGGGCTTTGACGAATGGTCTCGCGCGCCGGACAGCAGATTCTGGAAGTCCGTGCGAAATCCCCTTGCGCAATGGTCAAGAAACGTTGACCATTGCTCCCATGCCTACCGACGATCTTCCCGAGACGTTTCACGTCACCACTGACGAGCAGCTGCGCGCCGTCTCCAATCTCACGCGCCACCGGATCATGGCCGTGCTCCGATTCGAGCCGGCGACGATTACGCAGATCGCCGAGCGGGTGGGCCTTGCGAAGGGGAGTTCCAGCTATCACGTACGGCTGCTGGAGCGGGCCGGCCTGGTGAAGGTGGTACGGACACGGAAGGTGCGGGGGGTCACCGAGCGGTACTACGCGATGGCCGCGCGGGCGATCGCGCTGCCGGATCCGGGCGAAGGAGGGCCGGATGTGCTGATGCGCCATGCGGTGGCGGACCTGGAGGCGTCGCCGGCGGACGGCGAGCGGCACGTGCGGATGGCGCATCTGCGGCTCACCGAGGAGCAGTTCGCGGAGCTGGGGGCGCGGCTGCAGGCACTGGCGGACGAGTACCGGGAGCTGTCCGATCCGTCGCTGCCGGACGCGTCACTCGTCTTCGCACTGTTCCACCCGGCACCGCGCGAGCAGGCCGAGGGGGGCGCCAAGTGACCTCAGGTGTTCGGAAGTTGCCGACCGGGTTCGGACGGCTGTGGACTGCGCAGACGGTGTCCTCGCTCGGTGACGGGGTGTCGCATGCCGCGCTGCCGCTGCTCGCGTTGACGTTGACGCGGGATCCGATGGCGCTCGCCGTCGTCACGGCCGCCGGGACGCTGCCGTGGCTGCTCTTCGGGGTGCTCGGCGGTGCGCTGGTGGATCGCTGGGAGCGTCGGCGCACGATGTGGGTCGCGGACGCGGCGCGTGCGGTGCTGCTCGCGATACCAGCGGCAGCGGCCGCGCTCGACGTGCTGAGCATTCCGCTGCTCGCGGCCGTCGCCTTCCTGCTCGGCCTCGGCGGGCTGTTCTTCGATACGGCCGCCACGGCCTACCTGCCGGATCTGCTCCGCCGCGACCCCGCGCTCCTGGAGCGTGCCAACTCCCGCCTGCGCGGCGCCCAGACCGCCATGTCCGGTTTCGCGGGGCCGCCTGCGGGCAGTGCGCTGCTCGCGCTCGGGCGGGCGGTTCCGCTGCTCGCCGACGCGGTGTCGTTCCTGTTCTCCGCGCTGCTCGTCCGTACGCTGCCCGCCATGCCCCGGCCCGTGCCGGAGGTCCGCGAGACGCTGCTTCAGCAAGCGCGGGCCGGGGCCTCGTACGTCTTCCGGGACCGGGTGCTGCTCGGGCTGGCGCTCCGCCCGGCGGTCGGGAACGTCGCCTTCCTCGCTGTGGAGACCGTCCTCGCCCTCTTCGCGCACGACCGCCTGGGCATCGACACCTACGGCTTCGGCCTGCTCCTCACAGCGGAGGCCACCGGCGGCCTGCTCGGTGCAGGCATCGCCTCCTACCTTGGCCGACGACTCGGCACCGGCACCGCACTGACCTGCACAGCCGCCGTCGAAGGGCTTGCCATCCTGGGCCTGGCCGCTGCCCCGAACCCGTACGTCGCCGGGCTGGCGCTCGCCGTCTGCGGGGCCGGCATGGGCGCCACGATGGTGCTCGCGCCCTCCCTCCGACAGGTGATCGTCCCCGCCCACCTGATGGGCCGGGTCGCCTCCACCTCCCGCATGCTGGCCATGTGCGCCGCCCCCATCGGAGCCTTCCTCGGCGGCTGGCTGGCCACCACCTATGACATCCGCACCCCGCTCTACGCCGCCGCCGGCCTCCTCCTGGCGATGACGGCCGTCACGGCATCCATGACCAGCAACCGCCGGGTCGAAGCGGCGCTGCGTGCCGCTGGCCCGGCCGGCGGTCCGGATCACCCGGCATCCAAGGATCCCGCCCAGGAGAGTGCACCCGACTTGTTGTGACGCCTGCCTCGAAGGCGTCACAACAAGTCGGCTGCCAGGCCCCCCGCGGGGCGCAACGAGTGGCTGGGGCGGCCGGTGGTGCTGGCACTGCCTCTGCGAGGCACGAAGGTGTGGCTTTGTCGGTCAGTGGCGAGAGCGTTTGTTGCCCAAGAGCGAGAACACCCCGTGGGCGCCGAAGACGATGTAGCCGAGTTTCAGCAACGCCCGGTTGCTTGACTTGCCAGGGATGTCATGCATCCGCCGGCGGGGGTGGATGCGGAGCCCGGCGGTGTGCCGTGCACGGTCAGCGTGCGCACGATGAGCAAGGCCCTCGCCACGTGGCCGAAGCCCTGCGGACGGAGTCGCCGGTAAGCGCCTACGAGGTAGCCGTCGGGCGGCCCGGTTCAGGAGGCGAGGTGGCAGGATGACGCGGTGTCCGACTCTCTGCATGAACTGTGGCTGCGCGGCATCGCCTTCAATCCGGCGGCGCCCTCCGACGTACTGATACGCCTGGTGGATCGAGCGGCCGGTGAGGCCGGCCTGCTGATGTGCGCGGGTCGTGACCTGCCTGACGCCGTCATCGACACAGCCCTCCGCCATCCGCTCGGGGAGATCCGCCGCGCGCTCGCCGTCAACCAGCACGTCGACCCCTCACGCCTCGCCCCCTTGGCGACGGACCCGTCGGGGATCGTCCGCGCACGGCTCGCCGGCGGCTCCCGTTCTTACCCCCGACGGGTCCGACCGCTGCCGGACGACATCCTCGTGACCCTCCTGACCGCCCAGGACGGGGGCGAGGACGGCAAGGTCACCGAACACGAGATCGTGGCGGAACTCGATTCCTCCCGGCAGATCCCGCTGTCCTTCCTCAGCGTCATGGCCGGGCACGAACACCCCGGGCTCCGCGTACGTGCCACCTGGAGGTGGCAGTCGCTCACCGCCGCACAGCGGGAGGCCCTGCTCGACGACCCCGACGCTGCGGTGCGGGAAGCGGCGCGGGAGAGCAGCTGGGAGTTGGACCCGGAAGCGGTGGAGGCCAGGCTGCGGTCCATCGGCCCGCGCGGCAGGTCCTTCGTGTTCGGCACGTGTGCTCTGTCCCCCGCGCTCGTCGAGCAGTGCTTCGAGGACGGCAGGGTGTACCCCTTGACCAGGAACCGGCACACCCCGGCCGATGCCGTCGCCCGGCTCGCCCGCCACCCTGAGGCGGAGGTTCGTGCGATGGTCGCCGTCCGGCCCGACCTGGGACCGGACCTGGTGGCGGAGCTGAGGGAGGACCCGGACGAGGAGGTGCGGATGTGTGCACGCCTCCACCCCTTCACTCGTACCTGGGCCGAGTACGGAGCGATCCAGGGGGTCATCGGGCACGGTCCGGACTGCACCTGCCCGGCCACCGAGCCGGCCACCGGGCCGGCCACCGGGCCGACCACCGAGTCGGCCGCCGGGCCGTCGCCCGACTGGTTCGTCGCCTGTGCGGTGTCCGAGGAACCGGTGCTCCGCCGGGTTGCGGCGAGTTGGCCGGGCCTGCCGACGGAACTCGTCGGGACGCTCGCGCAGGACGACGACGAGGAGGTGAGGATCCGGCTGGCCTGCCACCATCCGCTGGCTCCGCCGCACCTCCTCCTGGACGTCTTCGTCAACCGCCCGGTCCACCGTCCGCACCTGCTGAACCTGCCCGCGCTCCCCCGTACCGGCCGGACCCACCTCATCGCCCACCCGGATCCCGAGGTACGGGCCCTGGCCGCAGCCGATCCCGCCCTGCTCGACCCTCCGGTGGAGGACCCCGACGCGTCGGTGCGCCGAGCAGCGGCCGCCAACCCGAATCTGTCACCGGAAGCCCTGGAGGCCCTCCTCGCCGGCCCCCGCACCGCCGAGGGCGCTGCGGCCAACCCGGCCCTCCCCGTACCCCGCATGCACGCACTCCTCGACCGCTGCCTGAACGGTGCTGTCACCCCACCGGCGGCCCGACGCTGAGAGACGACGCCCACCTAGCGATCACAGGCATGGCAACCTCCGTCGGCCATCGACTCACGCCGACACACGAGACAAGCGTTCCCAAATCTCGGTTCTGGCACAGATCTTGGGGAGCCGTTGCGGAGCGTTACCCCGACGTTCGATTGCGAGGGACTGGCTCGTGTGAGGCGGCGTACGCCTTGTCCGTTGACGTTCGGAAGTGACGCTCCCTCTGGTCTCTGCTGCGGCCGGTTGTGAGCGGTGATGGTGCTGGTCATGCAGCCCGGCGCACCGTTCTGGGAGTCGCTGGTGTTCGAGGGGATCGACGATGTGGACGTCGAGGCGGTTACGTTCGGCACGGTCGAGGTGGTGACGAGAGGCCGCGCGGCCCGGGCGGCGTGTCCGGGCTGCGGGCGCTTCCCGGACCGAGTCCACGACCGTTGTCAGCGCAGGCTGAAGGACCTTCCGCGCAGCGGGCCACGCGCCACCAGGCGACGCCCAGGGGCCATACCCGCGGACGCGGGGAGCATGGCCTCGCCATCATCGAGTACGGGCGCAGCGTAGCGATGACGTAGCACGCCCAGTCACGCTGAGCATCGTGCTCCGTTGGGCTTGATGCACTCCAGGAGATGAGCGTTCACGGCAGGATGATGATCTACTGCATAGAGTGACCATGCGCCCGGCTGGTCTGTATGAGGGCTTCCGGCGGCGAGCGAATGAGGCTGCAATGAGTGAACTGACGAAGCCCGAGATCGACCTTCCGGAGGGTGACGCTCCCACCGAGCTGACAATCCGTGACCTCGTCGTCGGGGACGGGCTTGAGGCGAAGCCGGGCAGGGTTGTCCAGGTTCACTACGTCGGGGTCACCTTCGAGTCCGGAAAGGAATTCGACACCTCCTGGGACCGGGGCCGGACGTTCAAGTTCGCCGTGGGCGGTGGCAAGGTCATCAAGGGCTGGGACCGCGGGGTCAGAGGGATGAAGGTTGGCGGCCGGCGCGAGATCATCGTTCCCCCGCGCCTCGGCTACGGCAACCAGTCGCCCTCGCCGTTGATCCCGGCGGGCTCGACACTCGTCTTCGTGGTGGACCTGCTCTCCGTCGCAGTCTGAGGCCTTCTGCTACCCGGCCTCTGCGCCCGGAACCAAGGCCGGACAACACCTGCCGGCCGACCGCGACACCACACCCGTGCACCCTCCACCCGCAGCCACGGACAGAGGCACGCGCCGGCAACAACACGCATCGGCGCCCGTGGTTGGAGGACGGCCAGGTGACACTGGCGCCGAAGGAATGGCAGCGCCCATGCTTCTGGGAGGACTACTTCGACGACGAGCCGTCTGCTGGCGCCGAGTACGAGCGTCTGCGAGCGGAGGTCCTCTCCCAAGCGTGATCTCGCATTGGTGATCACTGCTGACGCTCACGGGGAGTTGCCGGTTATTCGGGCTGAGGGCGGGTAGTCGGGATGCCGAGAGCGACGGGCGACCATTGCGCAAGTCGAGCGGCGTCGGCTTGCTTGGTGCGGACGAAGGTCAGGGTCATGTCGACACCTTGCAGCCGAGTTGTCCACCTGACCATCGACGACATTGTCCACGACAACGACCAGGTCCTGCCACGTCTGGGCGAACCTGCCTCGCAGGTGCCCGCTCCGTTCGCCGAACTCCTCCTGACCTGGATCGACAGCCGCGACAACATGAACACCGCGACCAACCGAGACTCCCGCTGGGTCTTCCCCGGCCGACGTGCCGGCCAGCCACTACACCCAGGCAGTCTCTCCAGCCAGCTCAATGACCTCGGCATCTCCACGACCGCCGTCCGGACCGCAGCGATCCGCCAGCAAGTCCTGGAGATGCCCGCCCCCGTCGTCGCAGACGCCCTCGGCTACCACCACAAGACCACCACTCGGCTCCTCAACGAGACCGGCGGAACGTGGAGCCGCTACGCAGCCGGAGATCACAAACGGTCACCAACGGGCTGGGTTCCACGGGGATCTGGCGACAGTTGAGAACGCGAGCCCACCAGTGAGTACCCCAAGTCCCGTTCGGGCGGGTCGAGATGTGGTGCGCGCGGCTGGACGGCTGCTGTTGTCGGCGATTCGATCACGCTGTTACGCTGCGTTCGCGTCCTCGACTGCAAAAGGAGGTGGGAACCGTGAGCCAGCTGACTCTCATGTGCTCCCACCCCGTTCCGAGGGCGCCGAGGATCTGAACGGGAGCGCGTCGCTTCCCGAAAGGACCTCTCACATGACCGATCTGCTCATCCGCCCCCTCGCCGCGGGCGAGGAAGCACTTTTCGAGTCTCTGCCCGATCCCGGTCTGGTCGGCTTTGCCGCCTTCGGCGACACCTACAGTGGGATGGCCGCCGCCGGTGAGTACCGCCCCGAGTGGACGTGGGTGGCCCTGCGCGACGGCGTCGTCGTCGCGCGCGCCGCCTGGTGGGCCGGGCCGAAGGACGACAACCCGGTCGCCCTGGACTGGTTCGACTTCACGGACGCCGGTGCGGCCGTACAACTGCTCCGCACCTCACCGCTGTACGCCCAGTACTCCCTCAAACTGCCGCCCGGCTGGCGTGACATTCCCGCAGTCCGGGAGCAGGCACAGGCCCGGATCGACGCGGCCGTCGCCGCGGGTCTGTCCCCTCTGGTCGAACGCTTCCGCTACCGCTGGACGCCGGACTGCGGCGTGCCCGTGCGCCCGGGCCGCCTCGAATTCCGTCCCGAGCCCGACGACGCGGCGGTCCTCGACGTATTCCGCCGTATCCACCAGGGCAGTCTCGACGCCCATGTGCGCCGCACCATCGCCGCATCCGGGCTGGAGGCGGCCGCCCAGGAAGAACTGGACTATTTGCGCTGGTTGCCGAGCCCGCGCGAGTGGTGGCGCCTGGCCTACAACCCCGCCGGGGAACTCGTCGGCCTGAGCGTCCCCGGCCGCCACTACGGAGACCCTCTCATCGGCTATATCGGCGTGGTGCCCGAGCACCGCGGCCACGGATACGCCTATGACCTGCTCGTCGAGGCCACGCACAAGCTCGCCGACGAGGGCATGGACCGTATCGTGGCCGGGACGGACCAGACCAACGTCCCGATGGCCGCCCACTTCGCGAGGGCCGGCTACCCGATCGCCCAGGAACGCATCGACCTGATATAGCCCCGCGCCCGCGAGACAGGAAGCGGGTGCGGGACTCGGGGTGTGACAACCGAGTCCCGCACCCTCGCTCCTGCGGCTCCTACCGGGGTTACACACTGGTGAGCTCGCAAATTCAACCGTCGCCGATGCACCCGCCAACCAAGAACGAACGTCACTCTCTGCAGCTAATGGACGCGGTGACCTGAGGAACTCGCGACAGTTGAATAAGCGAGCTCACCAGTATCACGCCCGCTGTCCGCCACGGGGCACCAGCGGCAGCAGCGCGAGCAGCAGGGTGGCGAACGAGGTGGTGGCGGTCATCGCGTGGCCCGAGGGGAAGGAGAAGGCCGGTGCCTGGGCCACCGGGTCCGTCAAAGAGGGCCTGGCCCGCTCGACCACCGTTTTGACCAGCAGTCCTATCAGTCCGCCGGCCACCGCCGTCACGCCGGACCAGGCAGTCAGCCGCCAGGCACGGCGGTAGACCAGTCAAGCCGTCAGCCGCGCGACCACGCACCGCAGCGTCGCTGGGTCCCAGACCCAGTCGGACAGGAAGCGGAGGGCACTCGTCCACGCAGGGTGTTCGAGCCCGGTGCCGTGCGGCCGCCGCGCCGCACGCACGTCCATGGTGCGCAACGGGCCCCATCTGCCCTCGACGAGGACCAGCGGAAGACCGAAGGGCACCGAGGAGAGCGCGGCGACGGCGGCGGCGCCGAGCAGGTGGACGCCGCATCTGCGGTCGGCTGCCCGGGCGCTGCGCTCACGAAGCCGCAGGGCAGTGACTCGCACAACCATTCATGCTCCCGGATCGGGTTGGACAGGACCGGGCCGCAGGGCTCGGACGGCCTCCAACTGCGCGGCGAAGGACAGCCCGAGAAAGAGAGCGATGGAGGTCAGATAGGCCCAGAGCAGCAGCGACATGAAGGCACTCAGGGGGCCGTAGACCGTGTCGAAGGACCCGCTGACCGAGAGATAGAGGCTGAGCAGCCAGGTCAGCGCGGTCCACAGCACCAGGTAGAGGGCTGCCCCGAACGCCAGCCACGTGTAGCCGGGTTGCCTGCGACGCGGGGAGCGACGGAAGATCGCGCTCGCGGAGATGAGCGCGAGCAGCAGCCCGCACGGCCATCGCAGTAGATCCCAGGAGTTCCGGGCTCCGTCGCCGAGGCCGTAGACCGTCACGGCAGCCGCGGCGAGGTCGCCGCCGACCACCATGAGGATGAACCCGATGCCCAGAGGTATGCCGGCAGCCAGCGCCATCACCAGGCCCCGGAAGTACTTCTGATGGAAGGGGCGGTCGCGCTCGACGCCGTATATCCGGTTGGCACCGCGTTCGATCTGGCACATCGCCGTCGTGACGTTCACAAGCGAGAAAGCCAGGCCGAACCAGAGAGTGAGCTGAGAACCTTCCCCGGCACGCTGCCGGCTCCGATTGAGCGCGTCGTCCACCACCTCGGAGCTCGGTCCCGCGGCGATGCGGTGAATCGTCAGTTCCGCCAGCCTCCCCACGTTCTCCGTGTGAAGTGAGGCGGACAGCCCGACGAAGGCGATGACGAGCGGAATCACGGCGAGAACGGTCTGGAGGGCGAGCGCGCGGGCGTGGCTGAAGCCGTCGGCGTAACGGAAGCGGACGAAGGAGTCCCGCACCAGTGGCCAGCGACCGTAGCGGCGCAGCGATGCCAGTGCCTCGTCGGCGGAGAGTTCGTCGCCTGCCATGTCACGGGTCTGCGGGACCCGGGTCGCGGTGCCCATTTACTCGCCCCCCGACGGCCGAAATACGGTCAGGGCCCCTGGCCTGACCTCAGCGATGAGCAGTCGGCCCGGCTGCACCGGATCGGCGTCGGTCTCGCGCGGCTGCACCGAGGCGAAGCGGAGTTCGGCGCGGCGGAAGGTGAAGTACTCCACCGGGGTGCCGGTGTCCGCGCTGTCGGCGGCCGGGAAGCTGTCCGACGCGATGAACGACGCGTTGGCGAGCGGCCCAGTGCGTAGGTGGCCGAAGCCCTCGTTGACCTTGTCCTCACTGCTCAGGGGCCGTATCTCACTGGCGGGGCCGGTGATCTGGAGCCCGAATCCCACCATCAGCGCGGCCTGACAGACGGTCAGCAGACCGATCCGGGCGACGGCCCGGGCACTGCCACTGGTCAGAGCGGGTGACCGGCCGGGCCGAGCGGCGGCATGGCACTCCGTGGTCCGTTGGACCGGTCTTTCCGGCAGGGCGGTAGGCATGGGGCTCCCAGTATTCGGCGCCGCGTGGCGGCAGTGGTGGTCGGCCGGGGGCTCGGCCCTCCCGGTGCTCCACCGTCTGCCCCGCAATCCGCCCGTCAGGCATGCACGCGTGCGTGTACGCTCCGCGTTCTCGCCGAGCTGTCCGGTGCGCCGGCGCGGGTCTGGGCTTGCTGAAAAGCCGGCAATGGCGAACGCTTCACCGGGTTCGGCTGCTCCGCCTCCGCGGCCGGCATGCGTATGGCCCGGCACGGGATGCCAGGCCATACGCACAGCGCGGTCCGGGGGAGGCCACGCGGTGTGGTGCGGGTCAGTGCTTGAAGGCGTCCTTTGCCTTCTCCTTGGCTGTGCGGGCGTCGCCCTTGGCCTGGTCGATACGGCCTTCGGCGGTGAGGCGCTCGTTGCCTACGGTGCGGCCGGCGGCTTCCTTGATCTTGCCCTTGGCCTGCTCGGTCTTGGCCTGGGTCTTCTCATTGGCAGCCATGATTACTCACACCTTGCTGTGGTCGACTTCAGGAACAACCACCGCCTTACCCGCAATGCTTCCGACAAACCCGCCGCTCGCCCTCGTTGCTCCTGGGAAGCATGCCGTGGCAGTACCCGGCGTGTGCTCGATGACGAGGACGACCTGGCAGAGCCGCCTGCCCAGTGTTCAAAGATCGCCGACTTGGTCGACCGACCTGCTGACGAGGCGCCTTCCGCACCGCGTGAGGTAAGTGGACCAGACTCGCGCCGTGACCACGCGGATCGCCAGGGGATGGCGTTCCATTCACAGGCTGTCCCGACTTTCCGGCCAACGCCGCGAGGGTGCGGACCGGACGGTGCCAAGCATGCCGGGAGGGGCCAAGGACCTGTCCGGCGGATCAAGGCATGGCTGGCTGAACACTTCCTCAGGTTCGGCCGCCGCCCAGAGCCGTGCCGATCAGGGCCTCCGCCGCCCCAGGATCGCCGGCGAGCCGCCCGGCGTCGCGGATCTGCTCCTCGTCCAGTGTCCCGGCCTTCGCCAGCTGGATCGCCTCATGGATACCGTTTCCGTCGCCGTGGGCGAGCATGACGAAGAACCAGCGCACTGCCTGCACCGGGTCCGGCGTGGTGCCAAAGCCGTCGCGGTACCAGCAGGCGGCGGCGTTCATCGCCCCCGTATGCCCGCGCTCGGCCGCCCAGACGTACCACCCCAGCGCCTCCTCGTCCCGGTCCAGAGCGGACAGCCGGTCGGCGAGGAGGGCACCGGCGGCGACGATCCCCTCGCGTGCGGCAGCCTCCAACAGCCGCAGGGACTCGTCAGGGTCGTCGACCAGCTGGGCAAGGTTGAACACGGCGTAGGCGTCCCCGCCCTCGGAGGCCGCCCGGAATAGCTCGGCGGCACGCGCGCGGTCCTCTGCGACGCCCAGACCCATCACCAACATGTGCCCATAGGTGCGCTGCCCCGCCGGAAGGCCGGCCTCGGCCGCCGCACGGGCATAACGCACAGCCATGGGCAGGGCCGACTCGTCGAAGTACTCCAAGTAGATCCCGGCGAGCAGCGCGGCGGCCTCCGCCGACCCACCATCGGCCAGCGGTACAAGCTCGACGGTCACCCGGACCGCCAGCTCGGCGCCCTCCGTACTGCCCTCCATTGCGGCCCGGACGAAGGCGTGCCCCGCAGCTACCCAGTCCCCGGCCTCGGCTGCCCTTCGGCCCTCGTCCAGTTGCATGCGGGAACCTTATGCCATCGTCCGGTGGGTCATGCTCGGAGCCATCAGGCCGGCCGAGCGGGACGCACCGAAGCCCATGAAGGGCTTCGCCGGCTTCCTCCGCCAGGATCTCGACGCCGTCATCCCCGGACTTGCCCTGCCATGGAACTCCGGGGTGGTCGAAGGCCACGTGAATCGGGTGAGAACCCTCAAGAGAGCAATGTATGGCCGAGCCTCGTTCGAACTCCTCCGGACCCGCATCCTCGAAAACGGTCCATGAGACAGTCGGGCACGGCTCACCGATCGTCACCGAGGAGAAGGATCCATGAGAACGTTGCCCGCCGTCACCGGCCGTGATGAGTTCGATGCCCTGGTCGTCAGGACGGACTACCAGGACGACCAGGCGTGGCAGGACGTGGCGGCGGCGCTGATGGAGCCGGCGGGGGACAGGCAGTACGAGGCACACGTCCACTTCATAGACGATCCGGCCTGGGCAGGGGCGACCGTTGACGAGGTGCTGACTGTGGTCAGCGCCGACCACGACCTGGCAGTTGTCTTTCTCGCCGACCGGACAACTATGCAGGCCGAAAGCCACGCGTTGCTGGCGGTCACCACGATGACGCGGGAGGAGTGCGTGGACGATGAGGACTACGAGCAGCTGACCGAGTTCGGCCGCGAGTTCCGCACCCTCCCCGCAGGGATCCACGACGTCCACGCGAACCTGAGCATCGGCAACCTGGGCTTTGAGGAGTACGCGGCATGGGCTCACGACGATCCCGAGAGGATCTACCGGTCCTTCTGAACGGGGCTCACGAAACTGCGGACAGAGCCTTGAAAACGGCCAGGGCCGCTCGCGCTGCTCAGGTGGTTGTCCTGGTAAGCAAGTAGGGGCGATCGTCCGCACTGGTGGCGTTGGGTCTGGGCGGACGCCTACATCTGCTCGAAGTGGAAGGAGCGGATGAAGCAGTCTCGCGGCTGGCCGATCGCGAACAGGACGCAGTCGAGCACGGATTGGGCGGTCAGCGGGTCGCCTGCAGTCCGGGAAGCGTGATCCCAGGTGGAGTGGAGTGGGTCGCCGTCCATGAAGTCCGGCGGGTAGAGCGAGATGACACGGATGCTCTCAGGGCGGAGTCGGTGGGAGAGGATGTCGGCGAAGCCGGACTGCGCGGCTTTGGCCGCGTAGAACGCGGGGTGTGCCTGGGAGCGGTGGTTTCGGGCTTCCGCGGCCGAGGAGACCAGGTTGACCACGTCCGCACCAACAGAGGCGCGTAGCAGCGGGAGGAAGTGTTTGACCGTCAGCACTGTGCCGGTGGCTCCGGAGGCGATGGTGTCGGTGATCGCGTCGTCGGTGGCGTCCCACAGATCGGGACCTTCCAGGTAGCGGGCGCCATTGTTGATCAGAACATCCACCCGGTCGGCGTGGGCGGTGATTCCATCCGCGAAGGCCCGTATGGAGGCCGGGTCAGCCAGATCGCAGGCGAACGCGTCAATTTTCGCCCCACTGTCGGTCGCCACCTCATCGGCCACTCCCTGGGCCGCAGCCAGAGAACGCGCGGACACGAACACGCGCGCCCCCAACCGACCTGCCTTCAAGGCCAACGCTCGCCCGAATCCACGCCCGGCCCCGGTAACCACCACCGTGCGTCCAGTGAGATCCACTCGCGCACCTCCTTCTACCCCGTGTTGATCACCATGAGCGTAGCCGTGCTGTCCAACGCGCTGCATCCCTCAGCCGAAGCACGAGTGGGGAGATCCACTGAACACGTCTGGGTAGGACATGAGCATCACCTGGCCGGTTTCACAGAGCGCCATCAAGATCTCGGATGCAGAGCGGGCTCGATACCCGGACACCGGTTCGGCGACGGCTCAGAGGCATGCCAACAACGCGGTGAGTTCGATAGACAACCCGAGCGTCCCCCAGAGGAGGATGTCACCAACTGGCCGGACCGGACGTCCTGCGTCTTCACGCAGCACGGTCATGTGGACGGCAAAGGAGGCCGGCGCCGTAGCGGCCCAAAGCACACCCGCAAACAGCAACCCGTCCACGGCGAGTTGTCGCCACTCATGGATCCCGCTCTGCGACATTCGGGCCATCGTGGGGAGGCCGACTGCGGGCAGAAGCCCCAGTGCTGTGCTGACCGCCACCCACCACCACCTTCTCCCGTGCCCTGCGAGCCGCGCGAACCAATGCCCCAGGGCGACAGTCGGCAGGATGTATGCGGCGGTCAGCAGCGCGCTCGCACCCAACAGCACTGGCAGCCCGACCACTAGCGTGAGGGGGAGCAGCGCCCCTCCCGTCGGGAGACCGGCGAGCCGTCCGGTCCACGCCAGTGCCAACGCGGTAATGACCACACACAGCACAGCCATCGATACCGACGACGGCGCTGCCCCCACCCGGTTGGCTTCACGTCTGCCCAACAGTTGCGCCATCTCGACCCCCGACCCGGCCCTGCCCACGCAAGTCGCGCTACAAGCATCCGCAGGCATTTCGCCGCCACCCTAGGCCCATTACTGAACACGTTCAATGGCGGATCGGACGCGTGTGCCCGGTATCCGGTGGAGAACCCACCGATCAACTCCGACCCGTCGGACACGCCCTAGCCGTTGACGACCTTGTCGTAGCGCAGGGCGACATGGCCGGAGGCGACGTGGCCTGCGATGCGGCCGTCGGTACCACCGATGAGGTAGTCCTGACCACGCATCATGTCGTCGTTGGTGTTGGCCTCGTGGATGTACGAGAACTTGCCGGCCGCCTTGTCGACCCACTTCTCGAAGAGCACCACATGCCCGTCCTGGGTGTACAGCGCGTCGCCGGGCTGGAGGTCGGATTTCGAGATGGTGCTGCTGACGCTCGGCAGACTGTAGGTGGTGGTGTAACTGGTGTCGGCGTGCCAAATCATGGAGACGAGGCCCGAGCAGTCGGTGCGGTACGTGTGGTCGTCGTACGGGTCGGAGGCGTACGCACCCTGCTTGTAGGGGATGCCGCGGTTCATCCAGTTTGCGGTGCTGTACGTGAACGGCTCCGGTCACCAGAGCTTCGTTTTGCTCAACGGCGACATCGACACCAGCCCGCCCGTCGGCCCGAATTTTCCCTTGATGTTCCACGCGATTCCGAAGCGAACGCCGTACGCGTGGGAGAACCGGTACTGGTACACCGGCACGTTCGCCTGGTGAGGCAACACCACTTACAGCCGCGCCGGCGTCCGCGGCCCGACCGCCGACACCGGCTGGAGCCTGAAGTTCTTCGAGTAGGGCGGCAGGCGCGGTCGAGGTCCCGTGGAATTGGGGCAGGCCGGAGGAGGTGCGGGGATCCCGTACCCGTGTCCGGTCCTCGAACGGGGGGTCGTTAATATCCCAGCATGTCCGAGACTTCCGTGCAGCGTCTCCTGCGAAACGACTCACGCACCGTGCAGGTGGCGGCCCATGAGGCCGTGGGGCTCCCGACCCGTGAAGCGGAGACTCTGCTCCGTGTCCTCGGGGACGGGGAGTCGGTTCTGGCCCTGTACCGCCGGGACACAGGGCACGCGGCGCTCACCGAGGACGCCCTCATTCTCCTGGACGGGAATGCTGCGACGCGTGTTCCGAGGCCCTTGGCGGTACTGCGCCCCGCGTACGGCTCTCCGCGGCGCGTGGACGTGTCCGTGGACGGCCGGAGTGCAAGCCTGTGGGGCTCGCGGATCGACGTGTCCGGCGATCTGCTCCTGCGCACCGGGAGGCTCGTGCCCGGGCCTCTGACCGGCGACTCGCGCATCGGCGCGGTCGTGGCCGGCGAGTCCGTCTCGCTTTCCGACGTCGGCAAGAAGGCACTGCTCGACGAGCTGGAATCCGGGGAGTTCGTCCGGGCCCTGTACCACGACGGCTGGGGATACGCAGCGCTGACCGGGAAGGGTCTTATTCTCCTCCGGAACATCCTGTCGCCCAAGGCGATCCGAGTGACGGAGCCGCTGAGGATCTTCCGTGGCACGTATGGCCTGTTCGACTCCGTCGAGATCCTTGTCGACGGGAAGCAACGCAAGCTGCACGGCTCGAAGCTCGACCCGAAGGGGAAGCTCCTCGAAGCCGCGGGGGAACTCCTGCCTCCCGGCTCTCCCTTGCGTCCCGGTCGCGGGACGCGGATCCTGACGTGGGTGCGCCGGCATCCTGTCCTGATGTCCGTGGCGGTGGCCGTACTGTTCTTCACCGGTGCCGGTTCCGGTGGGGGAGCGGGCACGGGGTCCGGCGAGAAGGAGGCCGCGGCGGAGGCGCGTGCGGACCGCAGCCTGACCGTCCCCGAATTCGAAGGGTTCTCCCTGTCGGCAGCCGTGGCGGAGGCCGGCGACCATTCGTGGCTGCGCGTGTCGGCAGCCGATGCCTCCTCCGCCTTCCGGCCGGTGACGGGCACTGAGGCGGACTGGCGGGTCTGCTTCCAGATGCCCGCCCGCGGCGAGACGGTCCGTCCGTCCGTCAGGACACTGACTCTGTACGCGGTCCCGGAGCGGGAGGAGTGCCCGACGCAGCTGCTCGGCACGCGCCGGATCGGCATGCCGGACCTGGTCGGCGAACGGTTCGACGATGCCTCGAGTGCCCTGGGCGAGCTCGGCCTCGCTCGCACGGTCCCTCTCCACGCCCATACCGGCAAGCAACTGGACGGCGAGGCACCTGACCTGGCCGCCTGGCAGGTGTGCCGGCAACAGCCGGAATCCGGCACCGAAGTCTCGACGTGGACGCGGGTCTCCCTGTGGCTGATCGGCCCCGGTGACCCGTGCACCGCACCCAGCTCGAGTCCCAAGCCGAAGCCCAAGCCGAAGCCCCAACCAAAGCCCAAGGCCGACCCCGAGCCCTCGTACGGCACTTCGGGCGGCGGCACCACGGGAGGCAGCACCGGCGGAGGCAGTACCGGTGGCAGCTCGTCGACCGGTGGAGGCACCACCGGCGGCGGATCCTCCGGCAGTTCGGGCGGCGGCAGCAGCCAGGGGGGCGCCCGGTTCGGGCAGTCCTGCTCCCCGGTGGGCGCCACCGCGACGACCGTCGACGGGCGGCCCGCGAAGTGCTACATGGGCAAGGACGGCCTGGCCCGCTGGGGTTACTACTCGGGATGACGGGATGGACTCCGGCCGCCCCTCGTACGGCCGTCCCTGCACCGACCGGCCCGATATTCGGCTGCGGCGGTCCGTGGGGGCTCCCATACTGAGCGGGCTCGAACTCCCACGTCCCGAAGGAACACCTCCGCGTGCAGGCTGCCGTCACCGTCACTCCCGCCCAGATTCCAGACCTGCTGCTCGGGCTCGCCACCGTGCGGCCCGTGTTCCTGTGGGGAGCGCCCGGCATCGGCAAGTCGTCGCTCGTACGCGGCTTCGCCGAGTCGCTGGGACTGGAGTGCGTCAGTCTTCTCGGGACGCAGCTCGCACCGGAGGACCTGATCGGCGTGCCGCAGATCCGTGACGGGCGATCCGTGTTCTGCCCGCCGGAGAGCATCGCCCGCGACGAACCGTACTGCCTCTTCCTCGACGAGCTGAACGCCGCCACCCCCGACGTCCAGAAGGCCTTCTACTCGCTGATCCTGGACCGGCGGATCGGCTCGTACGAGCTCCCCGCCGGCTCGATCGTCATCGGGGCCGGCAACCGCGCCACGGACAACGCGCTGGCCAGGCCCATCGCGTCCGCTCTGGTCAACCGGCTCACCCATGTCCATCTGCGGGCATCGGCAGCGGACTGGCTGGTCTGGGCGGGGGAGAACGGCATCCACCCCTGGGTGACGGACTACCTCATCGACCGTCCCGACCACCTGTGGTCGCAGCCGCCCAAGACTGAGGAGCCGTTCTCCACGCCCCGCTCCTGGCACATGCTCTCCGACGCCCTGCACTCCTTCGGACCGGACATCGATGAGGAGACGCTGAAGGTGATCGTGCACGGCACGCTGACGCCGGCACATGCCGTCTCCTTCTGCGGCTACGCGAAGATCGTGCGCCATACCTTCGGCATCGAAGCGATCCTCAAGGGCGACGCTTCCTGGCCAGCCCGGCTCGAGGACCGTGACCTCCTTTACTACCTGGCCGAGGCGTTCCGCGGACGGCTGGTGAAGGAGCTGCCACGGCAGAAGGAGCACGTCTCGGCGTCGATGCGGCAGACCTCCTACCGGGCCAAGTCGCTGCTCGTGCAGCTTGCCGAGATCTCGGTCGAGGTCGCGCAGACTGTCATCGCGGACGACGCCGACGGACAGCCGGTACTGCCCGCCTGGTTCCTCGTCGAGGCGGCACGTGACATGCCCAGGCTGGTCGAGGCCCGGCGATGAAGACCACGGCAGGCGGGGCAAACGGCAAGGCCGGCGCGTCCGACCCGGCCGCCGAGGCGTTCGCGGCGGGGCTCGCGATGGTCAAGCGGAACCCGGCCTTCGCCGCTGTCGAGGCTTCCGTCTGCAGAAAGGCCAAGTGCGCCTTGACCCCGGCCGGGGGACTGGCCGCCGTCACCTCCAACGGCACCGTCCACCTCCACCCCAACAAGCGGGCGGATCCGGCCGAATGGGCCTGGGCCCTTGCCCACTGCCTGCTGCATCTGGGCTTCGGGCATGTGCCGGCCGCCACGGACGACCCGCGCGAGCAGCCCGACCGGTTCGACCTCGCGGCCCGCTGCACGGTCGTCAACCGCTTTCTGCTCACCTTCCCGATAGGCCGTCCCCCTGGACACCTGCCGGAGTCCTATCCCGGCGGTGACGAGGCAGAGCTCGCCGCCCGCTGGCGCCGCGACGGCATCCCCGCCGCCTATGAGCTCTGCGGCACTGCGGGCGGGCACCCGGACCAGGTCCTCACGACTTGGAGGGCGTGGAACACCTCTGTCCCGGACTGGGAGACCGCCTTCGCGCACGCCCTCACTCGGAGCGTCTCCACCGCCATGGACGTGGCGGGCGGACGCCTCGACCGGGTTACCGGGGAGCGCGCGCCGCAGCGCCCCTGGGGCCGGGCCATGAACTGGTTCGTCTCCTCGTACCCGCTGCTCGGCGGACTCGCCGCGGGCCTCACTGTCGTGGCCGACGCCGAACTGGCCCGTGCGCAGGGCATTTCGATCGCCGCGGTCAGCTCTGCCGCAGGTGAGATCTACATCAACCCACTGCGCACGTTCACCGACGAGGAATGGCGCTTCATCCTCGCCCACGAGATGCTGCACGCCGCGCTGCGCCACGGCGAACGCCGTGGTGGCCGCGACCCGTTCCTCTTCAACGTCGCGGCCGACTACGTCGTCAACGGCTGGCTCGTCCAGATGCGCGTCGGCGACATGCCCCAGGGGCTGCTGTACGACCCGGACCTGCGGGACCTGTCCGCAGAGGAGGTGTACGACCGTATCGCGGTCAACCTGCGCCGACAGCGGCGGCTCGCGACCCTGCGCGGCAAGGGTGCCGGTGACATCCTCGGCGAGGCGCTGCCGCACGCGGAGGCCCGCCCGTACACCGACCTGGACGACTTCTACCGGCGAGGCCTGGTGCAGGGCTTCGATTTGCATCAGTACGGTGAGCGAGGCCTGCTGCCGGCCGGGCTGATCCAGGAGATCCGGGCGCTGGCCCACCCGTCCGTGCCGTGGGATGCGAAGCTTGCCCGCTGGTTCGACGAGTACGTCCCCCGACCGGAGCCCGTACGGTCCTACGCCCGCCCGGCGCGGCGGCAGGCATCGACACCGGACATCCCGCGCGCGGGCCGGTACTTCCCTCCTCAGGAGACGGCCCGCTGCACCTTCGGAGTCGTTCTCGACACCTCCGGCTCGATGAACAGCACCCTGCTCGGCAAGGCACTCGGCGCCATCGCCTCGTACGCGGAGGCACGCGACGTTCCCGCGGCGCGCGTGGTGTTCTGCGACGCGGCACCGTACGACGCCGGCTATCTGCCACCGGCCGAGATCGCGGGCCGGGTTCGGGTGCGCGGCCGTGGCGGTACCGAACTGCAGCCGGGCATCGACCTGTTGCAGAGGGCCGACGACTTCCCGCCGACGGCCCCGATGCTCGTCATCACTGACGGCTGGTGCGACACCCTGCGGATCCGGCGCGAGCACGCCTTCCTGATTCCGCAGGGTGCCTCTCTGCCGTTCACACCGCACGGCCCGGTGTTCCGGTTGAGCTGAGGGTCCGGCGTCAGAGTTCCTCGTGTGGAGGTCAGAAATTCGCCGACGCCCTCCCGCCACGCTTCGCTCAGGCGACGTTGTCGGCCCGGGGTGGCTCTACAACGCCTCGAGCTTGGCGCTGATGAGCGCCAGAAGTCCTGCTGGAGTACCAGGATCTGCCCGGTGGGCCGCTGCCATTGCCCTGGGACGGTGCGGTGTGCACCCTAGTGGGAAGGGGTGCGGGGGGAGGCGCCATGAAAAGCCCGGAGGTTCCCTCACTGGTGAGCCACCGGCAGCTGGTGGTGATGCTGGAGTCTGAGGGGACGACGGAGCCTGTCGATGGCCAGGTGGATGTCGAGGAGTTCTTCCCCTGGGCTCTCCTCCAGGACAGGCAGTACAGTGCCCGGCTCCCGTCCCTGTTCCTCCTGCGGAGACCACAGGCGATCGGATTGTCTCGGGGCAAGCGCGTCCGTTGCGCGTCGGAGGAGTTCCGGCGCTGGCGGGAGGCCGCCCTCGCCTATGCCTCAGCGGTGGACCGCGTCAGTGCCGAGATGGAGACCATATGGGAGCGGGCGGCGTACGCCCGGTGGTGGATACCCGGCCATCGGCGCCGCGCCAACGAGGCATGGCACGAGTTGCAGCGGCGGTACGCCGAGCTGGTCCGGGAGGCGAGCGAGGCGTACGCGCCCGTCCGCGAGGAGATCCGCCAGGCGATCGACGCCGAGGAGGAGCGGCTCCGGGAGGTCCTCCGGAAGCACGGCCTCACGCTGGAGCAGTGGCAGCGCCGTCTGTTCCATCCGGGCCCTTCGCAAGGGCGGGGCAACCCCTCCGGCGGCACCGCGACCGGTGGCACGGGCGGCCTCGGCATCGGCGGCTTCCAAGAGCTCGTAACGGGATCTTGGATGTCAGGGCCGGCCTGGGCAAGCTCCGCCACGTTGTGGAGTAGACCCTCGCTCTGCTCCACCAGTTCAAACGCCTTGCCGTCCGCTGGGAGCGCCGCCTCGAACTCCACGACGCCCTCGTCTCGTTGGTCTGCGGATTGATCTGCTGGCGACGCCTCACGAAGGCCCATCCGTGACCTTGTTGCGAGCTCGTAGTTCCGCATCGGTGGACTTCATCTGCGCGACGGTGTTTCTTGCCAGGTACGTGTGGAGGTGCCGAGTAGCACGTGTACCGGCCGCACCCGCTCCAACACCCGTTGTGCGGCCGCGCGGTCATCGACCTCGTCACGTGTAGGCAGCGGCTACAGCGCACACCATTCGCCCAGATCGTTGGGCGCCTCTGCCTGGATAAAGTTCCGCACAAGAGCCCACGCGCGGTCGATGTTCAGGACGAAGTCACCCGTGAACTCTGCCAGGTCGTCCACGTTCAGGATGTCAACCACTGCGTCCGAGGGAGTGGCGCCGTCTCCCATGAGAAGAGAAACCGTCTCAGCGTCACTGAACCGATGGACGACCGCGTGATCACCTCGGAAGCCGAGGGTAAGCAGAGGATAGTCACTGTCCGCCAACCGGACTTCGAGGTATCCGTGCTCGCGGGCACGCAGTTGGCTGAAGCGGACCGAGAGGCCACTGACGTCCGAACGCCTCTCAACCGCTGAGAACCGCCCCGATTCCGGCGACGTCGTCGCCCAGACCACGTTCACACAACCCCCTGTGATCGGTCCCGCCCCCCAAATGCTGGCCACGACATGGTCATCAGGACCGATTCACATGATCGTGTTACGAGCTCCGAGGGGCAGAGGACGCACCGTACCTGTCAGGTCAGGTCAGGTCGGCGTTGGCAGCCAGTTCCTTCTTCCGCTGCCGATAGGCCCGCATGGATGCCCGAGAGCCGCACTTCGTGCCGCAGTAGGCGGCAGAGCCGTTCCGAGTCCGGTCGAAGAAGCAGAAGTGGCACGGCTGGTGCCGGCACGCCCGCAACCTGTTCCACATGTCGGCTTGGGCAAGTTCGGTGATGCTGGCCAGGACGGTGCCGAACAGCCCGGGGACGCCGGTCTGCGTGGTCGCCAAGGACGCCCCCGAGGCGGTGACGACCGTCACCAGCGGATACCGGGCGGCGATACCGTGCAGGTCTTCCTCGGCCTCGGCGAGGATCTCGGGCGTGATGTCCCTATCGCCGGAATGAGCTAGCAGCACGGTGATCAAGGCGTCGCGCAACTCGCGTGCACCGGCCGCGTCGGCCTCCGTGACGTGGGTGGTCGGCGTGGCCAGGCCGTTCTCCAGCAGCCATGCCTGCATGGTCTGGGCGTTGTAGAAGCGCTCCGTCAGCTGGCGGGGGCCTGAGGTGTGCGTGTTGACGAATTGCAGGACCGCATCGACCGCCGGCGGCTGGGTCAGCGGGCTGCGCTCGGTAGTGCGCGGGGGCATCGTGTCGTCCTCCTTCCTCGAAGGCAGGCTAAATCATTTGGGGTTATGACCGAAACCATTACGGTCGCAATTCTCTTCCTGTGAGATGAGCATCTCTCCCCGGGCGCGGAGCGGAGCCCGCAGGGTCGCGGCCGGGTCGCCGCCGCGGTGTGGCCGCATGGGCGATGGTGGTGTTCTGCCCGGCCGGGGCACCGTGGGGCCGCGCCCGGGTGTGCGCAGCCGTGGTGGTGGAAGCAAGGGGGCATCCCGCCCGGCGCGAGGATCGGGAGCGGCACGACGTGCCCACTCTGTCCGGTGGGGCGACAGTCTCGGTGACCGCCATCCCGTCCCGTCGCGTGGCCGGGCGGCCGTGACCAATGGCGGTGATACGGGGCGCCGAGCTGGACGGTGGGGGTGAACACGGTCGCCCCGGACTGGCGGGCCGTTCACCTTTCGGGCTGTGCTCGCGGCTGCGAGTACGCGCCGCCTGGCCGTGGGCGCGGCGTCTGCGGTCGCCGGGGCGCTGGTTCCGTCAGCGCGCTCGCCGGCATGTCGTGGAAGCGGCCGCCTGCGGCTGCCGCCGTACCTGTGATGCGGGTCGGCGGATCGCTTCGGCCGGCCGGTCGCCCAGTGACCCGTGCCTCGATGCCGCACCTGTGTCCGATGTTTCCCGACGCCGCGTGCGGCCGCGTCGGGCGGTGTGCTGGTGCCGGGATGTGGGCGAAGAGCGGCGTCACCCCTTGCCGTCCGGCCTGGTGACGGCACCCGTTTCGCGCATGGCGGCGAGGCGTCTTGGACCGGTTCGTCGTCGAGCTGCTCGCCGCGACCCTCTCTGCAGGGGGTTGCGCGTTATGAGCTAATGGCTTACGGTCCTAACTGTGACGGTATGCGAGTCGCTCGGGAAGCACGACTCAAGGGCTTCGACGACTCGGCGGTTCGCTCACGTAGTGGGCGAGTGAACAAGCACTTCACAGCCGGCGGCATCCGTGCCGACGACTGCGAACGCATCCGTCGCCGTGACCCGGGATCGGTCAGAAGAAAT
Source organism: Streptomyces sp. NBC_00353 (assembly GCF_036108815.1). Lineage (NCBI taxonomy): Bacteria > Bacillati > Actinomycetota > Actinomycetes > Kitasatosporales > Streptomycetaceae > Streptomyces > Streptomyces sp. NBC_00353. The sequence continues at coordinate 1,429,395 of NZ_CP107985.1, read as the reverse complement.
TGCTCTGCCGCCCTTGGTCCCCATGGACCGGTGAGTCGCAGGTGTGAGATTCACCGACATCAAGAGAGAAGGACCCTTACATGTACATGAAGTTCGAAGTCACCATGCTGCCTGTTTCCGATGTTGATCGGGCCAAGGCCTTCTACGAGCAGGTGGGATTCCGTCTGGATCTCGACAAGGCCGCCGGCGAGGACTTCCGCGCCGTGCACTTCACGCCGCCCGGCTCCGAGAGCTCGATCATGTTCGGCCGGGGGCTGATCTCCGCCGCACCTGGCTCGGCTCAGGGCCTGTACCTCGCCGTCTTCGACATCGAGGAGGCCCGTGCGGAGCTCGTCGGCCGCGGCATCGAGGTGAGTGAGGTGTTCCACGACGCCGGGGGCCTGTTCTTCCATGGCCACGAGGGTGGAGAGGTCACCCACAAGGTCGAGGGGCAGGGGCGGATTGCCGGCCTGCACCCCGACCGCGCCTCCTACGGCTCCTTCGCCACCTTCAGCGACCCGGACGGCAACGGCTGGGTGCTCCAGGAGATCAAGCAGCGCTTCCCCGGCCGCTGACACGAGTCAGTCGCCCAAGGGTGTGACGGGTCGCGCCGGCCCGTATGGCGGCCGACCCGTTCACCCCTTGCGTGCAGTCCAGGGAAGTCGGCGGCTGGATCGTCGCCACCCATATATGAGCATATGCTCCTATGTCTCGAGGTCGGCCCCCCTGCACCTTGGCACTCGGGCAATATTTGCGAAAGGAAATCTCATGAACATGTCTCCTATGGAGCCGCCGGCCCAGGAGGGCCCCGGCTCTACGCCGCCGTCGCACCGCGCGCGGCGCGGGTTCTCGCGACGCGCCTTCGTCGGCGGCGCGGCTGCTTCCGCCGCTGCCGCTGCCGGCGTCTCGCTGGTCGGCGGCTTGGCCCCGTCCGCTGCTGCCGTTCCCGCCATGCGCAGGCCGAAGGGCTTCGGCTCGGTCGCCACGGCGCCGCATCTGCCGGCAGGGTTCACCAAGACGTTCAAGAGCCGATTCGTGCAGGCCGGCGGGCTGCGCCAGCACGTGGTCATCGGAGGTGAGGGCCCGCCGCTGCTGCTGGTGCACGGCTGGCCGCAGAACTGGTACGCGTGGCGCATGGTGATGCCGGAGCTGGCCCGCCACTACACGGTCATCGCCGTCGACCAGCGTGGCATCGGCCTCACCGACAAGCCCCAGAGCGGGTACGACACCAGTACCCTCGCCAACGACCTGGTCGCTCTTATGGACGCCCTCGGTCACCAGCGGTTCGCCGTGGCCGGTCACGACACCGGTCTGATCATCGGCTACGCGCTGGCGGCGGATCATCCAGAGCGTGTCGCCCGCGTGGCACTCCTGGAGGTTCCCGGGCCCCCGACCGTGAAGGCCTCGCCGCCCCTGTTCCTCGATGAGGATCACAACAACAGGCTCTGGCACATCCCGTTCAACCGGGTCAACCACGAGCTGACCGAGAAGCTGGTCAGGGGCCGGGAAGAGATCTTCTTCGGCTACGAGTTCGAAATCCAGGGCGGACAGAAGCTGCCCGACTACGCGCGCGAGTACTACTTCCGTCTCTTCTCCGACCCCGAGACCCTGCGTGGCGGCTTCGGTCTCTACCGCGCGTGGGACGCCATCACTGCGCAGAACGCGAAGCGCATCGAGAAGAAGCTGACGATGCCCGTCCTGGCGATCGGCGGATCGGAAAGCTGGGGTGAAGCGGTCGGGGGCGCGATGAAGCCCCTCGCGAACGACGTGCAAGGCGTGGTCATCCCCGGTGCCGGCCACTGGCTCGCCGAGCAGGCCCCCAAGGAGCTGCTGTCGGAACTGACGCGCTTCCTGGCCCCGTACCGGCGCGCCGCCGGCCCGTCCCGCTAGCGCACGGCCAGACGTCCGGGCCCGCCCCGGGCGTGACGGAACTAGCTCGACCGGGCGGCAGTGTCGCCGCCTTCGAACAGCCGGAGCTCCTCACCGAAGAGCCCTGTATGTTCGCCCGGCTCCTGCGCTGATCCCACCGCAGGGGCCCTCGACCGAAGTGGTCCTGCCCGCCGGGTGTTCCGGCGGGCAGGACCGCAGCCAACGCTCTTGCTCAGTCGTACTCGGGGAGATCAGCCCCCGGGGAGCCGTACACCGTCGTGCGGCCGGCCCGCCTTCGGCAGGCTCTCCTCCGGACGACTGGCGCGCCACGGTTCGCCTCCTGTCCAGGAGCGGCGGAGCCTTCACTATCCCCGACGGGAGGCATGGATGTTTTCCGACATCGGCCCACTCGAAGTTGTGACGTTGATCGTGCTGGCCGTCATTCTTGTCGGGCCCGACAAGCTCCCCAAGATGGTGTCCGACACCGTGCGGACCCTGCGCAAGCTCCGCGAGTTCTCGCAGAGCGCTCAGGCAAGCATTCGCGACGAACTCCCCGCAGAGTTCAAGGATCTGACGCTTGAGGACCTCAACCCGAAGACCTTTGTGGCCAAGAACCTGCTGGGTGACCAGAGCCTGGGCCTGGGCGACCTGACTGCCGACCTCGGCCTCGGGGACGAACCGCTCGACAGCGCCAGGACCAACACCTCGAAGGGCCTCGCGAAGGCCGCCGCCCCCGGCCCGCCTCCCGCGGCCACCGGCCACGGGCCTATGGAAGCTACCGGCGCGGGGCACTACAGCCTCGACAAGAACGGTCCGTAACCGGGAAGGCTCACGGTCGCCCCGCCGTCGGCCCGGCCCGTCAACGCACCGACCGGCACGCAGGGCCTGGCTGTTGCATCCGCCCACAGCCAGGCCACCCGCGCAGGAGCGCCGCCCCTGCGCCTTCAGATCCTCGGAAAGGAAACCCCTATGTTCGGCAGGCTCGGAGCACCCGAGATCATTCTCATCCTCGTCGTCGTCGTGCTCCTCTTCGGCGCCAAGCGGCTCCCCGATATGGCCCGTTCCTTCGGGCAGTCGCTGCGAATCCTCAAGAGCGAGACCAAAGCCATGCAGAAGGACGACACGGACGAACCCCCGACCGTGCACGCCGCTGCAGCCCACCAGCTCGAGTCCGAGAGCCGGCACACGGCCCCGGAGGCGACCGAGGCAAACGCCTCCCACCGGCGCTGAAACGCCGAAGCCACCGACCAGCACCCGCGCGGCCGGTGCCGCACTTGAAAGGACCGGGACCGCCCATGCCGACCCAACCAGCACATGACGCCGCGCGTATGTCCCTGGGGGAGCACCTGCGCGAGCTGCGCAACCGCCTGATCAAGGCCGTCGGAGCGATCCTGCTCATCACCGTCGTTGCGGCCCTGTTCTACAAGCAACTGATCGGATTCCTCATCGATCCCCTGCCCGGCTGCGCTCCGGGCCAACCCGCCGGCGCGGAGGACGCGGGCCGCTGCGGCGTGATCTCCCTCAACGGCCTGCTGTCACCCTTCACCCTCGCACTGAAGGTGTCGATCACCGCGGGGGTCGTCGCCGCGAGCCCGGTGTGGCTGTATCAGCTGTGGGCCTTCATGGCACCAGGACTGCACCGCGACGAGAAGAAGTACACACTGATCTTCCTTGGGGCCGGCATCCCCCTGTTCCTGACCGGTGCCGCCGTGGCGTACGGAACCCTGCCCACCACGACACGGGTGCTGATCTCCTTCACCCCGGACAACGCCACCAACCTCCTGCCCGTCGACGACTTCCTCGACCTCGCCACCCGCATGGTCCTCGTCTTCGGCCTCTCCTTCGAACTCCCTGTCCTCCTCGTGCTGCTGAACCTCGGCGGCGTGATCAGCGCACGCCGGATGGCCAACTGGTGGCGCGGCATGCTCATGGGCATCGCCGCCTTCGCGGCGCTCGCCACCCCCAGCACCGACCCACTCAGCATGCTGCTGCTCGCCACCCCCATCAGCCTGCTGTACCTGGCGGCGTGCGCCATCTCCTGGTGCAACGACCGCCGCCGGCAGCGCGCCGGCACCACCGGGTCAGGCGGAATCCCGGACAGCGAGGCATCTCCCATCGACCTCACCCCGGTCCCCCTCGACGCCCCCGACGACATTTCTGTCAGCCGGTCCTGACGCGACCCTCTCAAGAAGCGGCCCGCCGCCGGTGGTCAGGGCAGTTGCTTGCGGCGAGCTCGGGAGGGCCGCAGATTGACGGAGTTTCCGCAGACGCGTACGTCGTGCCCAGAACCCGCTGTTGTTGTGCGAGCGGCTAGAACGCCACGGCGCAGTTGTTCGTAGTGACACGCCGGTTCCGGGGCACGGCAAGCAGTTCGACGACGGGCCGGTCCAAGCGGGATGACCATTTGTTTCCACCGCGGCCGCGCGCCCCCGGGCGCGGCCGTGCCCGGGACCGCTCTGCGGCGCACTGAAGATGCCCTGAGTCTGGTGTTCAGCGGGGCTGCCGCGGCAGGGGTCTGATGCCGCGTTAGGCGTGGAGTGCCGCTCGTAGGCGGTCGTTTGTCGATGCTGAGGCGCTGGATCCCGGCGATGGCGAGGTCGAGCTGTTCGGCGAGGTCCCGGTTGGTCCGTCGCAGGCGGGTGTTGTCGGCCTGGACGGTCAGGGCGATCGGAGTCGACCGGAGTCATGTCTTCCCGGCGGCCTGACTGGGTTTGGGGGATGACTCGGCCGTCGCGCGCCCGCGCCCCCGGCGATGAACTGGGGGGCATGGTGGGCGTCGCCCAAGACCTACCTCTTGCCATTTCGATAATGAGAGCATATGCTCCTATCGTCTCTATCGGTAAGCCCGGTCATGACGGCACGGCCCCGATGCAGACGGATCTCGCCGACACGTGCAACAGCCTGGCGCTGCGCAAGGTCTGCACCAGCAAGAGCATGGCTCGGCATCCAGGGCAGTCACCATCTGATCATTCGTCACCATCTTGGCGGGTGACGTAGGTTGTGTGAGTGCCGAAATGCCACCCCGACAGGGGTTGTTCACAAGTCGATCGGAGCAGGCGTCGGCCCCGCGCATCCGGGCCGAGGTTCTCGACCTTTCTGCCGCCACCGAATCGACACGTCACAGAACGGAGCGGCAAGTTGCCGACTAAATTGAAGATCAACAAGCTGCGTTACCTGAGTGCAGCCGCCGGCATCGCCACTGTCGTCGCCGGTGGCGTCGCCATCGCCCCGCTGGCGTCGGCCGACACGTCGACTTCCATCAGTGCGCATGCCGTCGACCAGCGCGCGAAAACATTCGAGCTGGTCGGCAAACAGACCTCGCTCGAAGACCTCGATCTGGGCCGGGCCGGAATCAGCCCCGGTGACCAGCGCGTCATCCACGAAGACCTCTACCGCGACGGCGAGAAGGTCGGCGATCACAGCGTCGTCTGCACCTATACCCACGTCAATCCGGCCGCGCTTCAGTGCCTGGGCACCTTCTCTCTGCCTGAGGGACAGTTCGCCGCGCAGGCGCTGCTCCACCTGCCCGCCCCGTCCTACGTCGACGTCGGCATCACCGGCGGATCCGGCGACTACCGCAACGCCCGGGGCTTTGTTCGCACGGTTCCCGCCGGTGACACCGAGAGGCACTTCACCGTCCACCTGAAGCGCTGACGGTTGGCTGTCGTGCGCCCTCGCCGCCACGGCCCGCTCATCTGACGCCTGTGCAGGTCGGGCCGTCTCGCTCGACCTGGTGACCGGCGCCGAGACGCACCTCAAGCGTGGCGGCATCGAGCAGGCGTGCGACACCGGGAAATCGGGTCCCGGATCACATGGGCGGCGTACGTCCGTCCATGTGATCCGGGGTAGCCCTCAAGTGGCACGGGCCCTTGAAGTGGTCCCTTCCCCGGCACCGCCGTGCGTTCACGCATGCCCGGTCCAAACGTTGACTGACGACTCTGCGTTGAAGTGCGCTGGTTCGGTTGCGCGCCCGAGCCCGGCCGCATCTCGTGGACAACACCACGGGACGCACTGCGTCCGGCGCCGGGGGGTGACGCCGCCACTGTCACCGTCCGGCCGCTGTGAACGGCTCATCACGGTCGGACAGTGATGAGCCACGACCCGGACGCCCTCATCGTCGCGGACGCCGGAGCCGGATTCGACGCACACCCCCCTGCGCCTTCCCTGTTGCCCATTTGGATAGTGGATGCTCTAATAAATATCCTGCTGGGTAATGACTTCGTCGAGGCGCTGCCGGATCAAGGTTTCGCCTGCGTCCGTCGGAGTCGACGACCGAGGAAAGATCGTTAATGCAAACCTTTAGGAAGGCCCTGGTCGGGGCGACCGCGAGCAACAAGGGCGGATCGGAGGGCTTTGGGTACGTCCTGGTCGACGACGGCCTCTCCGCCACCCGCGAGGAACCTGCCCTCACCACACGGCAACTCCAGCAGATCGCTCTCGACCCGGCCTGGCAACGCGCCAGTCGTTGACCCCTTCACAGCCTGAGGGGCCAACGCCCGGCTGTACAGACCTACGAGCCTTCGGAGGGCTTCTGCTCGGACTCCGATGACCCGATGCGGGTACACCCGCCACCGCAACCCACCTCGACCAACCGCCACGGCAATCACACTGGTCCCACCCGCGAAGCCCACCAGCAGACGCCAGGAAGCTACCTAAATCACGGGTATTGGCCCTAGTGGTAGTCCTTCAGTAGTGCCTGGCAGGCGGAGCGGGCGATCCAGGCCTGGGCGCGGTCGAACGGCCAGGCGCGTTCGCCGACGAGTGTCATCCAGGCGTGTGGGCCAAGGTGGAACCAGAGCACATCGACGGCCTCCGCGCGAGGGACGTCGGCGCGGAGCGCGTCGAGCGTCACGAGGCGGTCGGCCACGCGGGTGAGGGCTTGGACGTAGTCGTCGGCCCCCTTGTCCAGGACCGCTTTGACGGCGGGTTCCCCCGGGGGGTTTCGGTAGAAGAGCCCGTACACGAGGTCCCAGTGGCGTTCGTGGGTGAGCCGGGTGCCCTCGGCGGTCAGTTCGATCACGGTGCGCGGGTCGTCGCTGGCCTCGATAGCGGCGAGGTTGTCGGCGATGGCCGGGTCGGTGAGGGCCGGCTCCAGCAGGGCCGTCAGGATGCTCGGCTTGTTTCCCACGCTGGTGTAAACGGTCGGGACGGCGACCTTTGCTGCCTCCGCGATCTCCCCGATGGTGACCCCGGGATACCCACAGGCCAGGAAGAGTGCGTGCGCGCTGCTCAGGACGGCCGCACGCGTTGCGGCGGCCGAGTCGGTGCGGCGGGGGGAGTGGTACTTCCGGGTGGTCACCCGCGCATTTTAGCTTCTGTACGGGGAGTAACTTTTGACAATATGACTATCTAATGAATATGTTCAATATTATGACTATGGATACTTCTAAGGAATCTGTTGCGGTCATTGAGACCCGCCTTGTCCATCAGGTCCACCGCGTTGCCACCACCCTGCTGGCCGAGGCAGCCGTTCGCCCCTCGGTGCCGCTCGGCGCGCTGGAACAACTGCGCGACTTCCTCGTCGTGAACCTGCACCATCACCACGAGACCGAGGACGACGACCTGTGGCCTCGGATCGTTGCGGCGGCGCCGGCCACAGACCACGGGCTCGGTGCGCTGAGTGAGGAGCACGAGCGGCTGGACGCGGCGCTCGACCTGCTGGCCGCAGTGAATCTGAGCGGCGACGAGGTTGAGGACGGGCCCGGTGAGGCCGTCGGCACAGGCCTCAACGGCGGCGCGGCGGACGGCCTCCGGGCCGCACTGCGGGACGCGGCCGTCGCGGTGCGCGACACGGTTCACGACCACCTGGCCCATGAAGAGCCACTCCTCTTTCCCGCGCTCCGCGCCCACATCAGCCCCGCGGAATGGCGGGACTTCGCGCAGCGGGTGATCGCGACCACGCCGCCCGTGGCCGGACACCTGATGGTCGGTTTCCTCGACGAGGCGGGCACACCCGCGGAGGTGGAACTGGTGCTCGCGGCCCTGCCGGAACCGGTGCGCCCGCTCCTTGCCACCATGCGCCTGCAGGCTACGGACGACCTGCGGATCCTGCGCGGGATCGGCTCATGACCTCGGCGCCCGTCCGGTGGCCGGACGCGGCGGACCCCGTGATCAGGGGCGACCTCATCGTTGCGGCCGCCTATGTCACCCCGGCCGGCGGTGTCGTGGTCACCAGCGTCTCGCCGGTGGGCCTCGCCGACCGGGAGGCGGGCCTTGTCGGCTTTACCACCTCGCTCGGCTTCCCGAAGAAACTGGAGCGCATTCTGCGGGACCCGCACGTCTCGCTCGCCTATCACACGCGTGATCACGGCTTCGCCGCAAGTAGCTCGTACGTGCTCGCACAAGGCACCGCGTCGGTTGATCTGCGCCCGTCACCGGAGCGTCTGACGGAGCTGATGCGGGCCTCGGAGCCCTTCCTCGGGGAGACCAAGCGCGGGCCGATATGGGACTGGTTGCTGCGCGAGTACCACCAGGAGCGCGTCTTCGTCGACGTCGAAGTCGAGCGCGTCGCCGTCTGGCCCGATCTGGCGGCCCGCGGAGCGATGACGGTCACGGGCGCCGCCTGGCCTGAGGAACCGGCCGAACAGAAACCGCCGATGAACGGTACGGGCCCACGCGTCGACCTCTCCGCAGTCGCGCGGCAGATCGGTGGGCTGCCGCACCGGCTGCTGGCCTTCCGGGGCGCCGACGGCTTCCCTGTGATTGTCCCGGTGGCGGTCACCGGACACGACGACGCGGGACTGCACCTCGACGTGCCCCCTGGACTGTTGCCGCGGGGCGGGCGCAGAGCCGGGTTCCTCGCCCACGCCTTCCGGCCTCAGTGCGTCGGGCTGGGCATGCGGACGTTCACCGGATGGCTGACCGTCACCGATGAAGGCGCCCGCTACGCCCCCCACACATCCAAGGGGCTGGCCGCGCCACCGTACAAGACTCTCCTGACGGTCTCGAATGGCCTGCTGGCCAAGTACGGGCTGTGGCGTGCCCGTCGTGACGGCACGGCTGCCCGCCTGCAGGACCTCGCCGCCCGCGGCCAGGTCAGCTGACCCGGAAGGCCATGAGTCGCCCCGCGGCCTCGTCGCGCCCCAAAACGTCGGGGTGTTGGCGGCCGGGCGGGCTGACGCCGGCCGGTCATCTTTTCGAAGGCGCGGGGATTCAACTCCCGGAGTGAATCACCGCGTGACACACACTTTCCGATCGGAGATATACCGATGAATTCCCTTGCCATACACGCCGGTTCGATGTTCGACGGATTCAGCCTGTCGGGTCCCGCCACCGTGCACGTCTCGGGCGGCCGCATCGTGCGCGTGGACCGCACCGGCGCGCTGCCCGCCGACGGCAGCGAGGTCATCGACCTCGGCCGCTCGGCCTGTCTGCTGCCCGGCCTCATCGACACCCACGTCCACCTCGCCTTCGACGCCGGCCCGGACCCCGTGACCTCCTTGGCCGCTGCCTCCGACAGCGACCTGTTGGCGCACATGCGGGCCGCGGCGCGGTCCGCTCTGCTGGCCGGCATCACCACCGTGCGCGACCTCGGCGACCGCGGCTACCTCTCGCTGGCCCTCGTGGAGGAGATGGCCAAGCACCCGGAGCAGGGTCCGGAGATCCTCGCTGCCGGCCCCCCGCTGACCACGCCGGGCGGCCACTGTCACTTCCTCGGCGGCGAGGTCGAAGGCGCCGAATCGCTGCGTGCCGCTGTCCGCGAGCATCACACCCGCGGCTGTGCCGTCATCAAGATCATGGCCAGCGGCGGCCACATGACACCCGATTCCGTGCCGGCGCACGCGTCGCAGTACGGCCTGGAGGACCTGCGTGTCGTCGTGGACGAAGCGCACCGCCTCGGGCTGCCGGTGGCCGCCCACGCCCATGGCGTCCAAGCCATCAGGGACGCCGTCGAAGCGGGCGTCGACAGCCTGGAGCACGTCTCCTTCCTCACCGGTGACGGCATCGCCTCCGTCCCCGACATGATCGACACCATCGTGAGGAAGGGGACCTTCGTCAGCCTGACGCTGGGCCTGGACCCCAGCGAAGCCGTGCTGCCGCCCAAGGGCATGGACGCACATGCCATGGCCGCACACACCAGCGCCATCTTGGACACCTACGGCAACCTGCACAAGCACGGCGCCAACGTCGTCATCGGATCGGACGCCGGTATCGGGCCCTTCAAGCCTCACAACGTCCTCCCCCACGGAGTGGCCGACCTGGCCCGGCTGGGCGTCGCGCCGCTGGACGCGCTGATCTCCATGACCAGCCTGGCGGCCCGCCTGTGCCGTGTGGAGGGCCGCAAGGGCCGGATCACCCCCGGTGCCGACGCCGACATCCTGGTCGTCAACGGCGACGTCGAGCATGACCCTGCAGCCGTCCTGGACGTACAGGCAGTCTTCCGCGCCGGTATCCGCGTGTGCTGATCAGAGCGGGGGACCGGTGCGGTGGCTGCTGCTTCGTTTCCAGTCCTCGCCAGACAGACAATGTCTCGGGCCACCGCCAGCGGCAAAGCGCCGATCGAGGCCGGCTGGTCGACCACCACCAGCACGGTCCCGTGCTTGGCCGCCTTCAGCTTGCCGAACACCTCGCGGAGCTGCGGCTCGCTGTTGGGCAGCCGCTTGTCGAAGGCTTTCTTTCCGGCCGGCGTGACGGCGGTGGCGCGGTGTTCGCCATTACCGAGAGCCTCCCGACCTGCGAAAGGCCGGTGGCCATGCCCCCAGTCGGCGGTCTGTCGATGCCTCCGGAGCCGGTGACACCACCCCCCAAGGCATGCGATCGACAGGGAGAGAAAGTCACCAACTCCGGAAGCCGGGCGTCCCATTGCAGGGCCACCAAAACGGTAGTGGGGGCTGCGCTCCTTCGGCACGGGTCGGCGGCAGTTCGCGGAGGTTGTACGACTACGGTCGATTGCGGTGCTCGGAGTGCACCTGTGGATCGCCACGGGGGCGTCGTGGGTGGTCGCGGTGACATCGGCATGTCACCGGCGCCAGGCGTCGCAGATGCGACATGTCGCCAAAGGTGAAGGCCATGTGAGGAACGGGCGCGGCCACCTCTTCGGGACGCCGCGATGGGTGCCCGGGCGACTCGGCGTCGCCGAGTCGCGAAAGGCTTCGGGAGGATCTGCTCCTTGCTCACCAGCCAATAGGAGCATATGCTCCTATTGGCTCGAGTCACTGCGATTCGCGTTAGCCACCGGTAGTCACGTAGCGGAGCTGGAATTGTCCGCTCGGCCGGGCTCCATCGCTCCTGGACCGCCTCGACTGCCCCATCATCGCGTGCCTGTCCGGGCATGCGCAGCATCGCGAGGTCTTACCGACCGTGCATTTGCAAGGAGTATCACCATGACTGTCGTACGAGCTGCTGCGGTACAGATCAGCCCCGTGCTCTACAGCCGCGCCGGCACCGTCGAGAAGGTCGTGAAGAAGATCCGGGACCTGGGCGAGCAGGGTGTCCAGTTCGCGGTCTTCCCTGAGACCGTCGTTCCCTACTACCCCTATTTCTCCTTCGTGCAGCCGCCCTACATGATGTCCAAGGAGCACCTGCGCCTGCTGGAGGAGGCGGTGACCGTACCGTCCGCCGAGACCGACGCGATCGCTGAAGCCGCCCGGGAAGCCCACATGGTCGTCTCGATCGGCGTCAATGAGCGTGACGGCGGCACCATCTACAACACGCAGCTGTTGTTCGATGCGGACGGCACGCTGATCCAGCGCCGCCGCAAGATCACGCCGACCTATCACGAGCGGATGATCTGGGGCCAGGGCGACGGTTCGGGCCTGCGCGCGGTGGACAGCGCCGTCGGCCGCATCGGACAGCTCGCATGCTGGGAGCACTACCTGCCGCTGGCGCGCTATGCCCTCATCGCCGACGGCGAGCAGATCCATGCCGCGATGTACCCCGGCTCCTTCGGCGGCCAGCAGTTCGCCGACCAGATCGAGGTCAGCATCCGCCAGCATGCGCTGGAATCGGCCTGCTTCGTGGTCAACGCCACCGCCTGGCTCGATGCCGACCAGCAGGCACAGATCGCCAAGGACACGGGCGGCCCCGTTGGTGCGATCTCCGGTGGCTTCTTCACCGCCATCGTCGATCCCGAGGGCCGCATCATCGGAGAGCCGCTCACATCCGGCGAGGGCGAAGTGATCGCCGACCTGGACTTCGCGCAGATCGACCTGCGCAAGCGCCTGATGGATGCGCGCGGCCACTACAGCCGTCCGGAACTGCTCAGCCTGCAGATCGAACGCACGCCGGCGCCCCACGTCCGTGAGCGCAGCACTCGCGTGCCGGTCCAGACCGCCCGGGCGGCTGAAGAAGGCCGCCCCGTCGAGGCCCAGTGAGCTGTTTGCCGAGCCTGGAGGTCCTGCTCGGGGCTCGAACCGGACGGTAGGAGTATGTGCTCGTAAGTTCGGCGCGCGGCCTCATGTCGCCCATTGTCAACCTGCAGCAAGGGGGGATGAGCGGCGCAGGCGCTGGGACTTTCCATTGAAGGCATGTGCGCCTAATGCGTCGCGGTGCCGCGAATCCGCTTCCTGTTTTTCCCGCCGCACCTGGGAAGTGCTCGGCTGAACGGCCGCGCGACAAGTTTCGGATCAAAGCCGAAGGGATATGGCCCCGGTCGACGGCGCCGATGCCATCCTCAAGCTCGCCGACTACCAGGGCTGCTGGTCTATGGAGGAGTTCCACTTTGACCGGATGTCGGAGGCCGGCCCAAAGCTGCCCCGCGCACCGGATGGGGCCGGGAACCTGGTCGGCGCCAGACGGGAACAAGAGCGCGGCGAGAAGCTTTAAGAGGGCGGTTTGAGAGTATTTGATGAGGGGTGGCGGGCGCGGGCCTGGTGGACCTTCATCGGCGACCACTTCCACCACGCTGTACGAGGCGGCGCTACGCGATACTTGTCCTGTGGAGTGGTTCGAGCAGGCCCGGGCAGCGGAACAACTCGGGGATTGGGATGCGGCCATCACGTTGGTAAGCGCCCAGGCCGAGTGCTACTCCACCGATCGCTACATGCACAACAACCATCTGTGGCACATGGATTTGCTCGCCCGTTCGGAACGGCTCCCGGAACTCATGGAACTCGCTCGCACGGACGTCCATGCACGTCGGAGACTCAACAGATCGCTTCGCGAGCGGGGGATGGAGGCCGCGCTGCGCAGCCGCGCCAAAGATGGTGACCGTGATGCTCTGTACGTCTTTGTCCGGCTTTTGTGCGAGACAAATCGAGCCCAGACGGCCTATCTAGCGGTCCAGGACCTCGGCCCGGAGGATCAGTACGCACACCAGATCGTGGCCCGCTTTCGATCGCCATCAAGCGGTGCGCAGTAACGCTCGACGCCTGCCTTGTCCGACCTTTCATGAGGCTGTTCGTGGAGTGTCGTTTTCGGGTGAGGCAGTATCAGCGTTGCCGATCGCGGTACTTGGTCCGTTACTGCTTCGTGGCGAAGCTGCCGGCGTCGTCCTCGGTGAGGATGTCCAGTTTGACCAGGCGTTTCAGCTTGGCGCGGGTGCCTTCGATGTTCTTCGGCAGTAGTTCGTGGTCGAGGGCATCGCAGATGTCGCGGGCGCGGAGGGGGCCGGTGGCCTCGTTGAAGACGGCGAGGATGCGGGGGTAGTCCGGGTGCTCGGGCAGGTCCGGCGAGGCGGTTTGGGTAGGGATCCGGTCGGCGAGGGCGGTGACGGTCTTTCGGGTGATCGCGAGGTGCTCGAGGTGGGTCTCGGCCTCCCGTAGTCGGGCCTGTAGCTCTTCGGCTTGGGTTCGGAGGTCGTCGGTCAGGGTCCGGGCTGCGTCTTCCTGGACATCCAGTGCTTCGAGCAGGGGCTGGATGTTCATGCGGTCACGGCCTGCGGGTCGCGCCAGGTGGGGGTGATCGTGCCGGTGAGCCGGCGGGTCATGGTGTGGGTCATCGCCCAGTAGACGCGGGAGGCGGAGGAGGCCGGGTGGTGTTCGTAGTCACGGACCAGGCGCCGGTGCAGTATCAGGATCCCGTAGGTCTGCTCGACCCTCCACCGGATCGGCTGCGGGACGAACCCCCTGTCCTGCAGGTTGCGTTCGACAATCTCGACATCGATACCCATGCCGGAGCCGTGCACGACGACCTGCTTCTTGAAGCCCTGATCGACGAGCGCCTTGCTGACAGTGCCGCCGGTGCGTTCGGCGACCTGGTCCAGCAGGGCGATACCCGCGGCGTTGTCATGCGTGCTGGCGGCGAGCACGATGACGGCGATGACCAGGCCCAGAACATCCACCGCCAGTGCCCGCTTGCGGCCCGGCACCCGTTTCGCCGGGTCCCGCCCGGTCGTGGTGGCGGGGACCCCGGCGGCGACGTGGATGCTCTGCGTGTCCAGCACTACCAGGGTCGGGTCCTCTAATCGGCGGGCTCTCTCACGTACCTGGCAGCGCAGGAGTTCATGGATGACCTGGTCGGTCCCGTCGTCGCGCCACGCGGCGAAGTAGTAGTACGTCGCACTCTTCGGCGGCAGGTCGTGCGGGAGGTAGGCCCACTGGCAGCCGGTCCGGCCCTGGTAGAGAATCGCGTTCACGATCTCCCGCATCGCGTAGGCGCCCTGGTGACCGCTGACCGAACGGTGCCGGTCCTTCCACGCCGTGATCACCGGCTCGATCAACGACCACTGCCCGTCCGACAAGTCGCTCGGGTACGGCTTGCGTTCACTCACCCCGCCACCCCAGCAGACCAACGGCCACGGACCAGCAGATTCCGCCCCCACCCACACCATCAGGTGACGGCAGAACGCATCAATGACTCACAAACCGCCCTCTAAGTCGCAATTCCCATTGCGTATCACCGTCGCTCGTAACAATGGCACAGATTAGGCGAGGCCGAGGATGCCCCTGTGGGTCGTCCGGCCATGCGAAGAGGAGGAACCCATGACTGAGTCAGAGACTGAGAAGCAGCGCGTCAACATCGGAAAGCAGCACCCGGCCAATTACAAGGCTCTTATCGCCCTGTCCTCGACGGTGGAAGACACCACTACCGCGGCAGGTCTTGACCCGCTTCTGGTCGAGCTTTTGAAGATCCGCACGTCCCAGATCAACGGCTGCGCGTTCTGTCTCAAAATGCACACCCGCGACGCCCTCAAGAAGGGCGAGAACCCGGACCGGATCGCAGTGCTGCCCGCGTGGGAAGAAACCGATTACTTCTCCGAGACCGACCGCGCGGCCCTACGTCTGACTGAGGCGATTGCGCGCGTGTCCGAGGGGCACGTGAGCGACGACGACTACAACGCGGCAGCAGTCGTGCTCTCCGCAGATCAGGTCTCGGCGGTCGCCTGGCTGGCAACGCTGATGAACGCCTTCAACCGCGTCGCGATCACAAGCCGATACCCGGTCACCGGCAACTGAACCAGCTTGTAGTCCGTGCGGGCATGCGAGTGCTGTCGTCCCAGGACGAGTCCTTCGAGGTCGCCCCGAGATGTTGGTGGCGTCGGGCATGCAGGACACTCCATCACCCATGCATACGGGGGACCGGTCCGTCTCTGCGTGGCCCCCGCAAGGCGCGCCGCAGTGTCCGGCGGCGGCATCGGCCGGACGGCTGCCTCCGCCGCGCAGCGAGCTGGAGGCATAGAAGGGGCCGAGGCCGGACGAGATACGGGCTCCGCCGCTGCCGACGCTGATGCGTGCCGCGCGGGGACCGACCGACGTACGTACACCTCGTGTTGAGACCCGCACACTCATTCCCGGCACACCGACCCGGAAGCCAAACCCCATGGCAACTCCTTCTTTCCTCGAGGAGTCTGCCACCGAACCCGCCCGCACCGACTGGGAACGCCGCCAGGTCAGGCGGAGGTGCGGGGCAACCAGGACCAGCGAGACGGAACATCTATGGGTACGCGTCGGCGGCGACAGCACAGTCCAACGCGCCCGCGCCGGGTGTGACCGGGTCAGAAGCCGCACTTTGACCCTGGTCGGCGAGGACGAGGCGCTGGCGGAGGCAGTGCGGGACCTTTTGGTTCGACCCCGGCCCGCCACGGCCTTCTCTGCGGGGCCGGGAGTAGCTGCCTGTTCTTGCGGTCTGGGGACCTTGCGGTTCACCGGCAGGCAGACTGTCCTTTGTGACGACACTGAGTAAGGGTGCGAACATGCCGGTGGCGGTATCCGCCGTCAGAGCAGTGCTCGGCTGGTCGGCTGGGCCCGGTGTGCCGGATGTGGACGCTTCCGCGCTGCTGCTGACCGGCAGCGGGCGGGTTGGCTCCGATGGCGATTTCGTCTTCTACAACCAGCCACAGCATGCTTCCGGTGCCGTGCGTCACCTCGGCAAGCAGGCCAGATCCGACTCGCTGGACATCCATCTGGACGCACTGGGATGGGACATCGAGCGGGTCGCCTTGTGTGCTTCGGCGGACGGTGGCACGTTCGGGCAGGTGCCCGGGCTTCATCTGCGGCTGTTTGACGCCGCGTCCGGCGTCGAACTGGCCCGCTTCGACATGGAGGCCGGCACAGAGACCGCCTATGTGAGTGGTGAGCTCTACCGGCGCGGCGGAGGATGGAAATTCCGGGCCGTCGGCCAGGGGTATGCGAGCGGACTTGCGGGACTGGCGAGGGACTTCGGAATCAGCGTGGACGAGGAACCGCCAGCGGCTGCTCCCGCTCCGACCCACGCCCGGATATCACCACCCTCCGCTCCGTGCGCGCCCGATGTCTCGCCCCCCTCGACGGTCCGGTCCGTGGCCGGCCAAGGCGAGTCCTCCGTCCGACTCACCAAGGGCGAGGAGGATCTGCCGGTCGACATGCGCAAGCGCCTGTCGCTGCGCAAGCAGCAGGTCGCGGTCAGCCTGAGCAAGCACGGTCTGACGAAACTGACTGCGCGCGTCATCCTCGTCCTCGACGCGTCGGGGTCGATGAGCGGCCTCTACACACGCGGCACCGTGGCAGGCGTTACCGAGCGGATGGCGGCCGTGGCAGCGCAGCTCGATGATGACGGCGAGATGCAGGCATGGACTTTCGCCTCCAACCCGGCCCGACTGCCCGACCTTGTGGTCGGTGACCTGCCCGAGTGGCTGCGGCTGCATGTGCGCGTGGGGCAGCTCAGCCTCTTCGGCCGTAAGAGGCCCCCGAAAGGACTCCTGCCCGGTCAGGTCGACATGCGTGCAGTCGGTATCCAGAACGAGGAGCAGAAGGCCATTGCCGAAGTGCGCGCTTTCGTACGCGATCACCCGGTGCCTGACCCAACTCTGGTCCTGTTCTTCTCGGACGGAGGCGTGTACCGCAACGATGAGATCGAGCGGGAGTTGCGTGCGGCTGTGGAAGAGCCGGTGTTCTGGCAGTTCATCGGACTCGGCCGGTCGCAGTACGGTGTGCTGGAACGCTTTGACACCCTGCCCGGCCGTCGGGTCGACAACGTCGGCTTCTTCGCCGTCGACGACATCGAGAAGGTCTCTGACCCGGACCTGTACGACCGGCTCCTGACGGAGTTCCCAACCTGGCTGCGGGCCGCCCGGCAGGCCGGCATCCTGCACTGAACCGTTCGCGGAGACGTGCGATTGCTGCACAAACCCTCGCACGAGTGCTGTCGTTGGACGTGAACGAAGCCAGTCGCGCAACCGTCACCTGACTCTGCCGAGAGAAGGATGACAGTAACTGATCGCTACGTTGTTCTGCGGGACAGAACAACGTAGCGATCAGCCAGCCCGGATCGATCGGAGCCGGAGTGCGACTTCGGTGGATCCGGATGCGTCAGGACTCGTCGGCGAGGAAGTGCTCAGCGATGGGGGTGTCAGCGAATTCCTTGCGCATCTGGCGGGAGAAGTGCAGCAGGGAGTTGCGGGGCCGGTGGTTGACCGTGAGGTGCTGGGCCTGCCCGGCGTCGTTGCGGGCGACGGTGACGACGACGTGGAGGGGCAGTCCGTCGACCGCGGCATCGTACTCCTCGAGGAATCCCTTGTCGCCGTAGTCGCCGGTGAAGTGGAAGTCCTGGAACTCGTAAAGTGCCTTCGCCTTGATCACGATGGCTCGAACGGCTTCCGCGCCCCGAGCGGTGCCCTGCATCGCCGGGGCCTCCAGGGTGACATCGTCGGCCAGGTTGTCCAGCCACCACGGGTAGTACTGCTGCATGTTTCTCGTCTCCTTCGGGGTCCGGCGCAGCGCCGGATGGTGCGTGCGTTTCCGTCCCGCCAATAAGCGACATCTCCGGCAGAACACATACGAGCATATGCTCCTATTTGACTGGACGCAACTGACGAAGATCCCACGGCGGAACCCGCCGCGGACGTGTGACGCCGCTCCCCGGATCGGCGCCGTCAGGCGTCGTCCGCAAGGTTCCTCGCCGGCCTGGGCGGCCTGGCCTGGACGAGTTCCTTGATGTCGGACCTTCGCCGGATGATGGTCCATGCCTGTGAGGGGGGCGAGGCGGCGTTCATTGAGCCCGCAGACCCTGAGGAGCGGGGGACGCCGGTGCCGGTGCGGGCTTCCAGGTCTTGTCCGGCGGTCAGAAGGCCTGGGCGAAGCAGCCTGGGGTGACAGCTATCGAGAGCGCTGCCAGCGAGACTGCCATGAGGGGTTTGGGTACGTGCATGGAAATCCTTCATTGTTTGGGCTGATGTGGCTCATAGGCAGTACCGAACGAGCCACTCGTCGGCGTTGTATGTGTTCGTCGCCGGGTTCGGCACCGTGGCCGCGCGTTCTTCGATCATCTCCTCGGGGAGGATTCGCTTCGGCAGCTCGCCAAACCGGGCGCGGCGCACCGTTTCAGCAGAGTCGGGGCTCTCCAGTGCAGGTTGCATTGCATCGTCTCCTCAGTAGTTCGGTGACGGCTCCCGGCCGGTTGAGGGCCGATACGGCCGGCGCGGGCAGGGGTACGCCGCGCAAGCCGTGCTTGTGCGGCGGGGCTGGCCCCGGGGGGAGCGGGTCAGCCCAGGTAGAAGTCCCTGCGGGCGGCCACGAATGCCTCGATCGTCTGTGCGGGTGTGCCCGTCACGCGTCCGACGTCGTCAGATGTGCGGTCGTAGCGGTTTTCTTGGTGCAGTCGGGCCATGGTGGCGATGTGCTGTTCGATGTGCGAAGGCAGGCCTGCCTTCGCGAGCACCTCGGCCCGCCACAGATCGAGCGGCACGTCGACATAGGACACCGGACGCCCCAGCGCCGCTGAGAACTTCTCGGCCATCTCCGTCATGTCGACCGCGCGTGGCCCGGTCAGCTCGTAGACGTGTCCGACATGCGGGGCCGGGTCGCGCAGCACGGTGGCGACCACCCGGGCGACGTCGTCCACGGCGACCGGCGAGGTGCGCCCGGCACCGAACGGCAGCGCGATCGTGCCGTTGTGCCGGATCGATTGCGCCGCCAGCGAGGTGAACAGCGGATTGTCCAGGAACGACGTCGGCCGGATATGGACCACCGGCAGGCCCGACCAGTTCAGTATTTGCTCCGCCAGCCAGTGAAGCCGCTGCTGGTAGGACTCTGCGGTGCTGGTGGCGGTCATCTGCGACACCGTCATCTGGGACATGCCGACCAGGGCATCGAGCTTCCCGTGCTCGCGCGCCACGGTGGCCACGACCGTCGCGGCCAGCAGATGGTCGGGCGAGACGGGCATCGCGAAGTACATCCGCCCGACGCCCTCCAGCGCGGCTGCGACGCTCTCGGGCCGGGTCAGGTCGCCGACGACGACCTCCGCGCCGAGCGCACGCAATTCGGCCGCGCGCGCGTCGTCGCGGCGGACCATTGCGCGCACGGGAACGTCCTGCGCGCGCAGTTGGGCGAGTGCGGTACGGCCCACGCCACCGGCGTTGGCGATGAGAACAAGGTTGCTGGCAACCATCGGTTGATCTCCTCCTGAGTAGTTGAGTCGTGGAGTGATCACACGTGTGTGATGTGTGAAAGTGGCGAGGTCATGAGATACCGGGTGGGGTGCCGGATGTGTAGACCGCAAACAACCGGCCCGTGGTGTGTTGTCCGGCGGTCCCCTGGCGTCGTAGAACTACCGTTGCGCCGCCGCACCACGGCGCCAGCTCCGTATGGCTGAAATCGCGATGCCGGAACCGGCCTCGTGCCTTTCGGACGTGGCGGTGGCGAACCGACCGGGTGTGGGGTTACACGGGTCAGGCGGTGGCTGCCGCGCGGCGCCTGATCAGGCGGGGGCGCACGCCGAGCAGGACCGCAGCGATGGCGGACCACAGGGCGAGCGTGATCACCGGGCCTGCTGCGTGCGCGCCATTGAAGTAGCTCAGGTCCGTGATGGTGCGGACGGCCGCGCCGGGTGGCAGTAGTGCGGAGATGGTTCGGGCCGCGGAGGGCAGTAGATCAGCGCCGATGACAGCACCGCTGGTGGCGTTGCCGACGGTGAGGAGCAAAAGGGTGGCGACCGGGACTCCGACGGGGCCGAGGTAGGTGCCGAGAAGCTTGGTGGTGAAAGCGGCCGCAGCTGCCAGAAGAATGAGGGTGAGGACCAGCGGGACGAGCGGGGCCGGTACCGCACCCATCACGGGTCCGGCGATGATCGCTGCGACGGTGCCGATGGCCACGGAGGCGCCGACCAGCAGCCACAACCGGTGACGCAGGTGCAAGACGCTGGTAAGGCCGAGAGCGTTCGAGCCGAGGACGAAACCTGCGAGTGTCACGCCGAAGGCCATGTAGAAGCCGGCAAGTCCCCGAGTGTCGAAGTGGGTCAGGGGGACGATGTCCTCGGTGGTGAGGTGTTTGCCTGCACCGTGGGCGTAGGCGTCGACGAGGTTGTTCACGGCCGAGGTGGTAGACGTGCCGACCGCTCCTGCGATCTCCAGGCGCAGCTGGTCCGGGCCGTCGGTGCTGAGCGCGGCGGCGACGTCGTGGCGCTCCAATGCGTGGCGCGCTGCCTCGGCGTCAGCGGCTGGGTGGACCTCGACGTTGTCCCCGAGGGCCCGGTGTATCTCGCCCGGCAGGTCGGGGCCGGTGACGGCGATGGGGAGCTGATGGGGCTGGGGGTCGCGCTGCAGGCCGATGTAGCAGCTGATGAAGGCCACCACGACGACCAGGGCGATCAGAGTCGGCTGGAGCCATGCCCTCACCGGCGGGCGGCGGGCGGCGAGGTGGAGCTTCGGGGAGAGTTCGGCCGTTGCGGAGAGTGTCGGCTCACGCACGGGAGCGGATCCGATGGGGGTTTCCATGGCAAGGCTTTCGAGTGGAGGGGTGTGAGGCTCGCGGAAGGGATCAGGAGGGGGCATGCACGCCGTAAACAGTTAGGAGCATATGCTCGTATTTATTTGAAGGCAAGGGTGGGTGGCTAGGGGTGGACCCGTCGACCATTGGTGACAGGGCGACCCTGCCGCATTTGAGAGCACCTGCTCGTATCATGAGTGGGTGAAGCTCTGGAGGAGACAATGACCACTGCGCCGACGAATCCCGGCGACTCGTGCAATAACCTGGCCCTGCGCAAGGCGGCCCGGTACCTCGGCGCGACCTACGACAAGGCCCTGGCCCCGGTCGGCCTTCGTGCGACGCAGCTCAGCATCCTGCAGAAGCTGAGTGTGCACGGAGAAATGACGATCACCGGCCTCGCCGACGTGATCGCCATGGACCGCACGACGATGGCCTCAAACCTCAAGCCGCTTGCCCGCGAGGCTCTGGTGACCGTCGAGCCATCGGCGGCCGACCGCCGAGCACGGATCGCCGCCATCACGCCGGCCGGCCTCACCCGCCTGAAGGCGGCGCTACCACTGTGGAATGCCGTGCAGGCCCAGTTCGAGGAGAACTTTGGCGCCGACGAGGCAACCCATCTGCGCGCGCACCTCGAAGCCGTCCTTCACACCGGATTCGAGCCCTGGGCCGAGTAGGACGCGACGCTTCTGGCGCTACTGAGGGCTGACGCCGGTCGCCCTGACGTCACCGTCCAGCTCGGTGCCCCGTATCTCCGCCATTGGTCATGGCCGCCTGGCGACGCGACGGGACGGGATGGCGGTCACTGAGACTGTCGCCCCGCCGGGCAGAGTGGGCGCTGCCGCTCTCCATCCTCGCGCCGGGCGGGATCCCCTTGTTTCCACCGCCACGGCTGCGCACACCCGGGCGAGTTCGCCGCGCAGGCGCTGCTCCACCTGCCCGCCCCGTCCTACGTCGACGTCGGCATCACCGGCGGATCCGGTGACTACCGCAACGCCCGGGGCCTTGTTCGCACCGTTCCCGCCGGTGACACCGAGAGGCACTTCACCGTCCACCTGAAGCGCTGACGGTTGGCTGTCTTACGCCCTCGCCGCCACAGTCCGCCCATCTGACACCTGTGCCGGGATCGTCGTGCTCGACCTGGTGACCGGCGCCGAGACGCACCTCAAGCGCGGCGGCATCGAGCAGGCGTGCGCCATCTGCCGGGCCCCGGACCGCATGGACGGCTACGGTCCATCCATGTGGTCCGAGGCGGCCTGAAAGCTACCTGAATCACCGGTATTGGCCCTGATTCGCGCTGGCAGGGCGTCTCGCCGCTCGGTTGCGTGGTCAGAAGGGGCTCTGGAGTGTGCCGAGGCGATCGGTCAGCCGCAGGTTCTCGGAGTAGTCGATGGGGCAGGCGATCACGGACACGGCGTCCTCCTCCAGCGCGCGTCGCAGGACGGGAAGCAACTCGTCGGCCGACTTGATGAGGTGGCCGCGCGCGCCGAAGCTCTCGGCGTAGGCGACCAGGTCGGGGTTGGTGAAGCGGGTGTGGCTGTGGCGGCCGAGTTCCAGCTCCATTTTCCAGGTGATCAGTCCGTACCCCCCGTCCACCAGCACGAGGACGGTCAACGGGACGTGTTCGCGGACGGCCGTCTCCAGTTCCTGGGAGTTCATCAAGAACGAGCCGTCGCCCATCATCGCCAGGACCTTTCGTTCGGGGCGGGCGAGTTTGGCGGCGATCGCACCCGGCAGGGCGAATCCCATGGTGGACAGGCCGTTGGATACCAGACAGGTGTTCGATTCGTAGGCCGGATACAAGCGGGCCATCCACATCTTTCCGGCGCCCGTGTCGACGAGCACGATGTCCTCCCGGTCCAGCGCGGCGCGCACATCGGCCACCACGCGCTGCGGCACCAGCGGGCACGCCGCGCTGCGCTTCCCGTATTCGAGTTCGTCGGTGAGCAGTGCCCGGATGCGCTGACCGGCTGCCTTGCATGAGAAGGTCTCCGGGACGGCGGCCGCGAGCGCGTCGAGCGACTGGGACAGATCGCCCTCGACGCCGACTGTCACCGGATAGTGGGCGTCGACCTCGGCGGGGAATCGGTGCAGGTGCAGGATGCGCTTCTTGCCGTCCGGGTTGATTTCCGCGGGGTCGAACTCCTGTACCTCGTACCCGACGCAGACCAGGACGTCGGCCGCGTCGAAGCCGAAGTTGCTGTAGTCGTGACGCATGAAACCGACCGCACCGAGCGCGTTCGGATGGTCGTCGGGGAAGACGCCTTTGCCGTGGAAGGTGGTCGCGACCGGTAGGTTCAGTTTTTCGGCGAAGCGGACCAGGGCCGCCGAGGCCCCGGCCCTGGCGGCGCCGTGACCGGCCAGCACGACGGGACAACGGGCCGTGGCCAGCGTGTCTGCCGCACGCGTGATCTGCGAGGGGGATGGTGCGTCGGCCCGTACCGTGTCGATCTGCAACGGGGCGAGCGGCCTGGTGGAGCGTGCCGCTTCGATGTCCTCGGGGACCGCCAGGAACACGGCGCCAGGACGCTCGCTCTGCGCGGTCTTGAACGCCTTGCGCATCACCTCCGGCACTGCATCGGGGGTCTGTACACAAGCCGCCCACTGGGTGACGGGAGCGAACATCGAGACGAGCTCGATGACCTGGTGGGACTCTTTGTGGAGCCGGGCCAAGGAACCCTGCGCGGCCAAGGCCACGAGCGGGGTGCTGTTGGTCGTCGCGTCCGCGGTGCCCAGGAGCAGATTGATCGCGCCCGGCCCCAGGGTGGCCGAGCAGACGCCGGCCCGGCCGGTCAGCCGACCGTACATCTCGGCCATGAAGGACGCTCCTTGCTCATGGCGGACGAGAACATACCGGATGCCGGAGTTGTTGAGCGCGTCGACGAAGCGGATGTTCTCCTCGCCGGGGATCCCGAAGACGTACTCCACGCCCTCGGCCTCAAGACAGCGCACCATCAAGTGCGCAACATCCTCCGTCACGAGTGCGTCGTTCTGCCGGTCGGAGGGGTCCTGTGAGGCCATGGGCACAACGTAGGCACGCCGCGGGGGCTCCGGCGAGCCGGCAACCACGCACGGGTGACCGCGTGGCTCCCGTCGGAGCGCTCGGTTGCCGGGAGGGATCGGCGGCTGAGCGCGTCGCGGGCATCACGGCCCCAAGCAGCACCACTACTTCAATCCCGGAGCGCCAATTCCCGGGCAGCACGGCAGCACGGCAGCACCACAGCCAGAGCTTGCAATGGACCATGTGCCGTCGGCCGACCAGCGAAGCTGCCTGCCGCAGACCCCATCTGTCTCACAGGGGATCGTGTTGTGCGCTCTATGCCTGACCGGGAGTACTGGCTTCCGCCGCTGCGCCCCGTTCCGCGACAAGCGTGGCTGGGGCTTCGTCGCCACGACACTCATCGGCGGCCGACCGTGGCTGGAGACCTGAGCTCGGACCCTCAGTCTTCAGCGGCACATGCCTGTCGCCGGTCTGACTCCCTGGAACCCGCGCGTCGCAGAAGGACAAGTCAAACGGACCAATGTGCTCAAGCGCCCAGAGCCGCGACGAGGGCGAGTGGGCGGTGCTGCGCCTCCGTCAACGGCCGCCGGGGGCCGCACATGCCCTCCGCGCGGGCGCACAGCCAAAGAGCGACGTACGTAGCGGTGCGGGTGCCGACGAACCTTCAGCGCTGCGGGTCGATGGCGTCGGCTGCGGCGAGCTGCGCCCTGCGGCGCCGATCGGCAGGCGACCACACGCGCCGGTCGCTCGCAGCGCAGAGCGACCGCCCGCACCCGGGCCCGCCGCAGCCCAGAGCCCGGTACGTACGCCGCGTCACGCAGATCGTCGGTGTGCGCGGACGGGCCACCGGACAGCTGGCGGCTTCGATCGACTTCCTTCACCTGGCCACGCACTGGGCCGCCAGCCACCTGCCGGATCACTCGGAGCGCGTTCGCCAGGCGCTTGCACGCGCCAACATGAAACGAACCGGTGCCCTGCCCACCGAAGGAGACCTCCTGCGCGTCGAACTGGCCGCACTCGGCCGCCACGCCTTCCTCGGAGGCGACAGGGGCGGCTTCAAGTCTGAGACCAAACGGCTCCGCAGTGGTAACTAGGGGCACGACTCCTCGTACTTGACCGCGGTGAACTTGACCGGCTGCCCGCGCAGTGCGACACCAGGGCTGGGGGACTGGGTGCAGACCTGCCAGTTGCTCTCCAGGAACACGATGCGATCACCAGTCGCATCGGTCACCGTGATCGACGTCCCCGAGTCGAGAGCCCCACGTGCGGCCTTCACAGACTTGCCGGCCAGGTTCGGCATCTTGCCGCCCTCAACCTCCGGCTCCTTCTGATCCTTCGCGGGGCAGGCCTCTTCGAGCTTCACGGTGCCGAAGTCCAGTTCGGTGTCGACCGGGACGGTTTTGCCCGGCGGGTAGTTCTGCGAGCAGACCTTCCAGTTCCGGTCGAACGCCTGCAGCCGATCGCGTCCGGCACTGTCATGGGACTTCAGGCTGTAGAAGCCGTCAGCCTGCGCCTTGTCCTGAGCGGACTGCAGTCCCATACCAACGAAGTTCGCGACCGCCTTGCGCTCGACAGGCTTGTCGTCCTTCGCCGACGGAGCCGCGGCCGAGCCGGCGATAGAGGGCGTCGGAGCAGCGGGCTGCTGGCTCGTGGTGGCCGGGTCGCAGCCGACCAGGGTCACAGCTGCCAGACAGCTAAGTGCGGCGGTAAGTGTGCGGGTGTGCAAGTTGTCCCCCCAAGGGTGGTTCATGGAGAGATGACCGTAGCGGGCCTGCATGGGCGAAGGGAGCCGCATGTTCCGTTGGTGACGCAGTTGTGACCGGAAGGTTGGAAAGGTGCATGTTGGCCTGCCGAGTTGATGGTGGCTTCGTGGATACGCCAGTCGTAGTCGGACGCCCGGTACGTGACGAGGCGTCTCAGTTCGCCGGGTCGGTGCCGGCCTCCCATCCGCCGACGGGCCAGGGGGCCGGCCAGCGTGTGTGGAGCGGTCGTGAGCGCAGCTCGTTCGGTTCGGCCTCGGTAACGGCAATCATGGGCGTGCGGCGGGTTACAGGAGTCTCCGAAGTTTCGTTCTCACATGACAGCGGTGCGTGCCTGAGCGGCGGAGCCCCTATGTGTGCGCTGAGAACTCCTAACAGAATGAGGCTGGGACAACCTGGTTGTGCC
The DNA here is from genome assembly GCF_036108815.1 of Streptomyces sp. NBC_00353. Taxonomy (NCBI): domain Bacteria; kingdom Bacillati; phylum Actinomycetota; class Actinomycetes; order Kitasatosporales; family Streptomycetaceae; genus Streptomyces; species Streptomyces sp. NBC_00353. Next base: position 1,403,325 of record NZ_CP107985.1, on the reverse strand, counting down.
TGATCATCTGGTTCAGCACCATGAGCCGTGACAGATGTGGGCAGGCGGAGCAGAGGGTGCACGGTGGAACTGATCAGCCTCTCGGATGGCGACAACAGCTTTCAGGTGCGTGTGCTGGGGCGTCAGTCGCCGGGCGTGCTACATCTTCACGACATTCTCGACGCAGAGGTCGTGGTCACGAGCAGCTTCGTGAGCGGTCGACTGGCCATGTCCCTGTTCCCTGCAGATCTTGAGGACTGGTCTCGGGCTTTGGACTTGCTCGCTGCCGGTCAGGACGTCTGCTGGAGGGACGACGATCACAGCCCCGAGATCAGGATCCAGCCGTACAACGCAGAGCACGAGACTCCAGCCGTCCGTGTTGAGGATCCGAGCAGTTCGTGCGTCTCAGTGTTGCTTCCCATGAGTCTTGACGAGGGCTGGATCGACGAGCAGCGGAGGCTGCTTGGGCAAGTGCTGAGGGAGTGGCCGAGCGAGGTGCTGAACCCCTCACCGGGTGTCTATGAGTGGCGTCGCTGAACTGCGACCAGGCGGCGCCGGCAGATGAGTGCGCATCCGAGGGTGAGGAAGGCTTCGTGGATGTCATCGCGGATCTCCCAGCGGATCCGTAGCCGGCGGAATCTGTGAAGATGGGCGAAGGCGCGCTCAATGACCCAGTGTTGGGTACCGAGCTCGGAGCCGTGCTCGGTACGCGGCGGTACGCTGACTCGGCCGGCGGCGCGAGCGGGCTCGTCGGCCCCGGCACTCATGCTGATCGGAAGGCCGAGCGCAGCACCCATCCCCCGGAGCAGTGTTCCGGCGAACGCCATGCCGGTGGACGGCCCGAGCGCGAAGACGACGACTCCGGCGGTGGCGATGGCGTCGGCTGTTCGCAGGACGGTGACTCGTCCGAACCGTTCGAGGACCGCCGGCCCAAGCCAGCGGCCGGCCGTGCGCGCGGCCAGGAACGAGGCGTACGCCAGTGTGCCGATCGTGGCGGTGACGTGGTGGCGGTCGATGACCGAGACGAGACGCTGACCCAGTTGCTGCCTCCCCCTTTCGCGACCGCGAAGGCCAGTGCGACGAACCTCGGGGCTCTCTCCACGCGCCCAGCCCCGGGCGGGACACCTTTCACCGTCGGTGGTGCTGCGCTGCGGCGCGCAGCATGCTCGGGCAGGAGGTGTCGTGCGGCTGCGGGTATCGTCCGCAGGCTCGCCGGCGTCCCCAAGGGAGGCAAGAGACGCCGGTGACCTGCCGAGCAAGGCACAGTTGGTTGCTGGGAGGGGCAGGCGCTGACGCATCTCCGACAAGGCGTCGGACCGCTCCGCCCGTGTGACCTGAAACCCGGGTGGTGCTTTGCCTCGCCTGGTTATGTGCCTCACCTGTCGGTGATCGCGGAGAGCCAGACAGTGTCCTCCGGGCCCGGCGCTTCGGGGCCGGGCGCGGGCAGTCGGCGGACCTCGCCCGTGCGTAGGGCGACCGTGGCCCGTGGCCGCATCGGCCCGTCGCCCCTGCGTGAGAGCAGGACGAGCTCCCAGACCGTCGCCGTCATGGCGTCGAGCCGGGTGGCGCAGGCGGCGGTGACTTGCCGCGGATCCCGGGTCCGGCCCAGGGACATGTGAGGGGTGAAGTTCTTGGCGGGTCCACAACAACGCGGGAACCGCTGCTGCAGTACGCGGTACAGGTCCGCCCACGGCGCCTTGCCGGCCGCCGTCGGGTCGAGCCACACGGTGAAGTACGCCCTGTGCCGGAAGGTGCGCACCCCGTCCAGCCGGGCGATGAAGACCGGCGTCTCGGCCGTCGCCGCGGCGAGCAGCGGGGCTGCCCGCTCGAAGTCGGACTCCGGCACGAAGCCGAAGAGCACATTCACGTGCGGCGGCCAGCGGTGGATCTGCGGATCGTAATCCCGGCGGATGTCCTGGATCGGCGGCCACAGCTCCGCAGGCGGGATCCAGGCCACCGCCGTGCGGGCCGTCGGGGACACGTCGAGGACGCCGGCGGGCTCGCCCCTGCCGGAGCTCGTGTCGGAGCTCAGCTCCGCTTGCCGGCCCTGCACCCGGCCGGCGCGCGACGCGTCGATGCGGTCCACACCCGTGGACCGGTCCCAGACCACCTCGCCGTCTGCCTCGATGAACACCACCCGGTGCCACGGGATGTCGCCCCCGGGCACGAAGGAAGGCAGTGGGATGCGTTTGAGGGCATCCCCGCGCTGACTGATCCCCAGCACGAATCGGGCCGGGTCGAACCGCGGGTCCCAGCGGACCCGGTGATAGATCTCGTCGCTGGTCCGCATCACGCCTCCTCTGCCGCCTCCACACCTTCTCTTCCTCCAGGGTGCCGCTCACCCTGTCGCCGACGGTTGTTCCGCTCGCACCGTGACGCATCAGGCGCGGTGCGCTTGACCGGGGGACTGCAGGTAGAACCGGCGCGCCGGTGTGGTGAGCGCCCGCGGTAGAACTGCCGCACCTCTTCTGGACGCCGCTCATGCGCAGTGCACCGGGCGCCTTGAGTGGGAACGCGCAGCTCGGGAAGCCGACGAGCGCCGTCACGTCGAGGCCGCCGAGGCGGCTCTCGCCGTGGAGGTGCCCATGCGCACCACCGTTGATCACTTCACGGCCGCCGAGGAAGTTGGCCTCGACCAGGCGCGCGGTCTGGCTCGCACGATCGCCGACACCCTTGCCGCGTACCCGAGCCCCGCCTGCCTGGTGATGCATCACGACGACGACGTCCTGTGGCAGCCGCGTGCCCCGCCGACCAGGGCGATTCAGGACCCGGCAAGGCAGGAGATGAGCAACCGTCGCGACGAGGCAGGACGGCGCCGCCGCGGCCAGCGGCGGGAGGGGATCGGCGGTATCCCGCGCACCAGGGTTTTCCAGAGCCTGGCTGTCGTGCAGATTCGCACCCGATGAGGCTGTCCTGATGGTGGGAGCGGCTACCCATATTCGTGGCGGTACCACCGTCCGTCACACGCGGTGTTCCTGCTCCCAGATGGCTCTGGTGACGGCGGCAGGGCGTGGAAGGAGTTGCCCGTCGAGGTAGAGGTCCACGTGTTCATTGTAGAAGGCGACCAGTCCGGCGATGGGCGTTAGCTGCCGGGTTGGGAAGTCGTACGCCCAGGCGAGGTCGGGGTAGGTGGCCGTGTCGGTTGCGACAGACCAGTAACCGCTGGTTTTGCCCTTATAGGGGCAGCTGGTGACGGTGTCGGTGGGCTGCATGCGTGTCCAGTCGATGCGCACGCGGTCGAGGTAATAGCGCGTCGGGAGGCCTGTCTCCAGGACCATCACCGAAGACGGCGCGTCTGCGAGCACGGCTCCGTCGAGCATGACGCGGACACTGCGGCTCGACCGCAGCGCGTCGACGCGCGTGTAGGGGCTGCGGGGGTGGACGAAGACCTGCTCGTCCTCCTCGAACCATGCGTCGATGGCCTCCCAGCGGAAGCTGACGGAGCCGGAGATAGCGGGTGGAGCGTCGTCAGCCCATTCCCAGGCCGCGCCCGAACGGGTGAGGGCGCCCAGCCGGAGGGTGTGGCGGCGCGCCGTGCCGATCCGAAGTGCCACGTTTCGGCCTTCGTCGAGGAGCACCCCGTCCCGGATGTCCTCCCGAGGGATGCAGTACTGCGGGTAGCCCGGCCACAGCCACACATATCGTGCTCGCACGGTGTCGAGGACGGGAAGGTTTGCCGCGTAGCCGCGGATGCGGCGCGGAACAGGCTCGACATGGCCGACCGGGACGATCATTTCCGGGTAGTCCGGTGTGTACTGCTTCATGATGCGTGTCCTCGTGGCGGTTCATGCCGGCTCTGCGGGGCCAGAGACCCTAAACAGCCCATCGTCACCAGGCAATCACGGGGGTGGCTGTCCAGCATCTTGTGCCTCAGACAGGCTGGAGAAACTCGACGGGTACCCGGAGTGCTCCCAGGCCCGGCCGGGGTCCCAGCGGATCCCCGGGGCAGAGGGTTCCGTAGCACGCCCGGTCGGCCACGAGCCTTCGCTGCACGGCTTGGTCCTGGCGGAGGCCGAGTCACCAGCGATGAGGAGGCGAGGCCTTCGTGCCTTCCCCGGAGCGCCTCGCGAGGTCACCGACGACGCCCGCTTCACCGGCGGCAGGCTCGTCCGGGCGTCTCGGAGTGAGGTTCTGGCCCGGCTTGCCGACTACGGCATCCGTCCGGGCTCGTCCTGATGATCAGCTACGGACCTGTGCCACAGGTGTCTCGTCCGGGCGCAGGGCGTTGAGCGCCTGGTCGAGGGAGGTCTCGAGGTAGGTCAGGGAGTCGGTGGCGTGGAGGAGGGTGGCGCCGCCGGTGACGGCGGTCAGGATGGCTGTCGCCGCTGCGTCGGCATCGAGGTGTGCGTGTGTGCGTCGGCCTCTTTCGAGCCCTTCAACGCCTGTACGCCTTCGGCGAGATGGGCGTGCCAGCGGTCGTAAAGACGCGTGATGATGTCCTGCGTGGCCGGGCGGGCGACGTCGAGTTGGGCGGTGAGTGCGGACAGTGGGCAGCCGGCCCGCTGGGCGTTGTACACCGGCCGGTTCATCTCCGTTGACCCGCTCCTCACCCCGGTTGACCCGCAGGCACTGAACGGCTGCGCCTACAGCAACAACAATCCGCTCACCTTCAGCGACTCCGACGGACTGCGCTGCATCCACGTCTCAGTGTTGACCCCGAGGTCTTCGGCGACCGACCTGATCGTCGCTCCCCGGCCTCGACCGGTACAGCGCGACAACCCCGAAAACACTGTGTCCACGAGCTCCCACGCCGTTACCACCGAAGAGTGCGACAGAGCCGTTTGTCGGACAGACGCCGTCCACCAGCACGGAGAGTCCGTTGAGACCTACCGTGGCGGATCAGCCACCCTGAGCTCGTCTCCCGTGTTGGAGATGAAGATGACCAGCAGTTTCGCCGATTCCGTCTGGCTGGTGTTTTCTGTGAGTGTGTGGTGGGCGCCCGGCGGCTCGACCCAGTTCTCGCCCTGGTGGTAGGTACGCATCGGCCCGCCCTCGAGCTGGCTGCGCACAGTGCCTTCAAGCACGTAGGCGTATACGAAAGCATTTCCGTGCCGATGTGGCACCGCGCGTGCAGCGGGCGGGAAGTCTACGAGTGCCGAGGTGAACGTCTTGCCCTGGACATTGGGAAGCGCCTGCTCGAACAGAGTCGATAGCGTCTCGGACGGTTGCTTCGAAACCGTGACAGCAGCTGGAACCTTGTCGGCCGCATGCTCTGCTGCGGGGGCGCATGCGGCGGCTGTAGCCACCACGCCGGCAGCAAGAAGGCTGCAGACAGACCGTATTCCTGTCATGACGGTTCTCTCATCCTTCTTGGACTCTCCGCTTTGAGGCGGCCGTAAGTACGTGCCTGTGCCGTCCTGTTGCGGAGCCGTTGTGGGCATGCTGAGTTTCTGCTCGAGTTACCGGGCAGCCATTCGCAGGGGTTGGTTCGTCTTCCACTAAGTGGATCGGTCCGCTTGGCCACTGCAATCAAGACGAGTTGGACTCGTCGGGCGAAAGGTTGTAGGTCCTGGGGTGCGTGCTCTGCCGCGGCGCATCACCCTGTCGGAAGCAATTCTGGAGTCCGTGAGAGTAGCGACCTGTATCGGGGCGTTGCCCTGGACATCGCTTACCGCAGCCTGCCAACATGAAGGTCGTGGGCAGGGAAGGCCGCCCTTCCCTGCGCCGCAGTCAGTGGATCCCGCGCTCCGTGCGGGGATGCGAGTGACCTGATGCCAGGCCTCACACACGACTCGAGAACTGTGCGACCGTACGTCTCAGCAGCACCCGACGTATACCGAAGGCTCCGTCCAGCAAGTCGAGCCTGCTCAGACTTACCGCGGCTGGAGTTAAGCATAGGGCGAAATGGGCACGGGCGCTTGGGCTGCGCGCTGCCGCGTACGTCTCGCGGGTGAAGGCCCGTGTGCTGAGCACGGCGTCGGGCAACCCGCCGGCCCTGCTGGAGTTGCCGTAGGCGCTGAGCGACCCCGCAGCGTGCCGCGACGGAGCTGCTGTCGCAGGTGCTGGAGCGTCCCGACGTCGGTCGGCCGGAACCCTGGAGCCTGGTTTGGTGCATCCTCCCTGGTCTCGTGTGTGACGTTCAGTGCTAGGTGGCCATGCGCAGCCCTACTTGGCCACGCTGCTCGGGAAGGACGACATGGTGTGCGGCTGAGGCGTTGGCATTGGCGCCGCACGAGGGCGTAGCCGTCGCACTGCGGGCATAGTTGAATCCGTTCTTCCGTCTCGCCGCGGGCCTCCAGGTAGTCGGAGGCAGTGTCTCCAGCAGGCCGTCCCGCACCCTGCGGTCCGGGGCGTAGTGAGTGGCGAAGGACAGGGCAAGCGCGGCCGCGGCGGTGCCGGGGTGCGGCCGGCTGTCCAGGGCCCGGACGCCGGCCGCGACGGCGAGGGCCTGGGATTCCCGAGCGAGAGGGGCCGTCGGGCCCTTCTACGTGGCACTGGGCCGTGCGAATGCACGCTGTGCGGACGCTGCGCCAGAGGCTGCCGGTACTGTCGCCTGCGGAGGGCATCGAGTACGCAGCCCGCAACCGGGAGAGAAGCCGGCGGCTCTTGTGCCGGTTTTTCGCAGACCGTCGTTATCGGGCGCCTCTCGACCGACGGGCCACGAGCTTGCCCAATTCCCACAGGAGCAAAAGCGCGACGGCGGCCAGCAGCGCCCAGCCGAACTGCCGCGCGTTGATCTGGGTCGTCCCGAGGACGCGGCGGAAGCCGTCCATCTGGGTCACCAGTACCGCGAGCACGAACTGGGCCAGTGCCACCCAGTTCATCTGCTTGCTGTCGAAGGTGGACGTGGTCAGCACCGAATCCGTCTCGCTGCGGCACTCGAACGCGGCCACGATCAGACAGAGGGCGAAGGCAGTGAACGCGATCGACTGACCGGTCCCGACGCTGTCGAAGTGGGCCTGACCGAGCTTGATCAGTCCGAGCAGAACAACGGTGATCGCCAGTCCACCCAGCCCGACCGTGACCAGCACGGGCCGGGTGAGCACCGACTCCCCACGCGGACGCGGCCTGCGGTGCATCAGCCCGGGGCTTTCCTGGTCGAAACCGAGCGCGAAGCCGAAGGAGGCGTTGACCACGAAGTGGATCCACAGCACCTGAGGCGGGGTGAAGGGCTCACCGGCGGCGATGTTGAAAACGGTGGCCCCGAGAAAGGTCAGCACGAAGGTGACCAGCAGGAGCAGTACGAACCGGATGTACTTGGTGAGGTTGTCGTAGATCCTCCGGCCCTGCTCCACGGCGTAGACGATGGTGGCGAAGTTGTTGTCGGAGAGGATCATGCGTCCGGCGTTCTTTGCCACGTCCGTGCCGCTGCCCATGGCGATACCGATGTCGGCGGCCTTGATGGCGGGCGCGTCGTTGACGCCGTCCCCGGTCATCGCCACGACGTCGCCCTTCTTCTTGAGCGTGTTGGCGAGCAGCACCTTGTGCTCCGGCGCGACGCGTCCCACCACACCGATGCCGTCGATACGTGCGAGTTGCTCATCCTCGCTCATGGCGGCGAAATCGGCGCCGAGGACGGCCTTGCCGGGGATGCCGAGCTGCCGGGCGATCGCCGCACCGGTGGTGACGTCGTCACCGGTCACCATGCGGACCCGGATGTGCCCCGCCTGGGCGCCGGCCACGGCGGCCTTGGCCTCCTCGCGGGGCGGATCGACCATGCCGACGATACTGGTCATCCGCAGCTCGGTGACGTACGCGAGCAGGTCGCCGTCCGGATCGAAGCCGGCCGGGTCCAGATCACGGGTGGCCGCGGCCATCACCCGGTGCCCCTCGCCGCCCATCCGCTCGGTCTGCGCCTCGGCACGCGCGACCAGTTCGGCGTCCCACGGGATGGTCTCGCCCGCTGCGAGCGCGGTGGCGGCCCGCGCCACCACCGCCGGGACCGCTCCTTTGACGAAGCATCGGACGACCTGCCGCCCCGAGGCGTCGACCGCTGAATTGAACGTGGCCATCAGCTTGTAGTCCGGGTCGAACGGCAGCGTGGCGAGCCGGGGAAAGCCCTCCCTCGTGGCATCGATGTCCAGCCCGGCCTTGTGCGCGAGCACCAGCAGAGCGCCCTCGGTGGGATCACCCACCACCTTGCCATCCACGAGCTTCGCGTCGCTGGCCACCACGTACGGCAGGATCGCGTCCTCGATGCCCGCGGAGGAACCCGCGGCATGGTGGATCTTCCCGTCGAGCCCGTAGCCCGTGCCCGAGACGGTGTACCGGTCGGTGGGACTCACCACTTCCACGGCGGTCATCTGGTTCATCGTCAGGGTGCCGGTCTTGTCCGAGTTGATCGCCGACGTGAACGCCAGGGTCTCGACCGACGGCAGTTCCTTGACGATGGCGTTCCGCTTCGCCAGGTTGAGGCTGCCGACGGACAGGATCGCCTGGGTCACGGTCGGCAGGGCCTCGGGGATGGCGGCGATGGCCAGCGAGACCGCGCTGACGAACAGGACGTCCCATGCCTGGTCCCGTTCCCGCCCCAGGGCGAACATCACGATCATGGTCAGGGCCGCCGCCCCCGTGATCCACAGCGTCAGGGTGTCGAGCTCCTTGGTGAGCGGCGGTACCTCCTTCTCGGTGGCCGACAGCATCCCGGAGATCTTGCCGACTTCGGTTCCGACGCCGGTCGCGGTGACGACGAGTACGCCGCTGCCGTGGGTGACCGGGGTGTTCATGAACGCCATATTCGTCTGATCGCCGGGTGCCGGTTCGGGGCCGGGGAGCGTGCGGGCGTCCTTCGAGGCGGGAACGCTTTCGCCGGTGAGCGCCGACTCGTCGATCTGCAGGGCACTGGCCTCGATGATGCGTCCGTCCGCCGCCACCTGATCCCCGGCGGCGATGAGCACGATGTCGCCAACGACAAGCTGGTCGGCGGGGATCTCGGCCTCCCTCCCGTCCCTGCGTACCCGCGCCGTCGCCTTCATCATCGACTGCAGCGCGTTCATCGCGCTCTCTGCCTTGCCCTCCTGGCGCAGGCCCACGACCGCGTTCAGCAGGGTCAGGACGATCAGCAGGATCGCGGTGGTCCACTCCTTGATGAGCAGCGAGACGACCGCCGCGGCCACGAGGACGATCTGCATGTAACTGCGGTACTGCTTGAGGAACCGGCGCCAAGCCGGTGTTCGCTTCTCCTCGGGCAGCGAGTTCGGGCCGTGCGCGGCCAGGAGTTCCGCGGCCCGTGCCGCGGAGAGACCGACCGCCGGATCGACGCCGAACGCAGCTGCGACCTCCTCGGGAGCACGCGTGTACCAGCCGTCCTCCGAAGCCCGAGGCTGCTCTCCCACGGAATCCGACCGCACCGTCATCGTTCTGCCTCCGATCCGTGGCCGCGGATGCCTCCTGGCCGGCCGCGCGCCGGTCCAACAGGTCCTAGCCGCGCTTCCTCTTCGTCGGCCGCCCGGCGCCGGACATGCTTCTGTTCCCCGTCGGCCTGTCTCTCCGGCCGGTGGCTCGAGCGGCCGACGGATGCCGGGAGGCGTAAGGATCGGCCGGGGCCCCGGCGGGAGCTTCCTGCTCCAGGTCCCGTTTGGTGATGAGCAGGTCCTTCCGCGCCTCGTCCCCCACGTCGGGGTACTGAGGATCGATGTCCATGAGGGCGTGCGCGAGGACTGCCGCTGCGCAGATGCGCGCGAACCACTTCCGGTCTGCCGGCACGACGTACCACGGCGCCCACTTCGTACTCGTGGCCGACAGCATTTCGGAGAACGCGTCCTGGTAGTCGTCCCACCGGCGCCGCTCCCGGACGTCGGCCGCAGAGAACTTCCAGTTCTTCTCCGGCAGGTCGATCCGCTTCAGGAAACGGGTGCGCTGCTCCTCCTTCGACAGGTTCAGGAAGATCTTCACCACTTTGAACCCGTTGTCCGTGAGATAGCGCTCCCAGTGGTTGATCTCCCGGTAGCGCCGAGCCCACAGGCCCGGCCCACGTGCCCTTTCCGGCAGCTTCTGCCGGACCAGGTTCTCGGGGTGGACTCGCACGACGAGAACCTCCTCGTAGTGCGAGCGATTGAAGATGGCGATCTCGCCGCGCGTGGGCAGCCGCTGGGCGTAGCGCCACAGGTAGTCGTGGTCGAGTTCCTCGGTGGAGGGCACCTTGAAGCTGCTGACCCGTACGCCCTGGGGATTGACGCCGCTCATCACGTGTCGGATCGTCCCGTCCTTGCCTCCGGCGTCGAGTGCCTGGAGACAGAGCAGTACGCCGTACGTGTCCTGGGCGGCCAGCCGCTCCTGGTACTCGGCCAGCAACGACACCCCCGCCCGCAGCAGCTCGATCCCGTCCCGCTTCTTCAGACCGGCCTTGTAGCGAGGATCGAAGTCTCGGTCCAGGCGCACCTTCGACCCCGGTTTCACCCGAAGTGGCCCGATGAGATCCGCGATGCGTTCGGCTGTCTTGTCCGACATCACGATCAGTCCTTCTCGGGTCCGGGGTGAGCACGGCGCGTCTCGGTGGCCAGAACGGTCACAGCCCGCTCCTCACCGCTGCCGGGGCCGTCGGAGTCTCCACGGCCCCCACCATCCGCGCGGACGGCTGCGTCCAGCTCTGGTCCGGCCGCCTCAAGGAAGACAACCCGATCGAGGTCGGAGTGGGCCAAGCCGAGGATCCGGCCGCGCGCAGTTACCCGCCGACTGCCCGTCCGGGACAGCCGGTGTACAACGATCGGCGCCTCTGCCATGGACTCAGCCTGCAACGGATCGGCGGCCACAGCATGCTGAGCTCGGTGTCGTGCCGGCAGTGCCGGCACGGGATGCGGCCGTCCTCGAGAATGGCCCGGATCCTGGGCTGACGCGCGCCGTTGCGGTGGGCGCGGTAAGCAGCAGGGGCAGCGTGCCGGTCACAACCATCCGCTGCGCTGTGCCTGCAAGGCCATCTGGAAGCGGTTCGCGGCGCCCAGCTGGGCCATCAGAATCTGCAGGCGGCGGAACAGCGTGCGGCGGCTGATTCCCAGCTCGCGGGCGATGATGTCGTCGCTCGCGCCGCCCGCTAGGAGCCACAGCAGGCGGCGGTCGGCGGCCGGCAGGCCTCCTGGGCGAGTGGTGCGGCCATGGAACGGCAGGGCGTTCTGCCAGGACTGCTCGAACAGTGCCATGAGCGCGGAGAGCAGACCGCATGGCTGCACGACCAGCATGGTGTTGTGTACGTCCGCCTCTTTGATCGACAACGACACGAGTGCGTACGCCTCGTCGATGATCACGAGTTTGACCGGCACCGACGGCAGCACCCTGGCCTGTTCGCCGGCCTTGATGCACGGTTCGATGACCTCCTTCAGGTGGCCCGGGTGCTCCAGCGACTCCCGCGAATACACGACACGCTGCGTCACACCGCGGGCGAGCGTGGCCAGCGCGTCGTCCGTGGCGTCGGCCAAGGGGAAGTACGGCGGTGACTCGAACTGCCGGATCTGATCGCGGGCGCTTGCCCACGCGTGACGAATCCTGGGGCCGATGGCGTCGCCGGTGACGACCTCGACGAGATTGTCGTTGTACGCGGCGAGCCGCTGTCGCCGGAACGACTCGAACGCGCCCCCGACGGTGATGCGCGACTCCTCGACCTCGGCCGCACGGTGCCGGGCGAGGATCTCCAGGCCTGCGGTCGGCGGCACCGGGGCCACCACGTCCCCACCCTCCTCGGCGGCACTGGCGAGACCGGCGTCGACCAGTGCGCCGTATGCCGTGGCCAGTTCCGCGCCGTCCAGGTCGGCCGCGGCCGCGATCGCACTCAGCGGAGCGGGGGCCAGCTCAAGCAGCGCCAGATACACCTGGGCCGCCGCGTGACCGATGCCCAGAAGCCGAAGGGCCTCGCCGAGTTTCGCGTTCGTCATACGTCGCATTATCGACGGCTCCGGCCGGAGGCTGTGGCCGATCTGTGCCAGTGGCACTTTTCAGCACCGAGCGCGCGCGGTACGGGATACCGTCCGGGAGCCGCCGACGACCGGCGGTGGCGAGGGAGCACGAGCCGCACCGGGAGCACGCCTGTCCGTACGGCTCACTCTGCCCAGCGCCGCTTGGGAACCCATCCAGAAGAAGGTGTATGCCGTGGCGAAAGGCCGAAAGAACGGTCTCTACTCAGGGATCTCCGAGGAACTATCCGCTCTGATGCGGACGGGGTGGGCGGACACCGAGCGGCACGACCTGCAGCTCGGCGAGCAGGCTCCGTACGCAGCCCGTCGCCGCGCCTCGCTCTCCGCGCGCTTCCCGGGCGAACGCCTCGTGATTCCCTCGGGGAACCTCAAGGTCCGTTCGAACGACGACAGCTACCCGTTCCGGCCGTACTCGGGCTACGTGCACATGGCCGGAGACCAAGCCCGGGACGGCGCTCTCGTCCTCGAACCCCGAGCGGACGGCGGCCATGACGCCTTCTGCTACCAGCTGCCGCGGGACAGCAGGGACAACGACGAGTTCTGGACCGGCGCCACGGCGGAGCTGTGGATGGGCCGGCGCCGCTCCCTCGCCGAGTCGGAACTCGTGCTCGGTCTGCCCTGCCGGGACGTCCGCACGGCGGCCGGCGACCTGGCCGCCGCCTCCGGTGCGCCGACCCGGATCGTCCGGGGCCTCGACCCGTCCCTGGAGGCCGCCGTCACCACAGATGAGGAGCGCGACGCCGAACTGGAAGAGGCGCTCGGCGATCTCCGCCTCGTCAAGGACGACTGGGAGATCGCCGAGCTCCGCAAGGCCGTGGACTCCACGGTGCGCGGATTCACCGATGTGATCGGTGAGCTCTCCGGGGCGATCGCGTCGTCCGAGCGTTGGATAGAGGGCACGTTCTTCCGCCGTGCACGCCTCGAGGGCAATGCCGTCGGCTACGGATCGATCTGCGCCGCGGGCGAGCACGCCACGATCATGCACTGGACGGACAACGACGGTCCGGTGCGCCCGGGGGACCTGCTCCTGCTCGACGCCGGCGTGGAGACACACACGCTCTACACCGCCGACGTCACGCGCACGCTGCCGATCAGTGGCACTTTCACGCCTCTGCAGCGCAAGGTCTATGACGCGGTGTACGCGGCACAGGAAGCCGGCATGGCCGCCGTCAAGCCGGGCGCCGCGTACCGCGACTTCCACGAGGCGTCCCAGCGATACCTGGCGGCACAGCTGGTCGAGTGGGGTTTCATCGAAGGCCCGGCCGACCGCGCGTACGAGCTCGGCCTCCAGCGCCGCTTCACCATGGCGGGCACCGGCCACATGCTCGGTCTGGACGTGCATGACTGCGCGCAGGCCCGGAACGAGGAGTACGTCGACGGCGTGCTGGAACCGGGCATGGTGCTCACCGTCGAGCCCGGCCTGTACTTCCAGCCGGACGATCTCACCGTGCCCGAGGAGTGGCGCGGCATCGGCGTCCGCATCGAGGACGACCTGGTCGTCACCGACGACGGTCACGAGAACCTGTCAGCGGGCCTGCCCCGGTCGGCGGCCGATGTCGAGGCGTGGATGGCCCAGTTCGCGGGTTGAGCGCGTCGAGGACGGGGCCTGGTGCTGGATCCCCCGGATCGAATGGGTGCCGAGTCTGCGTGCCCCTGCGCGTTGTCAGATGACCCGAACGAGACGGCCTGGCCCGGACCGCTGCGCCGGGTCCGGGTCCTCTCGGAGACCAGGAACAGGCCGGGGCCACCTTCGGCGTCGTCCGATCGTCGCGTTCAGGCCGGACGCGGACGGCCCCAGTGGCGCTGCGGAGATCAAACAGCACGGCACGGACATCACCGTCATCCCGGACGAGGTCCGTTCGTTGCTTGCCGCCGGCATCCTCGACCCGCGCCTGTTCGACGTGGATGCCTTCATCGAGCAGGGCGCGTATCCCTTGTGGTCGGTGGCGCTGGCCGCGGCGCCGTCAATACGCCTGGCCTCCGCCTCGCAGCTCACGCCGAAGCGGCAGTCCGCGATCGCGCCGGCCCGCGCCGCAAGGTCGCTGCCCTGCGGGCATCGGCGGCCGACGGAGGGCGGATGTACCAGTACTGCCTGTACCAGGCCGCCGTTGGCGGCGGCCACCGCCCGTGCGCCGCTGACTCGGTGCCTTGGCCGCCTGACCGACCGGGTTTCCCCGGCCACCGAAAACGGGCCCTACCGGCCGGCCAGTTGAGGGAAAACCGGCGGGTCTTGACCAGGACAGGGCCAGTCCTCGCCGTCGTACTGGCAGTCGTCTCGGTTGTTCCGGGGCAGCTCCGGGTCGTCGATTGTGGGGTTGAGCACGTGTCGCGCCAAGACACGGCGCTTGGCTTCTACGTCACGGAGAATGCCGGCGGGATCGTGGAGAGCCACGTGCTGGGCGATCGTCGGTCATGAGTTGTCGGGTGCATGGGTAATGGCCAGCAACGCCATGTCATCAGTTCTCCGGCCACCGGTGTGTCGGCAGTGGTCGGCAATCAGAGCGTCAAGAAGAGCGTCTGGGTCGGCATAGCGATGCCCCGCGCACTTGCCGATAGGGTCGTAGAAGGTACCTGTCTCGTCGCGGGCTTCGATGAGTCCATCGGTGTAGAGCAGCAGAGTGGATCCCTCGGGGAACGTCACCGTGTCGACGCACTCAGGAGTGGCGTCGAGGGCCCCATAGCCCAGGGGCAAACTTCGCCTACCGGGCTCGACATACTGCACCGTGTCTCCCAGGATCAGCAGGGGCGCCGGGTGGCCGCGGTTGACCAACCGAACTTTGCTTCCCCGCCGGGGGAACTCGACCACCACGCCGGTGACGAACCCTTCGAGCTCGGTCAGGATCCCTGACTGCTGCGCCTCGAGGACGAGGGCCTGCTCCAGCCGTTCCACGAGACCGGTCAAGGTGGGCTCGTGCAGGGCTGCCTCCCGAAAAGTCCCGATGCCGAGCGCGACCGCCCTGACTGCCCCTATCCCCTTGCCACGCACATCACCGATCACGCAGCGCACGCCGAACGGAGTGTCGACCACTACGTAGAGGTCCCCGCCGATCTGTGCATCCGCCTGAGCAGCCTCGTAACGTGCGGCAAAGCGCAGCGGACCGATTCTGTCCGGAGGGTGTGGCAGGACAGCACGCTGAACAGCCGCGGCAATGTTGCGCACTGACTCCAGCTGCCTTTTCCGGTGGTACAAGACGCGATTGAGGAAGCCCGCGATCACGGTCACTGTCGCAACCATGATCAGCTCGCTGATCGCGATCGCACTCCGGCGATAGCCGAAATGCCGGAACATCATCCAGTCGATGAGGAGCGCAAACACTCCAGTGAGAACGGTGCCCCGCAGAGAGAGCAGTGGAGCGGCCGACAGGATCGCAGCCGCATAGAGGGCCGCAGCGCTGACGGTGCGAGGCGTGCTGAGGTCAATCAATACGGCGATGAGAAGCAGGATGGCCGGCAGCAGGCGGCCCCGCTTCCCCACCCACTTCCACGCTCCCAGCCTTGCCACGTGTAACCCCTGACGTTGCTGGGCTCCTGGTCAGCTCAGGCTAACCGCCCCCTCTCCGCCCGCTCTCCACGTCACCTCACTCGGCTGCGCCGTGTTCTCAACCATGCGGGGGATACCACCCAAGCGGAGTAGGTCATTGCGACTCATGTCGAAACGTTCACCGAGACTGGTCGTAAGTCCGAAAACCTAGATGATCGATTCCAAGGGGTAGGTGATCGCACGGTCAGCGGCCGATAGGTGTGAAGTGATGGACAGCCATGTGGCTTGTGGGATATCCAAATTGCAGGTCCGTGAGCATGCGCAGAATGAACTCGCCAACACCGCAGTCGAATTGCTCCCAATCACTGAAGTCGTGCTGCACGAGCACCGGCCAGTCGTCAGGGTCGGCCGCCCCGTCCACCGGACAAAGTCGATCGTAAGGACCAACGCGCTGTGGAAACCGAGGACCACACCAGCGCGGCAACCGGAACCGCAACCGGGCTGAGAGCCACCCGAGCGCCTTGGGTCCCCATCGGTGAGCTGACAAGCGGGAACGGGTACCAAGGGGACTCCTGGAGCCCGCCTTGGCACCCGCGGTTGACCGTGGCTCCCCGCCCTGTCGGGCACGTGCACCTTCTGATCCGGAGTCCTAGCCGGATCGGGCAGTGACGGTTGTTGTGGCGCCCTGAAAATGGCTCTGACCGCAATTGCGTGAATGATCTTATGGATCACGTCGCAGATCACGTGCCGTCCATGCACCGCTGAGGCTCATCACCACCATCACCCACGGTGATGCCGACCGGGTGCGGTCCTACGAACTGCTGGCCGAGGTGTGGCAACGCGGATGAGCCGGGTCCGGGCCGGGAGGGGTCAGGCGGCGAAGCCGGCCTTGAGGGCGCCCGCGACCTGGACGACGCGCTCGGCCTGGTGCCGGGCGGCGTTGCGGGTCTGGTCGCCGATGGGGTTGTTGCCCTGGGCGTCGACGTGCGAGGTGCCGTAGGGGTTGCCGTCGACGAACTTGACCGGGTCGGTGTAACCGGGGGAGACGACGAGGCCACCGAAGTGGTGGATCGAGTTGTACAGCGCGAGCAGGGTGGACTCCTGGCCGCCGTGGGCGGTGGCGGTGGTGACGAAGCCGCTGTAGACCTTGTTGGCCAGCTTGCCCTGAGCCCACAGGCCGCCGAGGGTGTCGATGAACTGCTTGAGCTGCGAGGAGATGTTGCCGAAGCGGGTCGGGGAGCCGAAGATCACGGCGTCGGCCCACTCGACGTCCGCGGGGGTGGCAACCGGGATGCCCGCGCTGGCGGCGGCGTGTGCGGCCCATGCCTCGTTGGAGCTGATGGCGGCCTCGGGGGCGAGTTCGGCGGCCTTCAGGAGACGGACCTCGGCCCCGGCCTTCTCCGCGGCCTGGGAGATCTCCTTGGCGATCTCGGCGCTGAAACCGGTGGACGAGTAGTAGATGACAGCAAGCTTGACGGCTGTGGTCATGTCGTTGTTCTCCGTTGAAAAGTGCGTAGGGGCAGTGGGCGGACGCTGGCCGCCGGCGTCGCCGCGCCGGTGGAGCACGCCCGACATCGTTGAACCATAAATGAATATGGTTTAAGAATCAACCAATTTTACTGAACCGGTGGCGTGCCCGACCGGTGTCTCGGCGCCCGGTAGGGGGTCAAGCCGGAATCACTGCTGCGGGATCACGCGCACGGGATGCTTGCTCATGATGGAGACGCGGTTGAACGCGTTGATGGTGATCGCTACCCAGATCGCTGCGGAGATCTCATCGTCGGTGAGGGCCTGGCGGGCTGCGTCGTAGGCACTCTCCTGGACGGCGGCGTTCGCGGGTTCGGTGGCCGCTTCCGCCAGGGCGAGTGCCGCGCGCTCCCGCGCCGTGAACAGTTCGGTGTCGCGCCAGGCGGCCAGTACACCCAGGCGCTGGGTGGTCTCCCCTGCGCGCAGGGCGGCCCGGGTGTGCACGTTGAGGCAGTACGCGCAGCCGTTGACCTGTGACACGCGGAGGTTGATCAGTTCCACGAGCGTGCGGTCCAGCCCCGCGTCGGCGGCGACCGCACGGACTGCTTCGGCTGTCTCGGTCAGCGCTTGGTACGCCTTCGGGCTCTGCTTGTCGATGAAGACCCGCTTGCTCACGGGGCCTGCTGCCGTGTCACTCAACCTGGACTCCTTCGCAGGCCGCTCCCGGCCCTCGCCGGCCCTGTCGTGCGTACGGCAGGGCATCCTCGTATGATCGGAAACAATTGTTGAATATAAAATCATCCTTGAGTGAGAGGGGCGTGCGATGAGTAATGTCGAGAGGGAACCCGCCGAGCTCCGCTGCGGGGCCTCGGAGCACGGTGAGCATGTGCCGCAGGTCGAGGTCCTCTCCGCGAGGGACGTCCCGTTGGGCGGTCCGAGGTCGATGACCGTACGGCGCACGCTGCCGCAGCGGGCCCGGACGCTGATCGGGGCCTGGTGTTTCATCGACCACTACGGCCCCGACGACGTTGCCGGCACGGGCGGCATGGACGTCGCGCCCCATCCGCACACCGGTCTGCAGACGGTGAGCTGGCTGTTCAGCGGGGAGATCGAGCACCGGGACAGTCTGGGCAGCCACGCCCTTGTACGGCCCGGTGAGCTGAACCTCATGACGGGTGGGCACGGCATCAGCCACTCGGAAGTTTCCACCGCCCGCACCACGATCTTGCACGGCGTCCAGTTGTGGGTGGCGCTTCCCGAAGAACACCGGCACACCGGCCGTGACTTCCAGCATTACGTCCCGAACTCGGTCCGGGTGGACGGAGCTGAAGTCCGCGTGTTCCTTGGGTCGCTGGCAGGTGACACCGCTCCGGTGCGGACGTTCACGCCCCTGCTCGGTGCCGAACTCATCCTTGAGCCGCACTCGACGACCACGCTCGCCATCGACGCCGCCTTCGAGCACGGCCTTCTCGTCGACCACGGGGAGGTCCGTATCGCTGGAACGCTCATGCACCCGACCGAGTTGGGATACGTCGGCACGGGAAGCGACACACTGACGCTGGCGAACGAGACGGACACCGTCGCGCGGGCAGTCCTGCTCGGCGGCACGCCGTTCGAGGAACAGATCGTCATGTGGTGGAATTTCATCGGTCGGAGCCACGAAGACATCGTCGAAGCCAGGGAAGCGTGGCAGAGCGCATCCGACCGCTTCGGCAAGGTCGACGGTTACGACGGCGACCGTCTTCCCGCGCCGGCCCTTCCCCACGCCACCATCGCACCTCGCAAAAACCCGACGCGTCACTGAAAGGCATGCGATGACCCAGCCCGCCGCCGCTCCGACTGTCCAGCGAGTGGACCCGAAGCACCGTTACGAAATCCTGGTCGACGGCAAAACCGCAGGCCACACCGCGTATCGCGACCGCGACGACCAGCGCGTTTTCTACCACACCAAAATCTACGACGCCTTCGCCGGACAGGGCCTGGCCGCGATACTCGTACAGCAGGCGTTGAGCGACGTACGCACGTCAGGGAAGCGCATCGTGCCGGTCTGCCCCTACGTCGCGAAGTTCCTCAAGAAGCATGACGAGTTCGCCGACATCACCGACCCGGTGACCCCCGAGGTCCTGCAATGGCTGGACACCGTGCTGCCTCACTGACCACCGGTGCCGCGTCGTCTCCGACGCCATCGGTACGTTCGGACCGGCGGAGCGGGATCTGTAACGGTGCCCCACGCGATCCGTCCTACCAGATCCGCGCATCTGAACGACCAGTCCCGGTCGCTGCCCCTCTTGCCGGATCCGACGTGCATGGGCGGGTTCCCCTCCGGCGGGCGCGGCGCGGCCGTCGAGCCACAGCGTGTGGAGAAGCACATAGGACACGCTTCGGCACCGGAGTATCGGGTGTCGGGCCGGTGGGTAATGCGGTCGCTTGATATGGGAAGGCGGTCCGTGCGGCAAGACACGGAGGTACCCGGGCCCGGGCGCTCGTTACCGCCCGGGATGACGCGCCCCGCATCGGCAGACAGTTGGGTGGGGAGGCTACTCGGCAGCAGTCTGCGGGGCTTCCTGGTTCACCACCCCGAACGGGATATGGACGCTCGGCGTCGTCTGCGACGTGCCTTGGAGATGGCTTTCCTGGTCGTCGAAGAAGATGTGCGGCTTGAGCACTTCCATGATCGAGCTCTTGTCGATTCCGCCGAGGAAGAAGGCGTCGTTGACCGTGACGCCCCATTGGTTCAGGCTCATGATGGCCCGCTCGTGCGCGGGCGCATTGCGGGCCGTGACGATGGAGACATGGACGCGGATCGCGTAGTCCGGGTCCTTCTTGCGCCGTTCCTCCTCTCGGCGCTGCAGCGTGTTCACCTTCCGGAGGAACTCCCGGAGCGGACCCGCGTCGTGAGGCGTGGCAACGTTCAGGGTCTCATGATTACGGAAGCTCTCTATGCCGTCCTGTTGGAACACGCGCTCCGACTCGTCGCTGGCGAGGACCCCGTCGAAGTCGAAGGCGATCCGCAGATCCCTGTCGTCAGGATCGTCGGCGACGGCAGAGCCAAGGACACGACCTGCTGGCATCCCAGCGCTCGTAGCCTCGCGGACGTCGCCGTCGTCGGCGGACAGAAACAGCGACATCTGCAGCGCGCGCATGAACTTGTACGGTGAGCGTCCCTGCATGAAAATGGCGCGAGTTATGGGCAGGCCATGAGACCTGATGGATCGCATGACCCGAAGCCCGGTGTCGGGGTCGTTGCGGGAGAGAATGATGACTTCGACCAGTGGGTCACCATCGGGGTTGAGATCATTCAGCGACAAGAGCCTGCGGATGAAGGGGAAGGCGACTCCCGGCTGCAACGTCTCGTCCAACTTGGTCCGCTGATAACAGCGGTAGCTTTCCTCGCCCTTCTCCCGGAAAACGGCATCGGATTCCTTCAGGTCGAAGAGGGCGCTGGAGGCGATTCCAATGACCAGCCGGTTTTCGAGACTGTAGGGCGGCACAGCATCTCCCTGTCGTGTCCCGGAGGGAATACTTGGTCCCTCGGTCGTGGCGACCATTTTATCTTCGTGGGCTGTGACGCCAGCGGGTCAGGGCGAGCACGGCCTGGCTTCTCTCAGGTCCCTGTGCTGGGCCGTTGGCCGGCCCTGACGGCGTGCGTAGTTCCACTCGGCCAGTGTGTACAGACGCAGTCCCGCCTCGCCAGGGACCGCGAAGCCCCGCGCCGCCAGGAGTGGACGGATCTCATGGCCGGCGCGTGTGACGGTGGAGCGGTCCACGCCGCAGAAGACAGTGAGGGCGGCGTGCGGAAGCTGGAATCGCAGGATCACCAGGGTCGCGATCGCACGGCCAGCAGCGGCGCCTTGCGCGGTGTTGGCTCCGGCCGGTGTCTCGATGTGCCGAACGCCAGCCAGACCGAGGCGCGTACCTGTAGATCTGGGACTGCTCGGGCAAGACCAATCAGCAGGCGTTCCAGAAGTCCGCGTCGTTGGTCGTGTACTTCGCGACGGTCACGGGACGCCGGTGGCGGCCTTGAAGCAGGCGGGTAGGTCCTCGGGCATATCGCCGTCCCAGTTCGAGACGGTGAACCGCTGCCTGCCCACGTCCGCCCTGGCGTCGAGTGAGGCGGGGACTGCGGAGGCGCCTCCTCCGGGTTCGGTGTCGCCGCCGCACGCGGCGAGCGTGAGGGCGAGGACGGCCGCTGCCACGGCCATGGGAACGTGACAGTCGGTACGCGCAACACGCCACTCCCTTGTGGTGGAGACCAGCGGCCGGATCGGAGTCTCACACTGTTGACGTGTACCGAGCGAGGCGACAGTCCGGAACAACTCCTGCTCTGCGCACGGAAGTTCCTGCCAGCGGCCCGCCCAGATACACAGGAGCGGGCAGCGGCAGCCGTGGGACGACCTGACCGGTCAGGTTTTATTGCGTGCCGTCATCGCGCGTTGGATCAGGATGAACGCGCACAGCAGCACACCGGTGGCGATCTTCGTCCACCATGAGCTGAGCGTGCCCTCGAACTGGATGATGGTCTTGATCAGGCCCAGGACGAGTACACCGAAGACGGTGCCCAGCACATAGCCGGAGCCACCCGTCAGCAGGGTGCCGCCGATCACGACGGCGGCGATCGCGTCGAGTTCCATGCCGGTGGCATGCAACGGGTCACCGGACTGGATGTACAGGGTGAACAGCAGCCCGGCCAGCGCCGAGCAGAAGCCACTCGTGGTGTACACGGCGATCTTCGTGCCGCCCTGCGGGAGACCCATCAGCATGGCCGACTGCTCATTGCCTCCGGTGGCGTACACCCGGCGCCCGAAGCGCGTGTAGTGCAGGACGTAGAACGCCACGGCGAGGACGGCCAGCGCGACGATCGCGCCGATCGACAGGAAGCCCATCCCCAGCGATACCTGCGCCTGGGCCATGCCGGTCACCGAGGAGTCGCCGATGGAGATCGACTCTTTGCTGATGACCAGGCACAGGCCGCGGAAGAGGAAGAGGCCGGCGAGGGTCACGATGAAGGGCTGGATCTCGAAGTTGTGGATCACATAGCCCATCAAGAAACCGCCGAGGGCGCCCACGGCCAGCGCCATGGGGATCACGGCCAGGAGCGGCAGCCCCTGGCGCTCCACCAACCACGCCGTGAACATCGTCGTAAACCCGATCACCGAACCAACGGACAGGTCGATGCCGCCGGACAGGATGACGAAGGTGACACCGACGGCGGCGACCAGCAGATAGCCGTTGTCGATGAACAGGTTCATGAAGACCTGCGGTTCAGCGAATCCGTAGTTCTGGTACCGGCTCAGGCTCGCGATGTACATCACGAGGAAAAGCAGGGCCGTCGCCAGCACGGGCATGCGCCGGTCGCCGAGCAGACGCACGGCCTTGGACGTGGTACGGCTGTTCGGGGCTGAGGGGCTTTGGGTGGTCGTGCTCATCACGACACCTCCATCTTGGGAGCGGCCTCGGTCGCCGCGGCGGTGTCCGCCGGGGCCGCGGCCGGCTTGGCGTTTCCCTTCGCACCGGACCTGGCGCCGAATTTGGCACCGAAGACCTTGGCGCGAAATTTCGGGGACTGCAACAGACAGACGACGATGACGACGGCGGCCTTGAAGACCAGGTTGGTCTGGGTCGGCACGCCAATGGTGTAGATCGTGGTGGTCAGGGTCTGGATGACGAGGGCGCCGACGACCGTGCCACCGATGGAGAACCGGCCGCCAAGGAGTGACGTGCCGCCGATCACCACGGCGAGGATCGCGTCGAGTTCGATCCACAGGCCGGCGTTGTTGCCGTCCGCGGCCGAGGTGTTGGAGCTGATCATCAGGCCTGCGATGCCCGCGCAAAGCGCGCAGAACGCGTACACCATGATCTTGATGCGCAGGGACCTGATGCCCACCAGGCGGCTGGCCTCGGCGTTGCTGCCGACCGACTCGACCAGCAGCCCGAGCGCCGTGCGGCGGGTCAGCGCCACGGTGACGGCCACGACCACTGCCACCACGAAGATGGAGAAGGGCAGTGCCAGCCAGTAGCCGCCGCCGATCAGCTTGTACGGCTCGCTGTTGATGGTGATGATCTGGCCGTTGGTGATCAACTGGGCCACGCCGCGTCCGGCGACCATGATGATCAGCGTGGCGATGATCGGCTGGATGCCCATCCTGGCGACCAGGAAGCCGTTCCACAGGCCGCAGACGACCGCGGCCAGCAGGCCCAGGCCCATGGCGAGCAGCACCCCGGAAAGGGCGCTTTGGTCGGCCTGGTCGCTGATGTACGAGCAGGCCAGCGCTCCGGTGATGGCGGCCACGGCGCCGACGGAGAGGTCGATGCCGCCGGTGGCGATGACCAGGGTCATGCCCACCGCCACCAGGATGAGGGGTGAGCCGAACAGCACGATCGAGACGAGGCTGCCGTAGAGGTGGCCGTCCGTCATCCGCACGGAGAAGAAGTCGGGGGTGAAGGGAACGTTGACGAGCAGCAGGATGACAAGGACCGCTACCGGCCAGAGCAGGTGGTGGTGGGTCAGCGCTCGCCATCGGGAAGAGGTGGTCACTGGTTCTCTCCGCTCGCGATGGTCTCCAGGATCCGACTCGTGGTGATCTCGGGCCCGTTGGCGATCTGCGCCACCAGCCGACGGTCGCGCAGCACTCCGATGGTGTGACTGAGCCGGAGTACTTCCTCCAGCTCGGCCGCGATGTACAGCACGGACATGCCGTCCTCGGAGAGTGAGACGACGAGCTTCTGGATCTCCGCCTTCGCGCCGATGTCGATGCCGCGCGTCGGCTCGTCCAGGATCAGCAGCTTCGGCTGGGTGATCAGCCAGCGGGCCAGCAGCACCTTCTGTTGGTTGCCGCCGCTGAGCTGGCCGACCGTGGCCTCGGGGTTGGCGGGGCGGATGTCCAGCGCTTTGATGTACTTGGCGACGAGTTCGTCGCGCTGGGAGACCGGGATGGGCCGGGTCCAGCCACGCGAGGCCTGCAGGGCCAGGATGATGTTCTCCCGCACCGTCAGATCGGGCACCAGGCCCTCGCTCTTGCGGTTCTCGGAGCAGAACGCGACACCGGCGCCGATTGCGTCGTTCGGGGCGCTCATCGAGACCTGCTTGCCGCCGATGGACACCCTGCCGCTGTCCGGCTGATCGGCGCCGAAGAGCAGCCGGGCGAGTTCGGTCCGGCCCGATCCGAGCAGGCCTGCGAGCCCGATCACCTCGCCCTTCTTGATCTCCAGGTCGAAGGGGGCGATGCCGCCGGTCCTGCCGAGGCCGTCCGCCTGGAGCAGCGTCTCGCCGACGTCGGAGTGCAACTGGTGGTCGTGGAGCTCCTCCAGTTGGTCCAGAGCCTTGCCGAGCATGAGCTGGACGAGCCCGACCTGATCGAGGTCGCGCACCATGTGCTCGCCGACGAGGTTGCCGTTGCGCAGTACGGTCATCCGGTCGCAGACCTCGTAGATCTGGTCGAGGAAGTGCGAGACGAACAGGATCGCAACGCCCTCATCCTTCAACCGCCGCATCAGGGCGAACAGTTCGAGGACTTCGTCTCGGTCGAGGCTGGAGGTCGGCTCGTCGAGGATCAGCACCTTGGTGCCCGATCCCTCTCCGTCGCTGTCGCAAGTGCCCACCGACCGTACGATCGCGACCAGTTGCTGCACGGCTAGCGGGTACGAGGACAGGGGGGCGGTGACGTCGATGTCGAGGCCGAGCCGGTCCACCAGCTCTGCCGCATCCTGACGCAGCCGCTTCCACTGGATGCGGCCCATGCGGGTCGGTTCGCGCCCGATAAAGATGTTCTCCGCGACCGACAGGTTCGGGCAGAGGTTGACCTCCTGGTAGACCGTGCTGATGCCGGCGTGCTGGGCCTGCAGCGGGCTGCCGAACCGCACGGACCTGCCGTCCAGCGTGATCGTGCCGCCGTCCAGGGAGTAGACCCCCGTCAGCACCTTGATGAGGGTGGACTTGCCCGCGCCGTTCTCGCCTATCAGGGCGTGGATCTCGCCGGGGAAGAGCCGGAAGTCGACGTCCGACAGAGCCCGTACCCCCGGAAAATCTTTGACTATGCCCGTCATATCCAGGACGGGTCGCGGCTCTGCCATGGCAGCGCTCCTTGTGAGATTGGTTCAGGCCCGCAGGGAGCCCCGGGACCGATGGCTCGGTCGGCCGGGGGCTCCCCGCCGGTGGGTGCGGTCGGTCAGTACTTGCGGTTTGGGAGCGCGGCCTTGGCCTGGTCCTGCATGAAGTCGCTCTCCTCGGTCTTGATCCAGCGCTCGACCGTCTCGCTGTCCTTGACTTTCTTCACGACGTCCATTAGCTGGGGACCGAGCAGCGGGTTGCACTCGACAATGGCGTTGATCTTGCCCTCGGACATGGCAACGAAGCCGTCCTTCACGCCGTCGATCGAGACGATCAGGATGTCCTTGCCGGGCTTCTTGCCGGCGGCCTCGATGGACTGGATGGCGCCGATGGCCATGTCGTCGTTGTGCGCGAAGAGCACGTTGATGTTCGGGTTGGACTGCAGGAAGGCCGCCATGACCTGCTTGCCGCCGGCGCGGGTGAAGTCACCGGTCTGGCTGACGACGATCTTCCAGTCGTCCTTGTGCTTTGCCTCCATGACCTCCTTGAAGCCCTTGGCGCGCTCGATCGCCGGGGCGGCGCCCGTGGTGCCCTCCAGTTGCGCGATATTCACGGCGCCCTTGTGGCCGGCCTTCTCGAGGACCTTCTCCAGGATCTTGGCCGCGCGCCTGCCCTCGTCCGTGAAGTCCGAGCCGACCAGCGTGACGTACAGGGAGTCGTCGGAGGTCTCGACAGAGCGGTCGGTGAGGACGACCGGGATGTTCTTGGCCTTGGCCTCCTTCAGCACAGCGTCCCAGCCGGTGACGACCACCGGCGAGAAGGCTATGACGTCCACCTTCTGGGCGATGAAGCTACGGATCGCGGAGATCTGGTTCTCCTGCTTCTGCTGGGCGTCGGAGAACTTGAGGGTGTAGCCCGCCTCCTTGGCCGCTTCCTTGACCGAGTCGGTGTTGGCGGTGCGCCAGCCGCTCTCCGAGCCGACCTGGGAGAAGCCCAGGCTGATCGCCTTGCTGTCGCCCCCGGAGGAGGAGCTGTTGGAGCCGCTGTCCTCCTTGGCGCAGGCCGCCAGGCCGCCCGCGGCCGCCACGCCGACCGCGGCGGTGAGGAAGTTCCGTCTGTTGAGCATGTCTTCTCCTTTGAAGAGCCGGCCCGGGGATGGACCCGCTGGTACTCGATGGAGCGGTCGCACTGCGTACGGTCTGTCGATCATTGTTCGATATATCGACCATGCTGACGCGCGGGATGCAGCCGGTTGGTGCCGGGTCAGTCGGGAGCGCCCCCCGATTGTGGGGTGTACGGAAATGTACTGGCGCGGACGACGAATTGGGGTTCGATGGAGATCCGGGGTGCCCCGGCGGGTGCACGGCCCTCGATGAGATCCAGGAGCAGGGCGATGCTGTGCTTGCCGACGGTCGCGAAGTCCTGCCGGACCGTGGTGAGCGGCGGGGCGAAGAACTCCGACTCCGGGATGTCATCGAAGCCGACCACCGCGACGTCCTGGGGAGTTCGCACGCCCGCCTCCCGCAGGGCACGCAACAACCCCAGTGCCATCTGGTCGTTGGCGACGAAGACCGCCGTCAGTCCCCGACCCACCCAGCCGGCCAGTTCCTGGCCGGCGCGGTAGCCGGAGAGCGGACTCCAGTCACCGTGCACCACTAACGGTGGCTCGATGCCCGCTGCTTCGAGGGTCGCCCGCCAGCCGGCCGCCCGGTCGGCGGACTCCTGCCAGTCCTCGGGTCCGGCCAGGTGCCAGACCTTGCGGTGGCCGCCCGCCAGCAGATGACCGGTGGCCAGCGTCGCGCCCTTGTGGTTGTCCACGGTGACGCACGGTGTGTCCACTCCGGGGCCGCCCCCGACGGTGACCACCGGGAACGGGTGACGCAGTCGGGAGAGGGCGTCCACCGCCGACCGCTGTGGGGCGATGGCGACCACTCCCTCAACGCCGCCCTCGCTGAGGTGGTCCAGGGCCTCGGAGAGTGTCTGGACGGTCAATTTGCGCAGGCTCACCGTGGAGACCAGATATCCCCGGGCGCGGGCCGCCTCCTCGAGCGCGAAGAGGGTACTGGCCGGGCCATAGAGGGTGGTGTCGGAGGCGACGACACCCAGGGTGCGGGTACGCCGGGTGGCCAGGGCCCGTGCGGAGGGGTTGCGACGGTAGCCCATCTCCTCGATCACGCGCAGCACTTTGGCCCGGGTCTCGTCCCGCACGTTGGGGTGTTCCCCCACGACGCGGGACACCGTCTGGTGCGACACGCCCGCCTGGCTGGCGACGTCGGCCATGGTGGGCGGCCGGGGCCGTGCTGATACCACGGCCGCATCTCCTTGGCGGTCGTCTGCCGATAAGACCTGTGTCGTGGGCGTCTGCCTCCGCGTGGCCGGGTTCACGACCACCCCCGCGGTGGCCGGTTCGCCTGGCGGCCCCGTAATCCGGCCGGGCGTTCGGCCGCTCACGGCACCGGCCGAGGCGATGGGGCGGGATCCTGCGGACACGACGGTCACACCTCCTCGGATGTCACTGGCGCCGCCGACTCGGGACTAGTTGAATACGGACGTCATTGTGAGCGCTAACAATTCATGGCGGTCAAGAGGGCTGCGGCGGGAAGCCGTCACGTTTGCGTAACGTGGCGCGAGGGTGCGAGGGCACGAGCAGGGGGACGGGTGCGCGGCGGCGTGCCTCTATCGGCGCAAAGGCCCCGATCAAACGAGGTGGACGGTCCTGCAGGACGACCTTGTTTTCAGAACCGAAACGTCGAACCATGCACGAAATACCGGACGTTGATGTCCGCAACAACCTCGGCTGGAAGACTCCTGCCGAGGCACTCACCGAGCACCTATGCTCATTGACAAGCAGTGTTGCAACGACCTCTTGACCCCGGGCTCGCTGCCGCGGTCTGAGTGGAAGACACGCCCTTCATCGCCGCCGCGGGTGGCGACGGCCATGTGAAGGGCGACGATGACCAGTTCGGCGTCGTGACGTTCGGACGTGGTGCCGGGCCCTCGAGGAACCGGGCGGCATGAACGGGGCGAGGCGCTGGATGCCGAGCAGCAGGCCGGTGACGTTGATCGCGTGGACGCGTGACATGTCCTGGGTGCGCACGTCGCCGACGCGGCGCACCAGGTAATGCCGGCGTTGTTCACCAGGCCGTGCATTCGCCCGTACGCCTCCTTGAGCTCGGCGGCGAGACCCGCCCAGCCCCCTCGCTGGCGTCAAGGCGTCGGCAGCCGTCGGCGGGTTCGACAGAGCCGTTCGGCAGATAGTTGTTGCCAAGCCCGATCGCGATGGCGACCAGCAGACCGACGAACCGATGCCTATTGACCAATCTCGGGTCGAGTGCCATCCGCACGAGGAACGGAACGGGCGCCCGCGTCATCGCCAACGATGGCCCAGTCGTGGGCTTCGCCGCGTAGATTCGCCAGGTTGGCGCGGTCTTCCCGAGGGTCATAAAGCAGCGCAAACAGCGCGAGGAGAGCTACGCGCAAGTGCTCATCAACGCTGAAGCGGTGGTGCGTTCCTACGACGCCGTCCGGGAAGCACTTCCCGCACTCGCCGTCCTGCTGACCTCGGGCAGCCCTGAACTACGGGCCGAGACTAGTTGCCCTCGGTCTGCTCGGCGAGCCGGCGACCGTCCCCTATATCGGGCGCTACCTGGACAGCCCGATCGTCGAGCTGCGCTGGGCCTCCGCCTTCGCGTTGACGCGGTTCGGCGTCGCCGGCCCGGCCGTCGTGGACGTGCTGACGCAGGTCGTCGCCCGTCCACCTGAGAAGACCGAGACGAAGTCGTTCCTGAGCGGCTCTTAGGGCGTGCAGATCTTTAACTCGTGGCTTTCTGCTCGGTGGTTCGTCGATCCGGCATGAGCGGGTTGGAAGAGCAACGGGCCATGCTGGCAGCCAAGTTCGAGGCGATACTGCCGCACCTTGACGAACGGCAGCGTCGCCCGCTGATAGGAGCGGAGGCCCAGTCCCTCGGCCACGGCGGGATCAGAGCGGTCGCCCGCGCCGCCGGCGTCCGTGAAGCCAGGGTGTCTGCCGGAATACGCGAACTCGCCTCTGGAGAGGCCCCGTTGGGACGCATCCGCCGACCCGGCGCTGGCCGCAAACGCGTCGCCGACCGGAGCCCGGCCGTACGGGAGGCGCTTCTCGCGCTGGTCGAGCCCGACGTCCGCGGAGATCCCATGTCGCCGCTGCGCTGGACCACCAAATCCACCCGCAAGCTCGCCAAGGAACTGACCCGGCAGGGTCACAGGAGCTGTGCGGACACGGTGGGCGATCTCCTGCGCGAGGAGGGCTTCAGCCTGCAGAGCAACGCCAAGACTCTGGAGGGCAAGCAGCATCCCGACCGGGACGCGCAGTTCCACTACCTCAACGAACAAGCCCGCGCCCACCGGGACGGCGGGGCGCCGGTGATCAGTGTGGACACGAAGAAGAAGGAATTGGTCGGCCCGTTCAAGAACAACGGCCGTGAATGGGAGCCGAGAGGCGAGCCGGTACGGGTCAACACCCACGACTTCCCCGACCGCGAGCTGGGCAGAGCAGTGCCCTACGGCATCTACGACGTCGCCGCGAACACCGGCTGGGTCAACGTCGGCACCGACCACGACACCGCCGCGTTCGCCGTCGAATCGATCCGACGCTGGTGGAATGCAGCCGGGCGGGCCGCCTATCCCACGGCCGGCCGGTTGCTCATCACCGCCGATGCGGGCGGCTGCAACGGGTATCGCACCCGCACCTGGAAAACCGAACTCGCCCAATTCGCCGCCGAGTCCGGCCTGACCATCACCGTCTGCCACCTGCCTCCCGGCACATCGAAGTGGAACCGGATCGAGCACCGGCTGTTCTCCCACATCACCATGAACTGGCGGGGCAGGCCCCTGACCAGCCACGAAGTCATCGTCGAGAGCATCGCGGCGACCATCATCAAGACCGGCCTGACCGTGCACGCCGAACTCGACACCAACTCCTATCCCACCGGCATCCAGGTCAGCGACGACGAGATCGCCGCCCTTCCGATCACCCGGCACCGCTTCCACGGCGACTGGAACTACACCCTCCACCCCCAACATCCGGCAGACGCGACGGCCAGCAACAGCACGTCAGAACAGGCCCCGGCGAGCAGACCGCCTCGCCTCACGCGGCGTTCGCTGCAGGACCCAGAACTGACCGGGATGACCCGCCAACGGCTCAGCGAGCTCATCGATGCGCTGACTCCAGCACTGGAGGTTCAACGCGAGCAAGTGCTCCGCACACGTCGCGGTCACGAGCGCCTGGTGGCTCCTGGGACAGGTGCCAAAGCCAAACTCACCCCAGCCGACCGGGGCCTGGTCACCGTGCTCCACCTGCGCAAACTCGCGACCATGGACCTCCTCGGCCAACTCTTCGGCGTCACCGCCATGACCATCAGCCGCGCGAAACAGGAAGTCCGCCCACTCCTCGAAGCACACGGCCACCCCATCAGCACCTCTACCGTCCGCCTCCGCACACCAGCAGACGTCGCGACGTTCCTCGCTCCCGACTCCACCCAGACCAAGGTCAAAAAGACGAGTTAAAGATCTGCACGCCCTTATAGCGGCCTCGCGCGATGGCCCTGGCCGAAACGTCCGAAGCCGCGACGCTCCGGGCGGTCGATGCCATGCTGGTCGGCCTGGCTGACTCTACGGGCGTCGAAGGGTTCTACGACAGGTACTACACAGGGCATACGCTGTTCACGCTGGTCTTCCCGGGCGATCCTGCTGAACCACCGCAGTCCTTCGGCGACCTGAGCAGCGTGTCGTGCGCTTCGTCGCCGACCAGGACGAGGCTGCCTGGCCGTTCGGTGCAATGGACGCTTTGCGTCGGTGGAAGGTGCCGACCAGGCACTCTGACCTGCGCGTCTACGCCGGGATTGTCCAGGCTGGCCAGTAGGCTGGCGCCGACGCCTCGCCATGCTCGCGCTGGCCTTGCTCGCTGCCGCCACCCGCTCCGCAGACCCAACCCGGGCGGCTCGCAACCGCACCCCGATCGACCTGGCCGTTCCCGGGATCCGCTGACTCATCGGACGCTGTTCGTGCCGCCTTCACGGACCCTCACATGCCTTCCGGCGGGGGCGCTCAGACTCCGGGATGGATAGGGCGCCGTTAGCGAGTGCCAGCCCGGATCGAGGTGAGCGTTGTGGGCTCCCATCCCAACCATCTTCGGCCCAGGCAGAGCCGAGCAGCCGTGTGGGACGAAGGCGGACGGGATGGGAGCTGGGGCGAGTGGTGGGTGCAGAGGCGCATGATGCTGGCGCGTTGAGGAACCGTCAGGTTCGGCACATGCGTCGTCGCCAGAACAACGTCACGCACCTACATCAAGAAGGCAGGGCATGGAACCGGATCCCTCGATTTGGGAGTTGCTGTTCACGTTCCTCATCGTGGGGATCGTCGCCATTGTGAGGATGTCGTTGATCGTGGTCCCAATCATCGGGGCCGGGATCTGGACTGTGTCGCGAGTCCGCCGCCGACGTAGCCGCGACCGTTAGTCCAGCACGTTAGTGATGCAAGAGGGGCCGGATGGTCAGGCCCGGGGCGTGGCGGGGCGCTCTATGACGATCATGGCGGCGTCGTCGTTCAGGTGTCCGCCGACGTGAAGCAGCAGGTCGCGCCGGAAGCGGCCGACGGAGGCGTCGGAGTCGTTCTCGGTCCAGCCGGTGATGCGCTCGGTGAGTGGGTAGAAGGTGCCGGTGGAGTCGCGGGCCTCGGTGACGCCGTCCGTGTACAGCAGTAGAAGGTCTCCCGGCTCGAACTGGAAGCTGTCGACGTGGTATCGCGGATGCGCCAGTTCGCCCAGGCCCAGCGGAGGTGCGGGATGAAGGGCTTCCATCGTCGTCGGTCGGCCGTTGAGCAGGACGACCGGCGGCGGGTGCCCGCAGCAGACCATCTCGACTCGGCCGTCCCCGTCGAGGATGTCCAGGATGGTGGCGGTGATGAACGTTTCTCCGTAGCAGCTCGTCTCACCTGGCTCGAGCAGGTCCCAGCACACGCTTCGGTCGAGGTAGGCCACCAGCTCACCAAGACTCGCCTGACGGTGGGCCGCGACGCGGAACGCTCCGAGCAGCAAAGCGGCGTCATTGACCGCGGTCATCCCCTTGTCTCGCACATCGCCGACCATCAGCCGGGTGCCCGAGGTGGTGCGCGCCGCCGCGTACAGATCCCCGCCGATCTGGGCCTCGGCCTCCGCCGCAAGGTACAGGGAGGCGACGTGCAGCGGTCCGAGCTGCCTGGGCAGCGGCGGCAGAACCACACGCTCGGCGGCCTCGGACACGTACCGTACTTGCGCCAGCTCTTTTGCGCGACGCATCCGCAGTACGCAGAAGATCACGAGGCACGTGCCGACCAGCATCAGGGCGACGATCTGCGCCTGGTGGTTGGACGAGAGCATCTCGTCAGGATCGCGCAGCAGCCCGATGGCCGTCTGCGCGATCACCGGCAGCGCAGCGACCAGACCCACCGCCCAAGCCCCGCCGAACGACGCCGTGATCGCCGGGGCCGCGACGAGCAGCGGACCCAGATGAATGTTGGGCGGTGCAAGAACGTCGATCACCGTCGGCTCCGCCATCGTGCCCTGGTCCGTGTGTCAAGCAGCTGTTGGTGGTGCGGTCGCTTGAGTCACGGGGCCGTCGCAAGCACCTGCACCGACTAGCCGGCCCACCGGCGGCCACTGCCTATCACGACTGTGGTTTTCCGCAGGTCAGCCATTTGGTGTGGACGGGAGCTCGTGGTTGAGCGCCTTTGGTTGGCCAGTGAGCACGGGCTGTCGCCGTGAGGTGGCAGCCGACTTCGCGCATGACGGCGTTGAGGGCGTCGGGGATGGAGCCGGTCCCGCCCCGGCCGATGCCCGCATGATCGCCAGACTTGGTGGGCCTGGCAACGCCGGACCCCGAGAAGTCAGCCCGCCTCGCTGCGTGTCTCTGGCGTTGGCTGGAGTCACGCACCAGCTGCCAGACAGTGGAGACCTGCAGCAGATGCGCAAACGCGACCGGCACCCCCGACTCATCGCCGGTTAGTTACGCCTGCAGCTCTCCGTGACGAGCACCGCGGAGACCGGAACACCCAATGCCGATACGGCCAAGGTGACGCGATTAATCGCCTGCCGACTGTCATTGAGCTATTGCCCCACTTGCCCAGGCCCGGCAGACGCCGCCAGAGGAGGCCGAAAGTGCGGGCCACTAAGCGCCCTCGACAGTTCCATACGTCGTATGGTACCAATGAAGGGCAGTTCCATACAGCGTATGGAAAGGCGTTCTCCGACGACGCCAGGCGCATCATGTCGCCTGCACAAGCAACTGATGGTGCAGATCGCACCAATCCGGAAGGAACGACCATGAAGCTCAAGAAGCGCCTCTCTGTCACTGCTACCTCCGTAGTGGTGGCAGGTGTTGCCGTTCTCGGTGCCGGGGGCACCGCTTCGGCCGCGACTCCTGACTTCGCGCACGTTCAGCGTCCGGCCGTCAGCGTCAAGGCCACCGACTACCGCTGGGACCACGGTGTCAGCTACCTGATCGAGCAGAGCTACTGCTGGGACGGAGTCCGCGGCCGGCATCACGACGACCGCGTCAACGACTCGGCCCGGTACGGCCGCGATGGTCACTGCTACCGCTGGGATGACACCGAATGCGGCTGGAAGTTCGACAGGTCGTACCGGCACCACTGGAACCGCTACGAGCACGACAGCCGGGGCCGGCACCACCACAGCCGCAACCACAACGATTCCTAATCTTTTTGTCAAGCGGCGTTCGTGATGGGGGGTATGGGTTCGTAGCACCGTCCGTCGCGCAACAGGGCCCACAAGACGTTGACCCGGCGGCGGGCGAGGGCGAGGACGGCCTGGGTATGGCGTTTGCCTTCGGCGCGTTTGCGGTCGTAGAAGCGGCGGGACTCCTCGCAGCAGCGGATGCTGATCAACGCCGAGGTATAGAACACGCGCTGGAGGCGTCGGCTGTAACGTCTGGGCCGGTGCAGGTTGCCGCTGATCTTGCCCGAGTCACGCGGAGCGGGGGCGACGCCGGCGAACCCGGCGAGGCGGTCCGGGCTATCGAAGGCCGTCATGTCGCCGCCGGTGGCGGCGAGGAACTCGGCGCCGAGCAGGGGTCCGATGCCGGGCATGCTCGCGATCACCTCAGCGTGTTTGTGCTCGCGAAACCGGGCCTCGATGAGCTTGTCGGTCTCGGCGATCTGCTCATTGAGGCGCATTACCTCCCTGGCGAGCGTGTGCACGAGCTGGGCCGTCGGCTTCTCCCCGGTCACGCTGGTGTGTTGGTTCTCGGCAGCCGCCAGGGCCGTCTCTGCGAGCTGGGCAGCACCGCGGACCTTGCGGTTGCGCAACCAGGTCTGCAGTCGCCGGGCGCCGGTCCTGCGGATGGCGGCCGGGGTCTGGTAGCCGGTCAGCAGGATCAGCGGGCCGGTGTTGGTGAGGTCCAGTGCCCGGTCCAGAGAGGGAAAGATGCTGGTGAGGTGGTTGTGGAGCCGGTTGATCACGCGGGTGCGGTCGTCGGCGAGGTCGCGGCGATGGCCGGTGAGTACCTTGATCTCGGCGACGAGTTCGTCGCCGGGCCGCAAGGGCTGCAGGTCCCGGCGGATCCGGGCCTGGTCGGCGATGATCGCGGCGTCCTTGGCGTCGGTCTTGCCTTCGCCCCGGTAGCCCTCGGAGGCGCGGCTGACGGCTCGGCCAGGGATGTAGAGCGTGTGCTGGCTGTGGTTGAGGAGCAGATCGATCAGCAGGGCGGCGCCGCCGTCGGCAAGGTCGATGCCCCAGGTGACCTCATCGCCCAGGGCGAGGACATCGGCCAGGAGCTTCAGCAGTTCCGGCTCGTCGTTGGCCACGCGCCGCGACAGCAGCCGTTTGCCGGTGTCGTCGATCACCACGCAGTGGTGATGGGTCCTGCCGGCGTCGATGCCGGCCCAGATCGCTGTCACGCGCTCTCCACGGGTCGTTTGCCTACATGCACCACAGACGACCTCGCTGGCGAGTCCCTACTCAGCGATCGGATCGCAATTCCTAATCAGCAGCCGAGTCGTCGGGGGGTGTCGGGCGGCGAATCGTAGGAAGCCACACGGACGGCAGACCACTGAAAGCCACACCCGACACCCCTGGGTGAGCCAACCCTACGAATGGCTCGCTCATCCCGATCAACAAGGTAGGGACCACTGAGACACACACCACCTGCGCCCGCAGGCCCAAGCCATGCGCCTCGCCGTGATGCCTGCCGGAGGCAGGGGCGTGATCGCTGGTCCGAGGGCCAGCGGTTTTGGCCGTCGCCCAGGCGACTGGCTGTGTGAGGGCCTGCCTCTCACACAGCCGGCGGACACCAATCATGCATAGCAGGCTCGCCTGCCAAGCGACGGCGACGTCACGAATCTTGGGGTCCGTCGACACTGTCCGGCACCCGGGCCCTGTTGTAACCCCTCTCCCTCGTTGAATCCTGCCGCCCGACGGCGGGGCGCAGCCGAGGCAGAGGCACCGTGGAGTGGAAGTCGATGAAATCTTTGAGGATCGTGGTGCAGGAGGTGGCCGCGCACCTTGTCGTAACGCGCGACTACTCGCTTCCGCTGTGCATGCGCTTGCGGTACGAGCCCAGTGATCCCTATGTCGTCCATGCCACCCTTTTTACCCACAGTGACGATCCGGGTGAATGCGTCCTGGGGCGTGATCTTCTGGCTGATGGCCTGAGCGTTCCGCAGGCGATGGGGACATCCGGATCTGGTCGGCCACTGGCCATGGTGGCCAAGGGATGTACATCACCCTCGGGTCTTCCGCGGGCGCCGTCTTGCTCGAGGTTCCCGTGCAGGACGTCAAAACCTTCCTGGGGAACACCGAGGCTTTGGTGCCACGGGGCGCCGAGTCCGGACACATCGACTGGGACATCGAACTGGCGAACCTGCGTGCAGAAAGCTGAGAGAAGCCTCCCAACTAGCCTGCCGAATCGATCCGTTGCGCGCCCTTTCGTCCGCTGTCGCCGGACAGAGGATCCGGACACAGCCTCCACTGCGTCACGCCCCCACCACTGACAACCATGCTCAATAGAAAGGGAACGAGTGTTCATGTCCCAGTACCAGCTTCGTGTCTACACACTGTGCAGTCCTGAGGCGCTCGTCGCCTACGAGGCCATCTGGTCCAAGCACATTCCCAGTATGGCCAAGCACCGGATCACCACACACGGCATCTGGGCGGTGCCCACGGCTCTCGAGAGTGAGGCGCCCCAGCTGTACGCCCTCGTTTCCTACAGGGACGCCGACGACGTGCAGGAGCGACTGGGGGCGTACCTGTCCAGCCCAGAATTCCGCGCGGACATGGAAGGCTTCGACATCAGCCAGATCGTCGGCGTCGCCGAATCCGTACTGACGCCCACCGCCGCCTCACCCTTGCGGTGACAGGTAACGAGCCGCTCGAAGGGACCCACACGGTCGAAGATCGATCTGCGTGCCCCGGTCAGTGATCAAGTGGCCCGTTGTTGCATCACCTGACGCACACGTTCCCCCGGCGTGGACGGCGGTGCCCTGAAAGAGTCGGTCGCCGCCGACGGTCGGACCTGGCATAGGGCGGCAGGATGACGATTCCGGCGACCTTTGAGTCCGTGTCAGCACGCGGCTCAAGCCGGCATGTCGCCGGCCTTGTAGTGCAGTGGAATGTCGACGGCTGAGTGGTCGCCGATGTGCCAGTCGAATGGCTCGGCCTCGCCGAAGCCCCGAATGCGCCGGGAGGCCGGTCACCGACCAGACCGTTGCCGCGTTGGCGCGTTCTGCGCCGGCCGTTCCGACGGACTTCTGGACGGTTATTCGGGGGCGGATGCGACATAGCCCACGTACGAGACGGTTTCGTTTCGATAGTGCTGCTGTACAAGACGGTTTCGTTCGGAACGGAGTGGATGAGCATGGCTGATGCTGCAACGGTGCGCTGCAGCCGGATCACGCCCGAGCGCGAGGTCGAGCTCTACGCGGCCGTGCTCGATCTGCTCCGGGAGGTCAGCTACGACGCCCTGACCATGGACGCTGTGGCCGTCCGCGCCAGGGCCAGCAAGTCCACCCTCTACCGCCAGTGGGGAAGCAAGCCGGAGTTGGTCGTTAAGGCGCTCAGGCACCAGAAGCCGGTGAGCATAGGCGAGGTCGGCACCGGGAGCTTGCGGGGCGACTTCCACGAAATGGTCATGCATGCGGACGACTGCCGGATGGAGCAGGACACCTCGCTGATGCGGGGCCTGGCCATGGCGGTGCGCGAGAACGCCGATCTTCTGCGCGCCCTGCGTGAGCTGTTGTTCGAGCCGGAGACGATCGGCCTCGACCGGATGCTGCGGCGGGCCGTGGAGCGGGGCGAGATCCGCGCGGACAACCCCACGCTGGAGTACGTACCGCAAATGCTGGTCGGCGCCCTTGCCGTCCGGGGGCTGATCGACAACCAGCCGCCCACGCAGGCATTCCTCACCTCGTACATCGACGCCGTGGTCCTCCCCGCCCTCGGCGCCTGACATCCCGGGGGCCCCGCACCCCTCTCGCAGCATCCGACTCGGCCGCTCACGTCGTCGGCTGATGACACCCGTCGTGCTGGTGATCACCTTCGGTTTGCGGAGAGCGGCGGGACTGTTGCTCACCGCACTGACCGGCGTCGGCGTCGGCATCTCCACGATCACCGCGCTGGCGAACACGTCCGCGCTGGGCTCCACCACCTCCATCCTCGCCCTGATCTCGCCGTCGGCATCGACTACGTGTCTCCCGCTACCGCGCCGAGCTCGCCGAGGGCCGTGAGCGCGAGGAGGCGGCGGACTGGGCCGCCGGCGCAGTCGTCATTGCGGTCCTCATCGCGCTCACCCTTATTCCGGCGCTCCTCGGATACGCGGGCAGGAAGGTGCTGCCCGCGGCGTGAGGAGCAAGCCGCTCGGCGGCGGCCGCAAGAAGGCCAAGGGCGACCGGGCAAGCGGTGATCTGCCCTCCGGCCGCGGCGCGGTCGCGCATGGGGGCAGGTGACTGACCAGGGATGGTACGTCGCCGCGTACGGCCGCCGCTTTGCCGCCTCAGCGCGCAGGCGCTGAAGCGGCGGAGAAGTGTGCCCCAGCGGAGCCTACGGTAGCCGCTTGCTCCGTCACGGCTCCCTGCGGGCGAGATGGCTCTCCAAGCCAGCGATCGTGGCGTCCAGCGCATAGCTGAACGTCGCGTCGACCACGTGCGTCGCGGGTGGGGGCGCGTCTTCCCCGTCGGTGCTGGCTGGTGCCGGCGGCAGGGTGGCCCAGCGCTGGAGTGCTCCGGTCAGTTCGCTGAGCAGCAGCCCCGTGAAGACCGCGCACAGGGAGGCAGCGACGCGCGGGATCGCCGAGGCTGGCAGTCCCGCGGCGGCCAGTGTCTCGGTGAGTCCCCGCCAAAAGGGGTCCTCCGGCTGGACGTAGTCGGCGCGTGCGAAGGAGTACTCCATCAACCTGGGGTGACGGTGTGCCAAGGCACGGAAATCCAGGGCCAGTTGGCGCATGCGGGCCTGCCAGGGAATGTCCTCCCGCTGCCCCTCTCGGAACTGTGATCCGACGCGCGCGGCCACGCCGTGCAGCAGCGCTTCCTTGTTCGGTACGTGGTGGTACAGCGACATAGGGTTCGCATCCAGCGCGGTCGCGAGTTTGCGCATGGTGAGCGCCTCGACCCCATCGGCGTCGATGAGTTGCAGCGCCATGGCGTAGATGCCGTCCTTGGTAAGCGGGACGTCCCTCTTCCTGGTCCCCCGGGGGGCCTTCCTCACCTTTTCCATACGTCGTATGGTACCACTGAAGCGGTTACGTACGACATATGGAAACTCGGAACGAGAACCGCCGCATTCCCCTGGTGCCGTAGTGAGCTGCTCGATGGCGGCCCCCGCCAGGAGGCTGTGAGCTGGGAGGACGAGGAGAACCTGGCCAACGTGCACGGGCGCAAAGCTGTCAGGACGTGTCGTACGTGCAGTGCGACACGTCTGTCCTTGCCGAGCTCATGAGCATGTTCCGCCTACAGATCGGTACCGGCGTTGCCGTCGTCGCTCGAGGAGTCTCGCTGCTTAGCCTCGCCCTGGGCGGAAGCGTCCTTCTCCTGCTTGTCCAAGAGCTCGAGGAGCGCGATGTCTGCCTTTTGCTGATCCTCCTTCGTCAGTTCAAGAGGTGCGTTGTTGTAGACGGCGTACCGGGCGGGATCAATGATGTTGGTGGTTCTCAAGGTGAACGTCACAAGCGGGCGCCACCCCTTTCGGTGGCCAACCCTCACTTGAACTTGAACCTTGTAGTCGCGGGCCGCCGGAACGAGCCCAGGAAACGGTGCCTCAAATTCCATGAAGAGTTGTTGAGCTTCTCTGCCGGCCACGACGAACCCGGCTGGCAACTTCGCTTCCTCGCCCGGCCCGGGTTGAAGTCGAGACGGTGAAGACATCCACAGGAGTGGTAGATGAGAGGCGGGCTCATCAGGGAAGGTGAGCCTGAGATCCTGTACAACTATCGGCTTGGCACCGGTGTTGTGAAGGACGAGCGGTAGCCGCAGGCGAACCAGAGA
The DNA here is from genome assembly GCF_036108815.1 of Streptomyces sp. NBC_00353. NCBI lineage: Bacteria > Bacillati > Actinomycetota > Actinomycetes > Kitasatosporales > Streptomycetaceae > Streptomyces > Streptomyces sp. NBC_00353. Next base: position 1,364,006 of record NZ_CP107985.1, on the reverse strand, counting down.
GGAAGTGAAGGTCGCCGCAAAGGAATGAGGCTCCCATGACTTCAGGCGCCCTTGCCTGGAATTGAGCCACCAGAATGAGGCGACGGTGAAGACCAGTGCGCAGACCGACACGACGGCGGCGCCAGAAATCGATGAGAACGCATGCTGATCAGCAGCGGTCATCAGCGGGGACACACATTCAGTGTGCCAGCCTCAGGGGGGGGCACGCTAACCGTTACCCATGGGCCTGCAGCCAGTCAGGGCGGTCTCGGCCTGCAGCGGCACATTTGCTGCAATCGCGGCTAAAGCCCGGCGCCCGGGCAGGGAAACCTCAGTCTTTGGCGAGGAGGTGCCTCAGCAGCGCGCCCGAGTCGATGTGCTCGGACTCGGACCCTATGGGCACGTGCGCCTCCGTTTCCTGCAGGAACTTCTTGATGTCCTGCGCCGGAGCTTCGAGCAGCGCCACACCGCCTGGTGGCTTGAGGATGATGTATACGGACCCGCGGTCGCGCTCGCCAGCTGGGCAGAGCCGAACATCACCCTCGCTGACGGGCCCTTTCAGACCCTCGATCAGTAGATCGCGTCCGATGATCCATTCCACCGCTTCATCGCTATCGTCCAGGGTGAACGCGGCACGAACGGCATAAGGATCGCTAGGCTCGTGCCGCAGCCTCATGTGCATGGACAGGGGCATCTCGCGCGAGACGACAAGCTGTACGGGTAGACCGTGTATCACGGTTCTCATTGAATTCATGGGTTCGCTCCTGGTGCCTCGAGCCATAGAGGGATGGCTGCAGCGGGACCGGTGACGGAAGGCACGACAGCGCTCGCAGTAGCTACATCTCGTGCCGTCGCCAGGGTGTCGGGCCGGTCGGCAGGAGCAGACGAAGCCACTGCTGACGGCTGGGGGCGTTAGAGGGATGCAGGCAACCTCGGATGCCGGGCAAGAGTCCGTTCGTGCACGGGGTCACTGCCCTGCCTGTCGCTGTAGTGGCTCCTGCCCTCGTGGTCCCCACCACGACTGCGCCGCGAGGAGCTGGTGCCCTGGCTCTGGCGGTGGCCGTCCCGGCGGTCCCAGCAGTAGTCGTGGTCGCGGTCCGAGGGGTAGTCGTGGTTACGGTCCCAGCGGTAGTCGCGGACGTGGTCGCGGCCCGAGCGGCGGTCGTCGCTCCGGTCCAAGTTGTGCTCGTGGTCGCCGCCCGAGCGGTGGTTGTCAGCCGCAACAGTGGTAGCCGGACGCTGGACATTTTCGGACGTCGCGGCCGATGCGCTAGCCCCGGCCCCAACTATGGCTCCGCCTGCCATCACCACGGAGGTGATGGCGATACATGTGCGCTTCATGAAGCTACTCACGGGTTTCTCCTTCGGCTCGGAGCAATCCGCCGGCGCAAAGGGTGACGGTGCTCCTGTAGCTGGTCCAGTTTGTGGGGTGCTGCGCGAGTGCAACGGTGTTGACCGTCCTGTGCGGGCTCGGTCGGCTGTACTGCGTCACCGAGCGCGGGAGAAGTTGCTTGCGCAGCAAGGCCCCAAGGTTTCATACGCTGTACGGAACTGCCCTTCGAGTAAACCATGCGATGTATGGAAGTGTGAGTGTGAAGTTTCATCGCGCTAGGGATGTGTACCGGGGTCCCAGGTACGAGACGGCCTCGCCTGGTGCGAAGGCCCACAGCCTGGAGGTATCTCTGCAGCAGTCGAGGCGCGCGTGCCGTCTTTGGGGCCCGCTCGTGGAGGCCGCGATGACGACCATTACTCCCACCCAACTGGCCGCACCGAGGAGCAACTGCGCGGCTGAGGCGGCCGTGCGGTGATGGCAACGAGTGGCGGCCTGCTGCTCGGTGTGCTCACCGACCTGGCCCAGGGATCGGTTTCGTGAAGCGTGGAGCGAGATCGTCCCGTGCCGTCTGGTCTGCTGTCGCGTTCGCCACCGGAGTGCTGCTCTACCAGCAGAGCGCCTTGATGCAGGCCGCGATCGGCGGCCTTGGCGCCGACGTCGGCCTGACCGTCGGGTGCTCCGGATACGCCGAAATCAGGCGTGACGGCATGCGGGGGATGCGATCCTCGCCTACGCCCGCATCGAACTGCCCATCCAGTCAGTCTCCCCATGGCACGCGGCACCCTTTAATGACCCGGCTGTAGCCACTCGTTGAGGGCCGCTATGAGGACGGTCGCTTCCAGGAAGTCCATCACAGCTACCTCGGGCAGGGGAGAAAATTGGGCGCCGGCACTCAGGAGAGCACCGGCGCCCACGGCATGGCACCTCTTACCGCCGACCACTCTCGGGCTGCTCGGACTTCCGTTCCGGCGCGCCCAGGCGGCGGCAGGGGCCGTCAGATCCAGGCGACGGCGTCCTCGACGGGCACGCGGGGCAGCCGCGGGAACCACGGGTCGGCACCGGGGTGACCGATGTTGACCACCAGATGCGAACGCCAGTTGGTACCGGTGAAGAACTCCCCGTCCACGCCGGCCCTGTCGAAGCCCGCCATGGGACCCGCCGCGAGCCCCGCCGCGCGCACCGCGAGCAGGAAGACCCCGGTCTGCAGTGCCGAGTTGTAGGCCGCGATGCTCTCGCGCTTCTCGACCTGGTCGGCGAAGGCCGCTCGCAGCATGTCGCCCCGAGCCGGGAAGACTGTCGGCATCTGCTCGTGGAAGTCGACGTCGTACGCCAGGATCGCCACGGCCGGCGCACTGAGCGTCTTGGCCCTGTTGCCCTCGTCGAGATGCCGGCCCAGGCGCTCCTTGCCCTCGCGGGTGCGCACGAAGAGCACGCGCAGAGGCTGACCGTTGGCGGCGCTCGGCGACCAGCGGGCGAGTTCCCAGATCTTGGCGAGTTCGTCGTCGGCAACATCCGTTGCGGCAAAGGTATTCGCGGTGCGGGCCTCGGTGAACAGCACCTTTCGCCCGGCATCGTCAAGGACGTCGAGGGCCTGCGGTTCGTAGTCGGTCATGTTCATGGTTTCTCTCTTGCTTGGTTATGCGAATGGTGTGGTGCCGGGGCGGGTTGACCGCCCCGGCACCACGCGGTGGGGACGGGGTTTACGGAGCCGGGCGGGGCACAAGGACTCGGTGCTGTCATGTGGGCCTGTGGCCCCTGGCCGATGTCATGTGAGGCGTGTTGACCGCTTGTTCCGCTCCGCGCCCAGGCGGGCGAAGTAGGCGATCAGGTCGGGGTTGTCGACCGCCGCGGGGTTGAGGACCTGCTCGGCGGGGACGCCCTGGAGCAGGCGCTTGACGGGAACCTCGAGCTTCTTACCGGTCTTCGTGTGCGGGAGGGACGGTACGGCGAGGATCTCGTCGGGGACATGGCGGGGTGAGGCGCCGTCGCGGATCGCGTCGCGGATCCGGTCGCGCAGGGATTCGTCCAGGCCGACCCCGTCGGCGAGGACCACGAAGAGCGGCATCCAGTAGCCGCCGTCAGGTTCCTCCGCGCCTATGACGAGGGCCTCGGTGATCTCCGGGAGGCGTTCGACGGCGTCGTGGATGTCGGCGCTGCCCATGCGCACGCCGTTGCGGTTGAGGGTGGCGTCGGAGCGGCCGTGGACGATCACCGAGCCGTGTGAGGTGAGCGTGATCCAGTCGCCGTGGCTCCACACACCGGGGTAGGCGCCGAAGTAGGCGTTGCGGTACCGGCTGCCGTCGGGGTCGTTCCAGAAGTACAGCGGCATGGAAGGCATGGGGCGGGTGACGACCAGTTCGCCGACCTGGTCGAGGACAGGGGTGCCCGTGCCATCGTAGGCGGCCAGTGCCACGCCCAGGTTGGGGGCAGACAGCTCCCCTACCCAGACGGGGGTCGTGGGGGCGCTGCCGGCGAAGGCGGAGACAACGTCCGTGCCGCCGCTGGTGGACGCCAGCTGGATGCCTGTGCCCACGTGGTCGCGGACCCAGGGGTAGGCGGATGCGGGCAGGGCGGAGCCGGTGGAGCCGATGACGCGGATGGCCGACACGTCGTGCACGGAGGGTTCGATGCCCAGCTTGGCCATGGCCAACAGGTACTGGGGGCTGGTGCCGAAGACGGTGACCTTGTGGCGGTCTGCCAGCTCCCACAGGATGTCCGGTCGCGCCTGCGGTGCCGGGCTGCCGTCGTAGGTGCACGTGGTGGCACCGGTCAGCAGGGTGGAAACGACCAGGTTCCACATCATCCAGTGGGTCGTGGTGTACCAGAGCAGGCGGTCCCCGACGCCCAGATCGGTGTGCAGGCCGAGGATCTTGAAGTGCTCGAGCAGGACCCCGCCATGGCCATGGACGATGCCCTTGGGCAGGCCGGTGGTGCCGGAGGAGAACACCACCCAAAGAGGGTGGTCGAACGGCACCTGGGCAAAAGAGAGGTCCTCGGTGCGGGTGGCCGCTTCCTCCCAGGGCACCGTCAGCCCCGGGTGCCCGCCCGTGGGCCAGGCAAGGCCCACGTGCTCCACGCGCACCGTGGCCTTCAGCGTGGGCAAGGCGCGGGCCAGTTCGAGCGAGGCGGTCCGGCGGTCGTGTGCCGTGCCGTTGAAGAGGTAGCCGTCCGCTGTGATCAGCACCGTGGGTTCGAGCTGAGCGAAGCGGTCGGCGGCGGCCTTGGGTGCGTAGTCCTGACCGCACACCGACCACACCGCGCCGAGACTGGCGGTGGCGAGGAAGGCGATGACGGCCTGGGGGGTGTTGGGCAGGTAACCCACCACCCGGTCGCCCTGTCCGACGCCCAGGTCGCGCAGGGTGGCGGCGACGGAGGCGACCCGGGCGCGCAGCTCACGGCCCGTGATCTCGTAGCAGGATCCGGTCTCGTCCAGCGCGGTGATCGCGGGAGCGTCCGGCTGCAAATTGCGCAGCGCGTGGTGAGCGTAATTGAGCGTAGCGCCGGGGAACCAGCGGGCGCCGGGCATGGTCTCCTCGGCCAGCACCCGCTCGTACCCGGTCGTCGCGTCGATGGCGAAGTACTCCCACACCGTCTCCCAGAACCCTTCCAGGTCGGTGACGGACCAGTCGTACAGGGCTTGGTAGTCGGTGGGGTCCTGGATCCCTTCGGTGCCCTGGTGGCGGCCCGCCCATCGAGCGAAGTCCGCGATACGGCTGCGGGCGGCCGTCTTCGGGGCGGGGGTGAAGAAAGGTTCCGGATGCGGCGTGGGGTGCGGGGTGGTCATGGTGTAGGGCTCCTCGGCGGAGGGACGGGCCGGGCATCGGCGATATGGCGGGCCGTGTGGAGCAGGGGGGCCCAGACGGCGGTGTCCGTGAAGTCGCCGGTGCCGATGGGGACGGTGTCCATCACGGCGCGGTCGGGGCGCAGCAGGACGGCGTCGGCTCGGCCGCGTGCCAGCCAGGTGGCCAGGGTGCCGTCGTCGTCCAGGTCGTCGATGTGAATCGTGGATGCGCCCAGTGCCGTGGCCACAGCCGTCACCTGCGGGGTGGGCGGCACGGCGGTCAGGACGGCGAAGGAGTCCCCGAGGACGTCATCGAGGCGCACTCGCCTGCCGTCGCGCTGAACCCAGGGCTGCGGGCAGAAGGTGCCGGCCAGCACGCGGCCGGTCAGCCGGGGGCGGCGGCGTATCAGCGGACCGGCGGCCAGGGCGGGGCTGAGGTCGCGGCTTACCGCCGCGGTCACGCCGGGGATGCGACACGCTGCGCCCACGACGGCCCGGCGGAGCGCTGCGGCGCGGTCCTGGCCGCCGGTCATGGCCCAGCCGACGGCGACCGCGACGCGGATCACGTGGCGGGCGTGCGGCTTGCGCTCGTGCTCGTAGGTGTCCAGCAGTCCTTCGTCTGCGCCTTGTTGGAGGACCCGGGCGAGTTTCCAGGTGAGGTTGTGGGCGTCGCGCAGGCCTGTGCACAGCCCCTGCCCGATGAAGGGCGGAGTGAGGTGGGCGGCGTCGCCCAGCAGGAAGACGCGTCCCCGGCGCCACCGGTCGGCGAGGCGGGCGCGGAAGGTGTACTGCGCCTGCCGGATCACCTCGAAGTCGTCGCCCGGGGAGGCATCAGACGGCAGGTCCACCCAGGGGGCGACCAGCTCGCGCAGGCGCTCCAGCCCGTCCGGACCGTCCAGGTGCTGATCGTCGGGCAGTCGGAACTCCCAGCGGTAGCGGTCTTCGCCGACGCGCATGAAAGTGGCCGGCTGGGTGGGGCAGCAGATCTGCTCGGCGCCTTCCCAGCTGCGCACCCGGCGGCTGGTGCGCACGTCGATGACTCGCCAGCTCTCCTCGAAGTGCAGGTCCTCCCATGTGGCGCTGATGGCGTCGCGGGTGACGCTGCCCGAGCCATCGCAGCCGAGGACGGCATCGGCCCAAAGGTGCTCGTCCTCGTCGCTGCCGTCGCGGCGGAAGGTGACCCGGACCGGACCAGCCGAACCCCTTGCTCCATCGGCGTTCTGGCTGACGGAAACGACCTCCACCCCGCCCCGCAGCTCACACTCGGGGCGGTTCGCCAGGGCGTCGCGCAGCAGGTGTTCCAGCTCGGGCTGGTCGAACATGCTGGTCTGCGGGAAGCCGTGATGTCCCTGCGGGGACCGCGCGAATTCGGCGATCACGCGGTGCCGGGCGTCCAACAGCCGGAGCCCGCGTGCCGGGCGGGCGAGGGCGGCGAATTCCTCGTGGACGCCGACACTCTGCAGGATCCGGCGGACCTCGTCGTCCACGACAACGGCGCGCGGCAAGGGGTAGACGTCCTGGTGGCGCTCCAGGACGACGCTGTGTACTCCGCGTCGGGCGAGCAGGAGAGCGGCCGTGACCCCCACGGGTCCCGCACCGATGATCACCACTGGTGTCCGGGATGTGGCGCTCATGGGGTGCCCGTCACAGAGGTCCGCTGCTCGCCGAGGTCGATCCGCCCGTCCGGGGTGGCGATCGTGGCGGTGATGAGGTCACCATTGCGCAGGTAACGGGGGTTTTGGGCCTGGCTGTTGAAGAACGCCTTCCACTTCATCGCGGGCGGCAGCAATGCTGCGATCTTCTCGACAGGCTTGGGCGGGGCTTTGAGGGCCGTGCCGCCGGGCGTGCCGGTCAGCAGCAGGTCGCCCGGGTCGAGGGTCTGGAAGCGGGCGAGCAGGGTGAGGGCCTGCGCGGGTCGTACGATCATGTCGGCGAGCGTGCGGTCCTGGCGCGGTTCGCCGTTGACCGACAGCCGCAGCCGCAGGTTGAGCAGGTGGGCGAAGTCCTCGGGTTCCAGCAGGGCCAGGTACGGACCTGTCGGTGTGAAAGTTGGGTAGGACTTGCTCTCGTAGAACTGGGTCTTGGTCAGCTGGACGTCGCGGGCGCTGACGTCGTTGGTCAGGACGAGACCGGCGACGTAGCGTGGCAGGTCGCTCTCCTCCACGACAGTGCCCACGGGCAGAGGTGCGCCCATGACGAGGGCGAGTTCCACCTCGTAATCGAGGAATTTTACGTGTGAGGGGCGGACGATCTCCTCGTGCGGGCCGCTGACGGAGCCGGATGCCTTGCGGAAGAAGGTGGGCGGGATGTCGCCGGTGAAGCCCGAATCCTTGGCGTGGCTGTGGTAGTTGACCATTTGTGCGACGACCCGGCAGGGGGTCGTGACCGGAGGCAGGGCCACCAGGTCGGCGATGGGCGTGCCGCTTTCGGCGGAGGTGGCGGCCTCGCGGACCGCTCCCCGGTCGGCGAGCAGATCGGCAGTGGTGACTGCTTTGGTCTCGATACGGACGGCGCGCTCGTCCAAGACGACCCACCAGCCGTCGGTGGTGCGCATAACGTTGGTGCTCATGAGCTCATCGCTTTCATCAGGCCCAGCAGGCGTGCGGGGTCGAGTTCGTTGTCGTCGCGCAGGGCCGTCATGACCTCGCGGAGCTTGGCGGGAGACGGGTTTGTGCCCAGGAAGTCGCGGGTGACCGGCGGGCCCCACTGGGCTAGGCCGCTCCCCGACATCGGCGCCCAGCCCGGTTCGAGGTCGCAGGAGAACAGGTCGCCGTCGGCGAAGTGCTCCAGCATGAAGTGGTCGGGGTCGCGCCAGTAGTCGAAGAGTTGGCTGCCCTGGATGTGCCGGCCGATCCCCCAGCTGCGCCGGTAACCGCGCTCGGCAAGGTACTCACCGCCGACGGCGATCGCGTCGAGGTCGGTGACCTGGTAGGCGGAGTGGACATAGCCGCTTCCGGGCCCGAGGTGCAGGGCCAGCGTGTGGTGATCGACGGCCACGCCTCCCTGGTCGCACCGGATGAACGCCATGGTCGGCCCGCGCCCGCGCTGCCCGTCCAGGAATAGGAAGTCGGACACGATCATCCCGAGGGTGTCCAGGTACCAGTTCAAGGTGCGGGCAAACACCCGAGTCTCCAGCACCACATGGCCCAGCCGCTGGATACGGGACGGCTCACGGGGCGGACGCTGGGTGGCGTTCGTACGACGGGGCTCGGTGCCGAAGTTGAGGAGCAGCGGCTGCTGCTCGGGCAGCGCGGGTAGCTGCTCGGCGCAGTACACGACCCGGACTGCCAGGCCCGAGGGATCGAGCAGGGCGACCGACTGCCCACCGCCAGGTACGTCGATGTCCCGCACGGTACTGCCGGTGGCGCGGGCGAGCCGGTCCAGGTCGGCCCGCTCGGCCACGCGGAACGTCGGCCCGATGAACCGGGACGCACGCCCCAGCCGGATGACCATGCAGGGTGAGCCCGCGAACGTACCGCGCAGCCACAGCTCCTTCTCGGTGCGGGCGGCGATCGCGAACCCGAAGTCATGCGCGAACACCTCGGCCTGGTCCAGGTCCGGCTTCTCGAACTCCAGCCAGGCCAGATCCGCCACCTTGATCACGGGATTCCGGGAACGTCCGGGGTGCTCTCCGCGCAGGGCGCCCTGCTCACTGTGAAGGTCTTGGTGGGGCGTCGGGGGAGCGGCCCTGTTAACGGGGGTGTGGGACATGGTGTCCTCCAAGCAACATTGCCGTAATGAGAAAATCATCAACTTTGACTTGCTCATCGTCAATGGGTTCGGGCCAAATAATTGATAATCTCATCAGTAATGGCAGACTGATCGTAACGGTTGTTACACTCGCCGTATGCCGACGTCAGCCCCGACCAAGAACCGCTTCGAGCGGCGCCGCGCCGAGACCCGGCAAGCGTTCGTCCGCGCGGCCCGGCAGATCCTCGCGGAGACCGGGGACACCAGCGCCAGCATCCAGGCCATCGCCGAGCGCGCCGACGTGGGTTTCGGCTCCTTCTACAACCACTTCGAGTCCAAGACGGAGCTGTTCGACGCCGCGGTGACGGATGCCCTGGAGGAGTTCGGCCAAGTCATCGACGACCGTGTCGAAGGGATCGAAGATCCGGCCGAACTAGTCGCCGCGGGCTTCCGGCTCACCGCCCGGATGGCCGACTCTCACCCGGAACTCATGCGGATCCTGCGTGATCGCGGTCTGGCCCACATTCACGCGGACCGTGGCTTGTCACCGCGAGCTCTGCGCGACCTGGAGATCGGCATCGCCTCGGGCCGCTTCACCTGCAGCAACGCGACCACCGCCCTGTCCGCCCTGGGCGGGACCCTGCTGTCCCTCGTGGCGCTGAGGCTGGCCCGCCCGGACCTCGACGGCGACGAGACCGCCTCCGACCTGGCCGAAATGGTCCTGCGCATGCTCGGCCTTCCGCCGGACGACGCCCATGAGGTCACCCGGCGTTCCTTGCCCGCCCTCGACTGACAGCTCAGGGATAGCCCCCCAACTCGGCCTCAGCGAACGTACCCTGCGCCGCCGAATCACCGACCTGACCACCCGTCTTGGGGCGACGAGCCGATTCCAGGCGGGCGCGCAGGCGGTCCGCCGCGGGTGGCTCTGAACTCCCCGTGTTTCAGGGGGCCGGGAGCGAAAGACTGTGGGCGCCGGTGCTCTGTCAAGCTCCGGCGCCCAGTCACCCCTGCCCGAGGTGGTCTTGATGAACTTTCTGTTCAGGTGTTAGGGGACGAGGATGAGGCGGATCGGGTCGCCGATCTTGTTCTCCAGGCGGTGGAGGGCGTCGGCGGCGTCGGCCAGCGGGATGTGGTCGGTGATGGAGGGGGCCAGGTCGAGGCGGCCGGCTGAGGTGAGCCGCACCAGCTCGGAGACGGACTCGGGGGAGCCGCCGTAGTGGCCGCGCACCTGCTTGCACATGTAGTTGAAGGTCAGCCCCTCGGTGATGGTGAGCGGCTTGGGCGTGATGCCCACCAGGATGAGGGAGCCGCCCAGGCCGAGTACTGCGGCGGCCTGCTCGCGGACGACGGGAACGCCGGCGCAGTCGAAGGCGTAGTCGAGGCCTCGTCCGGCGGTGGCCTTCATGACCTGGTCGGCGAAGTCGGGGGCGGCCGGGTCCAGGGCGAAGTCCGCGCCGAATTCCAGGGCGCGCCCGCGGGCGCTGTGCAGCGGGTCGATGGCGATGATCGGCGCGGCGCCGACCAGGCGGGCGAGGCGCACGTTGTGCGCGCCGACTCCGCCAACGCCCCAGATGCCGACGGATTGGGCGGGTCGGACGCCCGCGGTGGTGACGACGGCGGCGTAGGGGGTGGAGACCGCGTCGGGGATGATGGCGGCCTGGTCGAAGGGGAGGTTGTCGGGGATGGGGATGAGGGTGTCCTCGCGGGCGATGGTGTACTGCGCCCAGCCGCCGTCGTAGTCGATGCCGGCGGTGCGCATCTGGGTGCAGGGGCGGCGGCGCGCGCAGTCGGCGCACTGGCCGCAGGTCTTGCCGGCCTCCAGGGTGACGCGGGTACCGACGGTCAGGCCGCGCTTGAGGTCGGGGCCAAGGGTGTGGATCACACCGGAGACCTCGTGGCCGACGGTGACCACGTCGGAGGTAGCGAACTGCGGGACTAGAGTGCCGTCGATCAGGTGAACGTCCGACAGGCAGACGCCGGCGGCCTTGACCTCGATGAGGACCTCGCCCGGTCCGGGCACGGGGACGGGCGTCGCCTCGACGACGAACTTCTTGCTGTCCAGGTGGAAGCGTCCGGCGAGCATGGTGTCCATGGTGATCTTCCTTCTATGAGTGGCGCTTCCGGCCGGTTCGGGCCGATGGGTGCCGTGAGGTGTCTGGTGGGCTTGTGGTGGCCGGGAGGCGTGCGGGGGGAGAGGTACGCCGCACGCCTCCCGGGGCCTGGGGGTCAGGCGAAGACGTCCTGCTGGTAGCGCTCGTCGGCCTCGAGCTGGGCGAGCCACTGCTGGGCTGTCTCGTCGTCGGCGCCGGTCCGCTGGCGGTAGATCGCGGCCAGGGCCTCGCGCACGGCGGGCGCCATCCGGCGGCCGTCACCGCAGACGTAGATGTATGCGCCGTCTTCGATGGCCTGCCACACCGTGTCGGCGGCGTTGGCGATGGCGTTCTGCACGAACCGGGCCGGGTGACCGGCCACCGCGGAGAACGCGGTGTGGACCTGCGCGATCCCGGACTGCTCCCAGTTCTGCATCTCCTGGCGGTAGAAGTAGTCGTGCTCCGGGTGGCGGCAGCCGACGAAGACCTGCGACAGGCCCACCTCGGTGCCGTTCTCCTGCTGCGAGGCGCGCTCCTCCAGGAATCCGCGTAGCGGCGCGATACCGGTGCCGGGGCCGATGAGGATCAGCGGCGTGGCGGGGTCGGCCGGCGGGGCGAAGGTCGGGGAGGGCACCCGCACGTAGCCGTAGAAGACGTCTCCGGACTTGAGGCCGCCGATGTAGGACGAGCAGGTGCCGCGGTACTGGCCGTCACCGGACAGGGCCGGGCCTTCCAGCAGGCCCACGGTCAGGCGCACGTGGCGCGGGTTGGCCAGCGGCGCGGAGGAGATGGAGTAGAAGCGGGGACGGATCGGCCCCGTCATCTCCAGGAAGACCGCCAGCGGCAGTTCGACCGCGGGGAAGCGTTCCAGGAGGCCCAGCACGGAGATGCGCTTGCCGAGGATCTCGTTCTGGTAGCGCTTTTCGGCTTCCTCGGTGTCGGCGGTGTAGGCCTGCAGCTGCGGCCGGGTCCACGGGCACTCGGTGTGCTCAGCCAGGATGCGCACCTGGGTGCGAGTGGCCACGTCCTGCAGCTCCAGGAACTCGGTGAGGAGCAGGCCTGCGGTGACCGCGGTGCCTACCGGCAGGTGGGTGCGGCCGCCAGCCGGCTGGTCCAGGCGCAGGACCTGGTCGCGTTCGACGCCGAGGCGGGTGAGGGCGCGGTTGACGAGGACGGGCTCGTTCTTGGCGAAGACGGCCAGGTGGTTGCCGGTGTCGTAGGTGACGCCCTCGGGGAGCTCGATAGTGATTGACTTCGCCGACGGGCGCGGCGGCTCGAGGCTGAAGTCCCACAGGCCGGTCGCGTCGGCCACGAGTTCCTCGTTGGCCACCACCGTGAGGGGATAGGCCTGCTCGGAGACGATGGCGGGGCGCACGTCCGCCTCGGTGAGCAGCTGGACCTGGTAGCGCGGGCCGCTCGCGTCGGATGTGTCGGCGGCGTACTCCTCGGCCAGGGTGGTCCACAAGGTGTCCATCCAGCGAGTGGCCATGCCGTCGAAGTCACCGGCGGCGTCGGCGATGCCACGCTCGATGATGGGGGTGGCGCCAGCAGCCAGCAAGGCTTCGTTGATCCGCGTAGGGAAGGCCTGGTAGGTGGCCACCCACTGGGTGTTGCCGGCGCCCAGCAGTGCGAGCCGCACGTTCGACAGCGAGCCCTTGGGCAGCCCGGCGGCGATCAGGTCGTCGAAACGCTGGGCATTGTCGGGGGCCTTGCCGTTGTAGCTGGCGGCGACCACCACGAGCAGGCCCTCGGTGGGCAGGTTGTCGCCCAGCTCATCCAGGCTGGTCAGGGTGGTGCCGAAGCCGGAGCGCTCGCCGCGGTCGGCGATAGTGCGCGCCAGGTCCTCGCACGAGCCAAGGCTGGAGCCGTAGGCGACGGTCAGGTTCACCCCGACACCGCTGACCGCGGCCTGCGCCTGCGTGTCGTCGGTCTGCAGGTCCACGGCGCCGAAGACGGTCCGCTGGTGTTCCTCACGGCGACGGACGACCAGCTCGAAGTCGCTGGGCTTGCGCGTCAGCGCCTCCTTGACGTCCATCTTGTAGTCGCTGGTGTCGGAGAACTTGAGCTTCTGCAGCACCAGCGCGAGGGCCAGGCGGGCCTCGGTGAGCGCGAACTGCCGGCCGATGCAGGCACGCACGCCGTTGCCGAACGGCTTGTAGGCGTGCGGGTGCTGCTTGGCACGGTTCTCCGGCAGCCAGCGGTCGATGTCGAACTCCTCGGGCCGCTCCCACGCCTTGGGGTGGGTGTGCAGCGGGCCCTCGAGGATGTTGACCCGCGTGCCCTTCTTCAGCTCGTAGCAGCCACCGATGACGGTGTCCTCCGACGGGGCCTTGCCGAATGCCGGGATGGGAGCCCACAGGCGCAGGGTCTCGTCCAGAATGCGCGGGATGACGTCCAGCTTCATGATCGTGTCGTAGTCAGGCACGGTGTCGCCGGGCAGCAACCGGTCCACCTCCGCGTAGGCCTGGGCCAGCACATGCGGGTTGCGCATCAGCGAGTAGGTGGCGAACGACAGCAGACCGCTGGTGGTCTCGTGACCGGCGATCAGGAACGTCAGCACCTGGTCGCGGACGTTGTCGTCGGCCAGCAGCTTGCCGGTATCCGGGTCGGTGGCCTCCAGCATCAGCCCCAGAAGGTCCTCCTCGCCGCTGCCCTCCCCCTGGCGGCGCTCCTTGATCACGCTCTCGACCAGTTCCTGCATCTGCTGAATATTCTCGCGGTACTTCCTGTCGTCCGCCTTGCGGAACTTGGTCATCATCGGCAGTTCCTGCGAGCGCCGCAGCGACTCCACCAGCGCGCCCAGCAGCGCGTTGAGGAAGGGGTGCAGCTCCTCCTTGTCGAAGGACTGGAACCGGAAGCCGAAACCCGACAGGGCGATGGTGTCCAGCGTCAGACGGGTGTAGTCGTCGGTGATGTTGACCGACTGACCCTCCCTGCGCTCCCATTTGCCCACCAGGTTCTGGGCGATCTCCAGCATCTGCCCGTAGTAGGCCTTCATGGCCCGCTGGCTGAAGGCCGGCATGAGGACACGGTGCGCCATTCCCCATTCCTCTTCGTGCTGGTGGGCCGTGAACAGGCCCGCCCCCGCGAAGTCCCGGACATGGTGCAGGGGCGTTTTCTCGATCTGCTTGAAGAACCGCGTCTCGTCGCAGACTTCGGCCACCAGGTCCGGGTCGTAGACGAAGACCTGCTCGATGCCGGCGATGTCCATGCCGTAGATGCCCTCTGGGAATTGCTTGGACAGCTCGCTGAAGTACGCCACCGGGTTGGTGCTGGGAATCTGCGGGGTGTGGCCGAGCAGGGGTATCCCGCGCGGGGACCGAATGGGGCGAAGGTCGTTCGACATGGTCATGGCTTGCTCCTTTGGGTGGAGAGGGATAGGCAGGGGCGCCGGTCGATGTCGGGGTGCACCTCGGAAACATACGCCGTATGGAACAGAACCGTACGCCGTACGGAACGTCGAGCACAACCCGGCATGCGGGAGTGTCTCCTCCGTCACGATGCAGCCAAGCCCATTTCCATACGTTGTATGGAACCTATACCGTACGACGTATGACAAAGGTGAAGCGTCCCCAGCGGGGAACAAGGAAGAGAGACGTGCCTCTGACCGAGGCCGGGATCTATGCAGCCGCCCTGCGGCTCATCGACGCGGACGGGGTCGAGGCGCTCACCATGCGCAAACTCGCGACCGCGCTGGATGTGAACCCGATGTCGCCGTACCACCACGTGCCGAACAAGGACGCCCTGCTGCGCGGAGTGGCGAAGATGGTCGGCGCCCAGTTCCGCACCGTGAAGCTGGAGGACGCTCCCTGGCAGGAGCGCATCCGCCTGCTCGCTACAGATTTCCGGACGCTGGCGTACCGCCACCCCAACCTCATGGCCTACTCATTCAGCCACCCGGACTTCATCCAGCCCGACGACCCGTTCTGGGCCGCGCTCATCGCGACACTGAATGCCCTAGGGGTACCGCCCTCAGAGATCCAGCAGATCGCCGCTCTCATGTGCGCCGTCGTCATCGGTGTCCTCATCGCCGAACTCAACGGTGCGCTTCACCAGTGGTCGAACCTCAAGCCCACCGCCCCCGCTTCCGGCGAAGGCAGCGAAGACGAGCCCCCGGGCGGAGCCCCTGACGACGACCGCATGTTCCGCCTAGTGCTGGACACGATCATCACGGGCCTGGAAAGCCGACTCGCCGCCAATCGTGACGCCAGGGTGCCAGCCATTGAGTCCTGAGGCATTGCGGCCTGAGGCAGGCCCGTGGCCGAGCGAGCTCGGACTACGCGTGGTCACAGATTTCCCCTCGCCAGCATCCGAACCAGGTCGACGTCGTCATCTTCCACAAAGTCCGCGGCAGCGAAGGTACGCCCGAGGAGTTCCAGTACTTTTGCGGCCGCTGGGGCGTGGTGCAGTTGATGGGGCGCGTCGGGTCGACAGCGCCGCCGCGTAGTCGTTCCACTCGCTCCTGCAGTCCACGGCAACACCGATGACAGATGGTGACCGTCTCGTAGACGCTCCACACCGCGCACGACTGACAGCACCTTCGGCGGGCCAGGCTTGCCGTTCAGCCCTCTGCGCCCAGCCCCGCGCCCAAGGCGCGACCTACATGATCACGATAATCTGGGCAAGCGGCCACAAATCCCCACTCGCCAGCATCCGACAGTGGAGTGAAAAAATGGGCACGAAAGGAACGACTGTCCGGCGCTGGATTGCCAGAGGACATCGAGCATGATCAGTCCGAAACCTGGCGGTTGGCCGTATGCCTTCGACGCCCTGGCCACCGCCGTACTCGACAGCCGGGGGACGGTGCTGGCGTGGACCGAGACGGCGGCGGACCTGACTGGGCTGACGGCCGAGGACGTCTGCGGCCGCCCTGTGCAGGAACTGCTGGCCGACCTCCCGGGCGACGCGGATGCGGCCACGGCGATACCTGCACTCGGCCAGGTACGGCTGCGCCGCCGTTCTGGAGAGATCATCCCCGTCACATTCCGGGCGACGCGGGTTACAGGGTCTTCCGATCTCCTCGTCGTGGCAGCTCCTACACAGAACGTGTCCGATCAACAGCAGGGCGCAGAACTCCTGCGCGCGTTTTGCTCCCAGGACCGGATCGCAATCGCCCTGCATGATCGGGACCTGGTCATCGTGCACAGCAACAACGTGTCGGGCGTCTTTGGCTGTCCCTCCGTGCCGCCCAGGGGCCGGCTGCGCGACGTGCTGATGGACGGGGACGCTGAGGAAACCGAGGCGCTCCTGCGTCAGGTCCTCGACACAGGCGCACCGTTGGTCCGCAGGGACCAGCCAGTGAGGTGGCAGCACGACCCGGCACGGCAGCGGGCCATGTCACTGTCCGCCTTCCGCCTCGAGGACGAGCTGGGGCGACCGACCGGAGTGGTAGCGCTGTACATCGATACCACTGATCAATGGCGGGCTCGTCGGGACCTGGACCTCGCTCGTAAGACGGCCGAGCGCGTCGGGGGGTCCCTCGATGTCGTGCGCACGGCGCAGGACCTGGCGGATGTAATGGCGCCGGCCTTCGGAGACTTCGCGGCGGTCGATCTCGCGGAGGCCGTATTCGACGGTGACGAACCCGCGAAGCGGCTGGGCGGTGGAGATCTTTGTCTACGCAACGCTGCGATGGCACCGGCCGCCGAGGGGTGGCCGGCTGGCATCGAGCGCGGCGACCCTGTTCCACCGTTCCTCGATCACCCCGTCCTGCGCAGTTTTCAACACGGTGAGGCGGTCATCCTCAGCCGCGACGAGTACATCTCCGTGATCGGCGATCCGCAGCTGGTCGAGTTCCTTCTGCCGAAGGGCTGTCATTCGGTGATGGTGGCGCCGTTGCACGCTCGCGGCCTCACGCTCGGAGATGTGTCCGTCTGGCGCGTCGGCTCATCCGTTCCGTTCACTGAGGACGAGGCGGATCTCATGGCTCAGATCGCATCGAGGGGCGCACTCGCCATCGACAATGCCCGCCGTTACACGCGAGAGCACCGGGCGGCTGTTGCATTGCAGCGACGTCTTCTTCCGCCGGCCACCACCGACGCTCCGGCAGGCGAGACTGCAGGTGTCTACCTGCCCGCGGGCGGCGGAGCGGAGATCGGCGGCGACTGGTTCGATGCCATTGCTTTGCCTTCCCTCCGGCTGGCCCTTGTCGCCGGGGATGTCGTCGGCCACGGCATGCCCGCGAGCGCCACCATGGGACGCCTGCGCGCCGCCATCCAGACGCTCGCGGACCTCGAACTCGAGCCCGACGAGCTGCTCACCCGGATCGCGGACTTGGTCCAGCGCCTTGCGACCGAAGCCCCACCGGCAGACCAGGACACCGTCGGCGCCACGTGCCTGTACGCGGTCTACGACCCAGTCACTCAATGCTGCACCCTGGCCAGTGCCGGGCATCCGCCGCCCGTCCTGGTCCGGCCCGACGGGACCGTCGAGGTGGTCGAGGTCTCCCCGGGACCGCCACTCGCCATCGGCGGCATGCCGTATGAGACCACCACGATCGGCCTCGAGCCGGGTAGCGTCCTCGCCCTCTATACCGACGGGCTGATCGCACGGGAGGGCGACGACATCGGCCAAGGGCTGCGGCACCTGATGGACACTCTCGCCGCGACCTGCCGGCCGGAGCGCCCTCTGGACGAAATCGGCGCGGCTCTCCTCGCCAACCTGGCTGACCAAGCGCCGCGCGACGACGCGGCCCTGCTGCTGGCCCGCACCCGCGCCGTCCCGACGAAGGACACCGCTCAGTGGCAGATCCCGGTCGATCCTGCCGCCGTCTCCGAGGCCCGAGCATGGACAACCCGCCAACTCACCAGGTGGGGGCTGGACGACCTCCTGTTCACCACCGAACTCATCGTCAGCGAACTGGTGACCAACACCATCCGCTATGGTCGTCCGCCTGCGGAACTGCGTCTGATTCGCCACGACGTTCTAGTCTGCGAGGTCACCGACTCCAGCCCCACCCAGCCTCGCCTGCGGCGTGCCGCAACCACCGACGAGGGAGGACGCGGCCTGTTCCTCGTCGCCCAGCTCGCCATGCGCTGGGGCTGCCGCTACAGCCCAGGCGGCAAGACGATCTGGGCCGAGCAGCTCAGCGAGTATCCACACTGAAATGCGGCCCCCTCGTTGTGCTGCAGGCGGCGACGAGGCGAGCGCGGCTCCTGCGCAGTGAGAGTCGCTGCGCGCCCTTTAACGCAGATTGTTTGCATATAGTCATTAAGTGCGGCTGGGTTGACCTGGCCCATAGAAGCGAACGAAGACCACGCATGAGCGCCGCGCCCACGGCCACCGGCGGCGCCCGTTCTGCCACGGGCTGAGCCTGGATGAGGTCGTAACGGTCCCGGTCGGCGGGGGCCCTCAGGGGCGAGGAGTACGACGACGAAGTCCGTTCCGGGCAGGTGCGTTCGCGGTCGATTCAGGCCGCAAGACTGGGGCACAAACTCGAACCCAGCGCCACCTCGAGACGAGTGACTGTTCCCGTGTCGGCAGGACTCTCCCTCGGAGCGGGCGGCTGATGGGCTCGGAAGGCCCCGGCCGCTTCGGCCCAGGAGTACAAGCAGCTGACGGTCAAGTAGCCGGCGCCATTGGCCCGCTGAAGACCATGACCGAACCCAGCGGTGCTGCGCGGCTGCTCCCGGCGAGCAGGTCTTCGGCGGCCGGCCGTTCCACACCCTTCCCCCCAAGACGACACGACTGACGTGTAGTCACGGACAGTCGCTCGATCCGGGTTCCGAAACAGCTTCCCCCCTGCGTCTTCAGCCTTCAAAAGGAAGCCTTCATGCCTTCATCTGTCATGCCCACATCCAGGCAGGGTGGCGGTCATCCGCCGCCGCCCGCCATCTCCGTCGTCGGGCTACGCAAGTCATACGGCGAAAAACTCGTCCTCGACGGTATCGATCTGCACATCCCTGCAGGGTCTGTGTTCGCGCTGCTCGGACCGAACGGCGCCGGTAAGACCACCGCCGTCAAGATCCTGTCTACGCTCATCACCGCCGACGCCGGTGACCTGCACGTCGGCGGGCACAATCTAGGCGCCGACCCACAGGCGGTCCGTGCCGCGATCGGTGTCACCGGGCAGTTCTCCGCCGTCGACGGCCTGATCACGGGCGAGGAGAACATGCTCCTCATGGCGGACCTGCACCACCTGTCCAAGCGCGAGGGGCGACGGGTCGCCGCCGAACTCCTGGAGCGCTTCGACCTGGTGGAGGCGGCGAAGAAGCCCGCCTCGACCTACTCCGGCGGCATGAAGCGCCGCCTCGACCTCGCGATGACGCTGGTCGGCAGCCCGCGGATCATCTTCCTCGACGAGCCGACCACCGGTCTCGACCCGCGCTCCCGACACAACATGTGGGCCATCATCCGCGGCCTCGTCTCCGACGGCGTCACCGTCTTCCTCACCACGCAGCAGCTGGAGGAGGCCGACGAACTCGCTGACCGCATCGCTGTGTTGAACGACGGCAAGATCGTCGCCGAGGGTACCGCCGAGGAGCTCAAGCGGCTCATCCCGGGCGGGCACGTCCGGCTTCGCTTCACCGACCCGGTCGCCTACCAGTCCGCCGCTGACGCCCTGCGCGAGGTCACCCGGGACGACGAGGCGCTGTCGCTGACCATCCCCAGCGACAGCAGTCAGCGCGAACTGCGCTCCATTCTCGACTGGCTCGACTCCGCCGGCATCGAGGCGGACGAACTGACCGTCCATACCCCCGACCTCGACGACGTGTTCTTCGCCCTGACCGGTCCAGGCAACGTCCCCAACCAGCCCAAGGAGACCGTCCGATGAGCTCCCTCTCGCTCGCTGTACGCGACTCGAACACGATGCTGCGCCGCAACCTCCTGCACGCATGGCGCTACCCGTCAGGGACGTTGAACCTGCTGCTCACGCCGATCATGATGTTGCTGCTCTTCGTCTACATCTTTGGCGACGTGATGAGCGCCGGTATCGGTGGCGGCGGCGCGGGCCGCTCCGACTACATCGCCTATATCGTCCCCGGCCTGCTGCTGATGACCGTCGGCAGCACCGTGATCGGCGCCGCAGTGTCCGTCAGCGTGGACATGACCCAGGGCCTCACCGCCCGCTTCCGCACGATGGCGATCTACCGGGGCTCTCTGCTCGTCGGGCATGTCGTCGGCGGCGTGCTGCAGTGCGTGATGAGCGTGGTCCTCGTCGGCGCCGTCGGGGTGGCCATGGGCTTCCGGTCCACGGATGCCACGGCACTGGAGTGGATCGCGGCGTTCGGGCTGATCACGCTGTTCGCTCTGGCACTCACCTGGATCGCGGTCGGCGTGGGCGCGGCCAGTCCCAACCCCGAGGCGGCCGGCAATATGGCCATGCCGCTGATCCTCCTGCCGCTCATCTCCAGCGCATTCATCCCGGCCGCCACGATGCCGGGTTGGTTCCAGCCGATCGCCGAGTACCAGCCCTTCACTCCTGCCATCGAGACCCTCCGTGGCCTCCTCCTCGGCACCGAGATCGGTAACAATGGCTGGATCGCGATCGCCTGGTGCGTGGGCCTGATCGCGCTCGGCTACCGCTGGTCGACGGCGCAGTTCAACCGCGACCCGAAGTAGCCGAGACGACCGCACTGGCCGCCTCCCGCAACGCATCCCTTCGACAACGACACAGCCGCGGACTTCCTACCCCGGACCATCGACGCCACTGCTCCCGACAGAACGGCCTGTCGACGGAGTGGGTGGCGCGTGTGCTGCATCGCCCGTCCGCCGACGCCGTGACGTCCGCAGGCCGGAAGCATGTCGCGGATTCCTTCACCAGGGACAACGCCACCGAGCACGGACCCGCACCTACGACGCTCAGCGTGGCCAACTAGTCTTCTGAGTCATGAATTCTGTTCATATGTATAGGCTTGCCGTATGGCACGGATGGGGCGGCCGAAGGCCGAGTTGACGCTGTCGGACGAGGAACGGGCCGCACTTGAGGGGTGGGTGCGGGGTCGTTCCACGCCGCAGGCGTGGGCCTTGCGGTGTCGGATCATCCTGGCCTGCGCGGAGGGCGCCTCGAACAAGGACGTGGCGGCTCAACTCGGTTCCACGCCGCATGCGGTGGGCCGTTGGCGGGCCAGGTTCGTGCAGTACCGGATCGCCGGTCTGGGTGACATGCCACGTTCCGGTGGCCCCAGGACAGTGACGGACGAACAGGTCGCCGCGGTGGTTGCCAAGACGCTGGAATCCACTCCCAAGAACGCAACGCACTGGTCGACACGGTCGATGGCGAAAGAGATGGGCCTCTCACAGTCGTCGGTGTCACGGATCTGGCGGGCGTTCGGCTTGCAGCCGCACCGGTCCGAGACCTTCAAGCTGTCGACCGATCCGTACTTCGTCGACAAGGTCCACGATGTTGTCGGCCTCTATCTGGACCCGCCCGAGCGGGCATTGGTGTTCTGTGTGGACGAGAAGTCGCAGATCCAGGCCCTGGACCGGTCCCAGCCGGTGCTGCCGATGATGCCAGGGGTTCCCGAGAGGGCGACTCACGACTATGTGCGCGCCGGCACCACCACTTTGTTCGCGGCCCTTGAGGTCGCGACCGGCAAAGTGATCGGCTCTCTGCACCGCAGGCATCGGGCCGAGGAGTTCAAGAAGTTCCTGATCAAGCTCGACAAAGAGGTACCTGCCGGCCTGGATGTCCACCTCATCTGCGACAACTGTGAGCATCATGGTGTGCCGCAGGGGGCCCGAGCCTGACCCGTGCGACAACTGGCCGCATCTGCCTTGGAGTAGAACTGTCGGCCCCGGCCTCCTGCGGTGCGTACTGCCGCCGGCCTGGTGAACGTGTCTCGATAGGGGCTTTGCTGCACAAAGCACCGTCACAGTTCTGACCGCTCACCGGACCGGTGTCAGCCACCAGACCCAGTCCAAGGAGCCTCGTGACCGTCACCAGCATGCCCCAGCCGACACTGACCGCGCAGCGGGTCCCTGGACCGGTGGAGGAGGTGATCCTCGGGGTGGACACCCACAAGGACATCCACGTCGCCGCCGTCATCACCATCCTGGGCGCCTCGCTCGCCCACCAGGAGTTCCCGGCCACCGCCGTCGGCTACGGTCAACTACTTTGCTGGGGGCGGTCGTTCGGTGTTCTGCGTCGGGCAGGTGTCGAGTGCACCGGATCCTTCGGGACCGCGCTGACCCGGGTCCTGCGCGAGGCGGGTATCGACGTCGTCGAGATCAACCAGCCCGACCGTGCCACCCGGCGCAAGCGCGGCAAGACCGATTCCATCGATGCGGACGCGGCTGCCCGGTCGGTACTGTCCGGACGGGCTACCACCGTGCCGAAGAGTGCGGACGGGCCCGTGGAGGACATGCGGGTCCTGCGACTGGCCAAGGAATCGGCCGTCAAGGCCCGCACTCAGGCACTGAACCAGCTCAAGGCCGTTCTCATGTCCATCGACCCGGATCTGCGAGAACTGCTCACAGGGCTGACCAATCCTGCCCTGGTCGCCACCTGCGCGGCCCTCGACGTCGACGAACGGGGTGAGGCCGTCTTCACGATGCGCCTGCTCGCCCGCCGCGTCCAGCATCTGTCCGACGAGGTCAAAGAGCTCACCCGTCGCACCACCCGGGCCGTTCGCACGTGTCGGCCCCGGATGCTGGACCTGGTCGGCGTCGGCCCCGACAGCGCCGCGGTCCTCCTCATCGCCGCAGGTGACAACCCGGATCGCATTACTGACGAGGCGTCCTTCGCCGCGCTGTGCGGTGTCAGCCCGGTCGAGCAGTCCTCCGGCAAGACGCAACGCCGGCGCTTGAACCGCGGCGGCAACCGCCAGGCGAATGCCGCCCTCTACCGCGTCGTAATGACCCGCATACGCTGGGACGAACGCACCCAGAAGTATCTGGAGCGACGCACCGCCGAGGGCATGTCCAAGCGCGAAATCATCCGATGCCTCAAGCGGTACGTTGCCCGCGAGCTCTACCGGCACATCCAGCCTCTGGCCGCGAGGCAACTCCCCTCTGCGGCTTGACGAAACATAGGGGCTTCTACGCCACCCACAAGACTCCCGCCATCAAGAAGTGGCTGCTGGCCCACCCCCGGTTCCACCTGCACTTCACACCGACTGGCTCGTCCTGGCTGAACCTCGTCGAGCGGTGGTTCGCCGAACTGACCAACAAACAGATACGGCGAGGAGTTCACCGGTCCGTCCAAGCCCTGGAGAAGGACATCCGCAACTGGATCGCCGCATGGAACACCGACCCGAAGCCCTACGTCTGGACGAAGACCGCAGACGAGATCCTCGAACGCCTCGCCAGCTATCTGAACAGGATTCCTGACTCAGGAGACTAGAGCGCGTTTCAGAAGTGGATCAAGGGGTGCGATGATCACTTCTCGTGGCTCGGGGAGATCTGACGGACACCCAGTGGGCGGTCCTGGAACCGTTGCTGCCGAAGGGCATCAAGCCCGGTCGGCCGCCGGTTCACACCAAGCGGCAACTGATCAACGGGATACGGTTCCGTACGCGGACCGGCGTTCCCTGACGGGACCCGCCCGCACGATACGGACCGTGGGAGACGGTGTACGGGCTGTTCCGCCGTTGGCAGCGCGACGGCACCTGGCACAGCATCTTCGAGCAACTCCAGGCCCGGGCGGACGCGAAGGGCCTGATCACGTGGGACATCTCGGTGGACTCCACACTCTGCCGGGCGCACCAGCACGCGGCAGGTGCCCGCAAAAAAGGGGATTCGCAGGTCGAGCCGCCCGGAGGCGTCTTCGACGAGCCCGCCGACCATGGGCTTGGACGCTCCCGGGGTGGGCTGACAACGAAGATCCATCTGGCGGTCGAGCAGGCCCAGAAGCCGATGCCGATGGTGATCACAGCCGGACAGCGCGGCGACTCCCCGCAGTTCCAGGTCGTGTTGGGCCGCATCCGCGTGCCCCGGCCCGGCTCGGGACGACCACGCACCCGGCCGGACAAGGTTCGCGCGGATAAGGCGTACGGCTCCCGCGTGAACCGGGTCTACCTGCGCAGACGAGGTATCGGCTGCACGATCCCGGAGAAGTGTGACCAGATCGCCAACCGCCTCAGGCGTGGCTCCCACGGGGGCCGGCCACCGAAGTTCGACAAGGACGACTATAAGGAGCGCCACGCGGTGGAGTGCGGGATCAATCGTCTCAAACGCCACCGCGCGGTGGCCACAAGGTACGACAAGCTCGCCGTTCGCTACGAGGCCACCGTGCTGGTAGCAACCATCAACGAGTGGCTGTGACCGCTAGGTTCGAAGCACACCTCAGCCTTCTCGGCCCTGCCATGTGGTCACGCAGGCCTCGTTCCCCTCCACGTCGGCGAGCACCCAGAATGCGGGGGCACGGGTCGCGGATACGAGTCGGCCCCCTGCCGCCAGCGCGGCCTCGATCCGCCGGGGTGCCTCGTCATGGGGAACGCAGATGTCGAAGTGGATGCGATTGCGCTGTGGGCGCTCCCGATCCATCTGCTGGAACCAGATCGCCGGGCCCTGCCCAACAGGGTCGACAAGCGGATCCTCCGGTCCTTTGGCGCCCGCCTCGTCGGCATAACCCAGCACTGCCTTCCAGAACGGCCGAATCTCGGCGATGCCCAGCGCATCAATCGCGATCTCCAGGAGTTGGACTGACCGCGGTGCCCCCGTTCCGATCTCGGGCTCCGTCATCAGCAACCCGGTCTCGTTGACGGCGGCGGAGATCCGACGTGCGAGTTCGACGTCCCGGGTGGTAACCGCTGCATGGTCCAGCGACTGCAGAGTGAGCACGACCCGCTGGGGGCGGGCATCGACCCGAAGGTGCCGATCGGCGTTGCTGCCGCACACCGCGATGGCGTCCGCCGCCAAGCCGATCGCCTGAGCCAACGATCCGACCGGGACTGCCGTTCGCAAAGTGCCCAGCAAGAAGCGCCAGCCGTAGTCGTGGACAGCCTCCGACGCTTCCTGCCGACTCAATATTTGCTCCATGCCTGCATCCTCGCAGCCCACTGTCAGACCCGTCTGGCGGACATCTGAAACACGCCCTGGTACTGCAACGGTGTTTGTGCTGATGGGTGGCCAGTTTCTATGGGCTGTGTCCGCGTCGTTTGTAGTGACTGATGCGGGCTTGTTGTTGCCGTCGGCGGCGCCAGTGTGACCAGTGCAGGATGTGGTT
Source organism: Streptomyces sp. NBC_00353 (assembly GCF_036108815.1). NCBI lineage: Bacteria > Bacillati > Actinomycetota > Actinomycetes > Kitasatosporales > Streptomycetaceae > Streptomyces > Streptomyces sp. NBC_00353. Next base: position 1,339,026 of record NZ_CP107985.1, on the reverse strand, counting down.
GATTGGGGTGGGAGTACGGTCGTTGAGGCGGGTGATCAGGCGTCTGATTTCGGCGAGGCTGAGGTGGATGAGCTGGGAGGATCCGTTTCTGCTTTGTCTGTGGCGAGTGCGCGGGCTCGCAGGACGGTCAGACAGGCGTGGGCGGCCATGGCCAGAGTGATGTGGCGGTGCCAGCCGGGGTAGCGGCGGACTTGGTAGTCGTCCAGGCCGCACTCCTGTTTCGCTGTCTGGAAACATTCCTCGACAGCCCAGCGGCTGCCAGCGAAGTGGATCAGCTGATCGAGCGTGGTGTCCGCGGGGCAGTAGGCGATGTAGTAGGAGATCTCGTCGGGACGGCTGACGCTGCGGCGAGCGATCACCCAGTGACGGCGGTCCTCTCGGTGCCAGGGCCTCACCTCGACTCGTGTCCAGTCAAAAACCCGCGGCCCATGGGCACCCCTCCCACAGGAGGGTCGTTTCCATTTCTGCCGTGGCAGAGCGGGAAAGAGGTCGTGGACGGGATGGTCGAGGGCCCAGCGGGTCACCACAGTGTCATGCCGGGTGGTGGCCATGACGTGGAAGACATCCGCCTCCTCCAGCTCGTGCCGCCAGCCCTTGCTGAAACCATAGGCCGCGTCCGCGGTCACCCAACGGAACGGGATCCGGTCTGCGATCGCTTTGCGGACCATCGCCTTGGCCATGACCACCTTGGTCGCGAAGGCGGTCTCATCGGTGATGCCGGCCGGGCGGCAGCGCTCGCGGTCGTCCGTCCACGACGTGGGCAGATACAGCCGGCGGTTGATCAACGTCCGACCCCGCTCGGCAGCGTAGGCGAGAAAGACACCGACCTGGCAGTTCTCCGTCCGGCCCGCGGTGCCCGAGTACTGGCGCTGGACACCGGCCGACCGGGTTCCCTTCTTCAGGAAGCCCGTGTCATCCACGATGAGCACGGCCTCGGGGTCTCCGAGGTGCTCAACGACGTAGTCACGCACATCGTCCAGTACCTCGTCGGGATCCCAGTCGATCCGGTTCAACAGCCGTTGGATACGGTCCGGCCCGGTATGACCGGCCTGTTCCGCCAGTGTCCAGCCGTTCTTCCGCTCCAGCGGAGCGATCAGTCCCCGCATATAGGCCAGTGCCGACTTCCGCGGCTCCGTTCGGGCAAACCGGTGCACGAACCGCTCGTGCACCGCGCTTAGTTCGCCCGCCCACACCCGCGCATCAGTAAGGTCCCCACCCATAGCAACACCAACGAGTGATCTGCCCAACCGTCACGCAAAACACCGTTGCAGTACTAGTACTCCAGCCGGACTTCTCCATTACCGCTGGTCAACGGCTTGAGTGTGGGGATTGTAGCGGGGTGGGTTTGGGTGTGGGGCGGTCTTGGCGGACCGTCCCGCGAACGGGTAGCCGCACCGCATGTAGTGACAGTGGCCGAGCAGTTCATAGTCGTGATCAATGATGTGCCCACGAGTGCCTGGGACCATGAACTCGAGAATCTATTCCTGCGGGCCGGAGCCTGCTTCGCCCGGATCGAACCACGACGCTGGATGCGGGATTACGTGCGCGGGCTGCTGGGCCCGGTAGGCCGCAAGAACGGCTGGCAGCTTGCTGAGTACGCCGGCCATGCCACCCCGGACGGACTCCAGCACTTGCTGTCCCACAGCCGCTGGGACACCGACCGTCTCCGCGATGACCTGCAGTCTTATGCAGCCGAGCAACTTGGCACATCAGAGGGTGTGTTGATCATCGACGACACCGGCTTAGTCAAGAAGGGCACCACCTCGGCCGGGGTGCAACGGCAATATTCCGGGACCGCGGGCCGGACCGAGAACTGCCAGATCGGTGTCTTCGCCGCCTACGCCACCACACGCGTGCACGCCCTGGTCGACAGCGAGCTCTATCTGCCCAAGTCCTGGGCCGAAGACCGGGAGCGCTGCCGAGCGGCCAGGATCCCCAACGAGCGTGACTTCACCACCAAGAACGACCTCGCCCGCGCCATGATCCGATCCTGCGGGCCCTTCACTCCCCGCTTGCCTTCTCCTGGGTCACCGCAGATTCCGCCTACGGCCAGGACTCCCGCTTCCGCCGTTTCCTGGAAGACGCCGGTCTGTCCTACGTCGTCGCGGTCCCCAAGTCGCAGCAGGTGCACGGCCCCCGCATCGACTACCTCATCGGCCAGGCCCCGCCCGAGGCATGGCAACGCCTGTCCTGCGGCAACGGCGCCAAGGGACCACGGCTCTACGACTGGGCGGCGGCCCGGCTGCCCGCCGTCTGGGAGTTCGACGGCGACGAGCCCACTCGGCAACGCTGGATGCTCGCCCGCCGCAGCATCGCCAGGCCCGACGAGGTGGCCTACTACCTGGCCAGTGCCCCGCTGGACGCCACCGTCGCCGACCTGGCTCGCATCGCGGGCTGCCGCTGGAAGATCGAGGAATGCTTCCAGAGCGCGAAGAACGAATGCGGCCTGGACCAGTACGTAGTCCGCCGCTACGTCGGCTGGTACCGGCACATCACACTCGTCATGATCGCGCACATCTTCCTCGCGGCGATGGCCGTTCAGGAACGCGAAAAGGGGTGACGCGGCCGACACACCCGACCTCGTGGACCTCACCCCGGCAGAGATCCGTCGTCGGCTGGCAGTTGAACCCCGCCGCCCTGCACCACGCGATCACGCAATGAGCTGGTCGCACTGGAGACGCCGCCACCAAGCACGCGCCCGACACTGCCACTACATGCGGCGCGGCTACCCGTTCGCGGGACGGTCCGCCAAGACCGCCCCACACCCAAACCCACCCCGCTACACTCCCCACACTCAAGCCGTTGACCAGCGGTAATGGAGAAGTCCGGCTGGAGTACTAGTTGAGTGGTGCGTCACATCCAGTCGTCGGGGCCGGGATCGCCGCCCTCTGCCCAGATCACCAGGCGGCGGATGTAGTGGGTCCAGCCCTCCGCGTGGGCGGCGCATGCCTCGGGGGAGGGGAGGCCGTGGTGCGCGAGGCGCAGCAGGGTGCCCTCGTCGACCGGTTCGAGGGTGATCTCCACAGTGCTGGAGCCGGGAGGTACAGGCATGTCGCCCTCGGCCCAGCCCCATGTGAAGACGATCCGTTTGGGTGGGTCGATCTCAACGAACTGGCCCTGGGCGATGTTGTCGCCGGTGACGTTGGTCCGGTAGGCGCCGCCGGGCTCGAAAGTGAACTCGCCGTCCTTGCCCATCCATGCGAGCCACTTGTCGCGTTCGGTGAAGAAGGAGAACACCGTCTCGGGGCGGGCGGCGATGTGCCGCTCCAGTGTCACTACTTCTGTACTCACTGTGCGATCCCTTCGGACTTCTCGCTGCGCTCGGCCGCTTCCGCGAGGACGGCGAGGGTGTCGAGTTTGGTGGCCCACATGGACTGCAGGAAGTCGGCCAGCGGGCCCATGGCCTCGCGGTCGGCCCGGTAGAACCGCCTCCTGCCGTCCTGGCGCAGCGTAACCAGGCCGGACTCCCTGAGCACCTTGAGGTGCTGCGAGACCGCGCCGAAGGTGACGTCGAAACGCTCGGCGATTTCGTCCGCCGACAGCTCCGAGTCCCAGACCAGCCGCAGAATCTCGCGACGCCCGGGCTCGGCGACAGCCCTCACCGCATCCATGTCGATCATTTTAGCGCCCACTGCAATTTGCCAAGTCGCCGAAAGTCATTTCAGTGTGAGCTAAAGCGAAGGGTTCGGTACTCAGTCGGGTCCCCGACGAGAAGGACTCCCCATAGCTGACATCGCACTGCAGATCCGTATCGCCGCCGACCCGGAGACCGTGTACCTCGCGCGATCTCCACCACCGAAGGCGTCGCCGGCTGGTGCACCACCGGTGCTGAGATCGGTGAGGGCATCGGCGCTCTGCACCGGCTGTCGTTCACCGGCGCCCCGATGACCTGGGACTTCCGCATCGACGAGGCTGCGGCCGGCAAGTGCCTGGCGCAGACTGTGGTCGCGGGCCGCCGCAGTGGATCGGCACTGAGATCGTCTATGCCCTGGAGGCCCATCCCGAGGGCGGCACGGTGGTCCGGTTCGACCACTCCGGGTTCGCCGAGATCGACGACATGTTCCGCGAGGTCACGATGGGTTGGGCCGGCATGTTCGCCCGCCTGAAGGAGTACGCGGAGACCGGCATCCCGGTCCCGTACTTCACCTTCTGAGCCCCGCCCCCGCCCCCCATCCCTCCATTCCCCCTACCCCCCAGGAGCAGTAATGTCCGAGATCACCTTCCGGACCGAAATCGACGCCGACCGCACCAAGGTCTACGAGGCGCTGAACACCCACGACGGCCTCACCGGCTGGTGGACCACCGGAGTCGACCGCGACGGCGAGATTCTCCTGTTCGACTTCCCGCAGATTCCCGAGCCCTTCCGGCTCCGACGGGACCGAGCGGACAAGGAAGAGATCTTGTGGACGTCGATCGGCGCCTTCCCTCCGCACTGGTCCGGGACCGTCATCACCTGGCAGCTGACCGACGCCCCCGACGGGACCGGCACGCGGGTGGACTTGCGGCACGCTGGTTTCGCCGTCGACGACTCCGACTTTCCGTCCACGGCCGAAACCTGGGGCCAGCTGATGTACCGGCTCAAGCAGTACGCCGAGACGGGCACACACCAGCCCTTCTTCACCCTCTGATCAGGCACTCCGAAGCGAGTGGTCCCGCTCCCGCCCGCCCGGGTAGCGGCGTACGCCACTGCCCGCTGACCAGCACCCGGCCGGTGCCGTGCGAGACGGTCATGCGCCGCACCCTGGCCCGACTCGATGCCGATGCACTCAACCGGGCGATGGGCGTCTGGCTTGCCGGCCGTCGTACGCAGCCCGGCCCGAGGGCCCGGCGGGCGGTGACGGTGGAAGGCAGGGGCCTGCACCGTGAACGATCCCCTGATCCTCAGGACCCCCCAGGGGCGGGGCATGACGTGGAGCTCTGTGAGCCACTCGATGTCGCGTCCGGTAGGCGCAGACGCGGAGCCTCCCGCAACGCGTTGGGCCCCGCTGCTACTTCGGCGACTGATGTGTGTAGCGGGATGTGCGGGCGTGGTGTTCAAGAGAGCTCTCTTTGCCGATTGAAGGCCACCTCATGGTGCTCGTTACCGGCGTCACGCGTCGCTGACCTACGTAAAATATGGCCACGTGTGGCTCGTTGGAGCCGTCGGCCCGGGAATGGTCCGGATCTTGCCCTCTGCCAGACGAGCCGGGTCATCTGTCGATGCCGCACTGCTTAGCTCGTGGACAGTTCCAAGCGAATGTGTTGGGCCGCCCAGTGCTACGGCGAGGTGGGCAGGTGCGGGGAGCGGAGTACGAGCAGGGTGATCTCGCTGGGGGCGAAGACGCGGAACGGCGGGCCCCAGAAACCGGTGCCGCGGCTGGTGTAGAGGAGGGTGCGGGTGCCGTGGCGGCTGAGGCCGGCGAGGGCGGGCTGGTCGATGCGGACGAGGTGGTGGAAGGGCCAGATCTGGCCGCCGTGGGTGTGGCCCGAGAGTTGGAGGTCGATGCCGCCTGCTGCGGCCCGGTCGATGAACTTGGGCTGGTGGGCCAAGAGCAGGACGGGCAGGTCGGGGTCGGCGCCGTTCAGGGCGCCGGCGAGGTGGGCGCGGTGGCCGGCCAGGCCGGAGGACTCGGCGGTGACGTCATCCACGCCGGCGACCACGAGGGTGTCGCCGCCGCGTTCGAGCAGCAAATGACGGTTGCGCAGCGGCTCCCAACCCAGCTCGTCCATCAGATCGACCCAGCCCTGGGCCTCGCTGTAGTACTCGTGGTTTCCGGTGACGTAGACCCGGGCCCGGGTGGCTCGCACGGTGCCGAGCGGAGCGGCCTGGGCGCGGCGGCGTTGGGCCGTGCCGTCCGCGATGTCTCCGGTGTGGCAGACCAGGTCGGCCTCCAGGGTGTTGACCTTCGCGCAGACCCGCGCCGACCAGCGGGCGCGGTCGAGCGGGCCGTAGTGGGTGTCAGTGATGAGGACGACGCGGGTGCCGTCCAATCCGGCTCCCAGCCGCGGGATTTGTACGTCGAGCTGGCGCACCCGTGGCACCCGGCGGGCCTCGGCGTACCCCCAGGCGAGCAGCCCGGCGGCTACGCCGAGGACCACCCAACTGACGATCCGGGCCCGGTTCTGCCCGTTGCCTACGCCGACCACGGTCAGGGCGAGGCGCAGCAGGACGCCGAGCAGGACGGACCAGGTGAACAGTACCCAGCTGGCCCCAAGGAGGGTGTCTCCGACGATCGCCGCCCAGTCCTGCTGCCGCCGGCCGTGGCCGCGCACCATCGCGAGCGGCATAGCGACCAGACCGAGGACGAACAGGGCGGTGCCGCCCAACGACACGGGGAGCGGCCAGTGCTGGCCGGCGTGCAGCAGCACCCAGCAGGGCACAGTCCACAGCAGGACGGGGGCGATCATAGGGATGTAGCGCATCAGGCGGCGCAGTCGACTCTGCTGGCTCGCATGAGCTGCATCGTCCGCGGATCGGGCTTCGCTGGTGTCGGTCACGCTTCCCCTCCTCAAGTAACCAGACTGCCGGCGCGCACTGTACCCGTTCGTCCTAGTGACCTGAGTCGGAGATTCGTTGAATAGGTGGCGACCTTGTCGAGGATCTCGTCGGCGATCCAGGTCCAGGCGAGGGGTCGTGGGTGGTCGTTCCAGTCTGCGACCCAGGCCCGGATGTCGCGTGCGAGTGCTTGGACGGAACGGTGGATGTCGCGCTTTCCTCGGGAAGTCGGCAGTACCGTCGCCTCAACCGTGCTGGTGACCGGCAGGCAAACGCCGTCCTGCACCGGATCGTGCAGACCCGCCTGCGCTGCGATCCACGCACCCAGGAGTACTGCAAAGGCCGACTCAAGCAGGGCAAGACCCGACGCGAAATCGTCCGCTTCCTCAAAACGCTACGCCGCCCGCGAGGTGTTTCACCTGGTCATAACCATGCAGTCATGCCCCCCGTCATAGGGGCTGTGACACCGCGCGAGAGGTGGCCAGTTCGTCGGACTGGTCTGGGCTGACGAGCGTGGTCCAGCTGCGGAGTGTTCGGGCCTGCTGCGGCCGCTGTTCAGGGAGAGCTGGGACCGTTCGCGACAGCACGCGTGCGGAACGTACGTCCGAACCGTGGGTCAGGCAGTCCGCTTTCGCGATTCGTGATCTGTGGGTATGCCGGCCTGGCCCAAGGTCGACGCTGCGCAGTGCCTCGCTGTCCAGGATCGTGGCGACCGCCTGATCACGCGAAAGCTTGACGTGGGCCACAGCGGTGAAAGGCCGTCGTCGTCGACGGCGGTGCCCGTCACCCGCGGTCACGCTCTGGTCGACTGCGAGCTCTACCTGTCCAAATCCTGGACCGACGACCCCGAACGCTGCCGCGCTGCCCGCATCCCCCAACACTGCCGATTCGCGACCAAGAACGAACTGGCCCGCACCATGGTCCTGCGGGCCGCATGATCGGCCAGCTTTACCACTGCCTTCAACACGGCGAACGGTTCGACGAGCTGGCCGCCTTCCCCACACCGCCCTTGGCGACGGAGAGGGCTGCTGCCTGACCTGCGGCGCCAGTGCCGCCGGTGACGCCTTCCGGCACCGATGCCGGCGAATGGCATCACACGCTCTGGAATCGCTGGGGAAACCGTGCACTCACCGACGAGGACTTGACGCGTTAGGGCCCTGAGGTGTCCTACCTTCCAAGGGCTGTCCCGTAATGTGACTCGTCACGCTAACTGTCGTCCCGGCGAGACAACTGTCGTAGGCCTGGTCGAGACCCTCGGCAGCACGCACCTGGGGTGTGCCGGAGTTCAGCGTCAGGCCGCCCCGGCTGCCGCGGCCAGGATGCGGTGCAGGACGGGGATCGGGATCGCCGGGTTGGTGACCGCCGCGCATGCCGTGGCGCGGTCGTGCAGCAGCCCGGCAAGGACGCGGGCCGGCAGCTGCGGATTGCGTATGGCGGTCCCGCGGACGTAGTCCGCCGGGTCGTTCAGCAGCCGCACTGCGTCGGCCGGTGACAACCGGGGGTCCTCAGCCGCGCGGCAGCGTACCTCGGCTTCGGGATCGCGGGCGAGACGCGCGACGTCGGCAGGCGTGGACTCCGGATCGTCCAGGGCCAGGCGGCGCATCCGCCCGACGGGGTCGCCGGCGTAGCGCAGCAGGCCCGTGCGGGGGAAGTTGGGGTGGCTGCGGGGGCGGCCGGGGTAACTGAAGCTGCCGTCCCACCAGCGCCAGACCTCCAGCAGCATCTCGGCCGGCGCGTCGTCGCACGACTCGGCGAGGAACAGACGGACCGTCCGATCCTCGTCCCTGGCCAGACGTTCCACGACATCCGATGGAAGATGCCGGGCACGGGCCACGCTGCGGCGGATGAGCGGATGGGACGATACGGCCAGGCGGCGCATCGCACCGGCGTCGCCGTGCAGGCTCTCGACCCAGGGCACAGTGCGCGACATCGACGTCGGGTCGAAGTCGAAGCGCACCGCGGCACGCTGCTCCTCGGTGAGGTCAGGTCGCAGGGCCACTACCGAGCGGATGTCGTCGTAGGGGTCCTGCGCCAAGACGGCGACACTGTGCGCGCCGAGCCGTGGGTTGGCGGCCAGCGCCCGGCGTACCTCCGCGTCCCCGTCCCGGACCAGCTCCGCCTCCAACCCGGGTGCGAGACGGCACTGTTCGAGCGCTCGCCGGGGCGCAGGCAGCGCGGTGAAGACCTCGCGAGGCATCGGGACGCCGGTGTGGTGGGCAAGCAGCGCCGCCGTACGCACCGCGTCGTCGGTGTCGGCCAGCAGCCGCTCCCGCAGCGGCGCGGCGAGGTCCTCCCACCGGGCGCACGCAGTCGCCCGCACCCGGGGATCGGCGTCGGCCGCGAGGCTGGGGAGGTGGTGGGCGGGGAGCCCGGGGAGTTCGGCGGCCTGGGCGCGGGACGGGCCGACGAGGAGGTCGTCGTACAGGTCCTCGGGGAGTTCGACGCCCCAGGCACAGGCATGCTCGGCACAGAGCACGCGCCGGCTCGGCGACGGTTCGGCGCGGACCAGGCGTACCCATTGATCGGACGTGAGCTTGGGCCGGAAGGTGTCGGCGGGCCTCGACCGCACCCGCGGATCGGGGTGCGCCACGGCGGCGTCGAGGACGGCAGGCCGGTCGCAGCCGTGCAGGAAGCCCTCCGCCACATCCAATAGCCGGATGAGCAGCTCGTCCGGCGCGGCCGGATTGGACCCGATCCCCTCCGCCCAGTGCAGAGGCCACGCGGGTCGGCCGGGCACCGCCGCCCACACCTCGTCGCGCTCGACCTCCGTCTCGCGCCCGGCGGCCGCCGCGGTCTCCTCCAGCCGCTCCGGCAGTCGGTCGAGGGCCGTCACCCGAGGCCCGTCCGCGCCGGGCACCTCCGCCAGCAGCACCTGTCCGTCGAGGGAGAGCGCCACGAACCCGAGGTTGCCGCTCAACTCCGGCACACCGCCGCCGGTGTACCGGACGCGGGTCCACCAGGAGTCGTTGCCGCCGATCCGGTGCCCGAGGACGGCCACCAGAAACCCGCCGTCGGCATCCGCAAGACGGCGCCACCACACGGCGTCGAGCGCTTCCCAGGCCGCACCGTCCGGCGCCGCGAGCCCCCGCGCGATGCGCCAGCCGGCCTCCGGCGGAAACAGGCTTCCCGGGCGCACGTCCTCGACGACCGTGAGCCCGGCGCGCACGAGCAGTTCGTGGAGTTCTTCTCGGTGTTGCACGCGGTCATGATCCCCGCCGGCTCGCGGCGGGACAAGGCCCTCAGCCCAGGCGAAACCGGCCCACCCCCCATACACGTCATTGGCTGCAATGTCGTTCGGCGGCCCCACCGGGGCGGCTCGAGCCGGACCCACTAGTGCATCGAAGGCTTTGGCCTGGATTCGGACGAGACCGGGCCACGCCAGCATGGGACCGCTTCGAGCCGCCATGGAGCTTCACGAAACGGGGCCGCTTAGTCGTCATGCCGGGGGCGACTGACGGCGTCGTAGCCACTGACGGCAGCCCTCGGCGGTGCGGAGATCCACGCCGGACGCCGCAAGTAGGCGGCCAGCGGCGCCTCCGCCAGATGGGCAACCGGGCAAGTCACCTCGCCTCCGGCACACCGCCAAGTCGCACTCCACCGCCTCGTCCACCCGTCCCCCCAGGACGAAAGCATCCCGGCCACGCTCGATCGAGACCGGGACGAGGAGGTCCTTCCAGCCGCATGCGTGCGACCACAGCGGCTCAGGGCCCCGTGCCCACCAAGCGACAAGAAGCATGCCAGTTTTACGACAGATTTCGTGCCGATGTGTCGCCGAATCCTCAGGTCGGGGTCCACGTAGAACGACAACTAACGCGACGAGTCACACGTAACTGCTGGTCACAGGTGAGATGATCTTGCGGTGTCTGGTGTGATCACGGCGTCGGAGCCCTCCTGGATAGCCCCGCTCACCGGGCTGAGCCCGCGCTCCTTCGGCAAGCTGGTGACCGCACTGCGCCGTGAAGGTGCAGACCCGGTCCGCGAGGGTCGCCCGTGGGCTCTTCCGCTGGAGGACCGGGTGCTGCTCGTGTCGGCCTACTGGCGAACGAACTTGACGATGCGCCAGCTCGCTCCGCTCTTCGGTGTCTCGAAGTCCGTGGCCGACCGCGTCATCGACCGCCTCGGCCCATCACTCGCGCTCCAGCCACGCAAGCGCTTCGGCAAGGACACCGTGCTCATCGTGGACGGCACCCTGGTGCCTACCCGCGACCGCACCATCGCCGCGCAGTCCAAGAACTACCGGTACTCCACCAACCACCAGGTCGTCACCGACGCCGACACCCGGCTCGTCGTGGTGGTCGGCCGACCGCTGCCGGGCAACCGCAACGACTGCAAGGCGTGGCAGGAGTCCGGCGCGAAAACTGGGGTCGGTAAGACGATGACGATCGCCGACGGCGGCTGTCCGGGCACCGGGCTCGTGATGCCCCACCGTCGCCGCAAGGGCGAAGAACTCCCCGACTGGAAACAGGCCCACAACAAGTCCCACAAGCAGGTCCGCGCCCGCGTCGAGCACGTCTTCGCCCGCGTGAAGACCTGGAAGATCCTCCGCGACTGCCGCCTCAAAGGCGATGGCGTCCACCACGCCATGCTCGGCATCGCCCGCCTGCACAACCTCAACCTCGCCGGATAGGCGACCAGCCGGACTGGCCACCGACCACGCCACACCCAGTCACAGATCATTTACGGGACAAGCCTTAGGCCAACGCCTTGCTTTCGGGAAGCGCAGCAAATCTGCGCCAGGCGAGCAGGAATGCTTCGGCGACCACGTCGGCCACGCGGTCACCGTGGATTCGCCGACGCACGTCCGCATCGACGGCCGAATAGTGCCGCCTGTAGAGCTCGGTGAACCGCTGCTCGTCGCTTGCAGTCTCCACTTCCCCTCCACCCTGTCTGTGTAGCGGCCACGGCTCCTTACGATGTCCGAAGTTTCTTTCTGCACAAGCAGATGGGCGAGGAGAACAAGTCCGTCTGGATCGCGCCCCGCATGGGTCAGGAGCGGTTCGATCCCACTCGGTCACCGGCTCCAGCCCGCCGTACGCGACCAGATTCGGATCACCGAACCGTGCGGAGACCTTCGCTGCAGCATGGGAAGATTGCATCTCGGAAGTGCCTTGTCGATCGTGCGTGCTGGAAGCGTGAAGAACTCCCAGCATCGCAGGTCACAAGGCGCTTCCTCGTTTCCGGAAGAACTATCCCCAGGCATTGAGCCGGGGGACCGGGTTGAGACATGGCGCGACGGGCAGAATGAGCGGGTCGTGCTCCGGCGCTCAACGGGTGGTTTTTTTATTTGTCATTCGGGCGCCGGGTTCCCGCCCCCCGCCTGGTTTAAGCATCGGGGAAACGTTAATTCTCTCCGCGGCTTTGAATACGTAGGTATTAGCATATCACCCGCGCATTGGTCTGATCGGGTGTCAGCCAAGCGGGCGATATTCTCAAGGAATGCAACTGGGTGGATAGTGAAATAACTCCACCGGGTTTCGGAGCCCTTGGTGGAAGTGGGAATGGAGGCCGCAGGTGACCATTGAAGACTGGCTCAAAACCAATGTAACCACCGACACGAGGGCACTCGGTTGGTACAGCGGCCCGGAGTGCGAGGACCGCATCGTCCGGGCCTATCGCGAGCTGCTGAGCGGCTATGAGATCGACACCTCAAAGATCCTCAAGACCACCTGCCTGGTGAACGGTGAGCACACCGGCGTGGTGCGTGTCCAGGAGAACAACTTCTTCTCGATCTGCGCCCACCACTTCCTGCCGTTCTTCGGGAAGGTCAACATCTCCTACGTCCCCGGTGACCGCATTCTCGGACTCGGGAAATTCCCTCGCCTGGTCCAGGCGTTCAGCCGGCGGTTCCAGATCCAGGAGTACCTCGTCAAGGAGATCGCTGAAGAGATCATGTCCTCCGGCGGCGCAAAAGCCGTGCGAGTCACCTCCCGTAGCCGCCACCTCTGCATGTGCAGCCGCGGTCCGTCCGACCAGACCGTGATCACCGACACCTCATATGTGGCGGGCCATCAGGAGTTGATGGCCAAGTTCGGCCTGGACGACTGATCCGGACTCGCGTGGCGGGAGGTGCTCAAGGGATAGACCTCCCGCCACGCGGCACCGGTCACCCAGCACTGGACGACCGCCGTACGGGACAACACGCCAGCCACCACAAGGAGAGCCCGTGCGCGACAGGAAGAGAGGCAGCCACCGCCGCGTGTCGATGTCGCCCTGGAAGTGCGTTGTGGCGACATGGCTCGCCGGCGTGCTGGCGGCAGTCGGCCTGGGTGCCGTCTCGCCGGCGGGATCCGTCCTGCGTTCGTCACTGGGATTGTCAGCCGGTGCGCTCGCCTGGGCCACATCGAGCATTACGGCGGTGAGCGCCGTCCTCGGCATCCCGGCGGGATGGTGGATCCTCCGCATCGGCGCCCACCGGGCTCTGTCCTGGGGCCTGTTCGTCATGGCGGTTGCAACCGCCATCAGCGCGACCGCCGGATCCTGGGGTCTGCTGCTGGGGTCGCGTGTCGCGGAAGGAGTCGGCTACCTGCTGGTGTTCGTGGCGGGTCCGGTCGTAATCACCCGCATGACGCAGGGCGGCATCCGATCGGCGGCGCTCGCGTTGTGGGGCACGTGCGTTCCGATGGGCCTGGCCGTCGCCGCGGCCCTGGGCGGAGTCCTGGCATCCCAGTGGACGTGGAACCGATGGTTGGCCCTCACAGCGCTCGGTCCCTTGATCATGGCCGGGGCGCTCACCGTCGTCCTGCCTCGGCTGCCGAGGACACCCGTGCAGTACCCTCATCGCGCAGTCGGCACCTGGAATGGGGCACTGAGGCTCGGCGCGGCGTACGGAAGCCTGTCGCTGGTCGGCGTCGCTGTGGTGATGGTCCTCCCGCTCTTCCTCACCGAGCACCGAGGGGTAACGCCGACTGTAGCCGGTACCGTGGTGGCACTCGTCTGCCTGGGGAGTGCGATCGGGGGGCTTGCCGCCAGTTGGCTGCTGCGGCGTGGCTTGACCCTCTCCTCGCTCGTCCCGCTGGGCGTTCTGATGCCGGTGGCCTGCCTCCCCGCCTTCTCGGCCGAATTCCCACTCGCGGTCAGCGGCGGCGCCGCCACGCTTGTTCTCTTCGTCGACGGACTGTTGATCTCCGCAGTCTTCGCTGCCGTCCCCGCCGCGGTGAGCCGTGCTGAGCATGTCGATGTCGCCAATGGCATCCTCAACCAACTCGGCAGTGTGGGAATGCTGATGGGACCACCGGTCTTCGGCCTGGCCATCGCTGCGGCGGGATGGGGCGCCGTCGCTGCCGCGACTTTCGTCTTCGGCGGACTTGGCGCACTCCTTCTGCTGAAGGGCCCCCGTACGTCCGCGACCTGCACTGCAGACGGCGTGTCCCGGTCGCTCGACGCACCGGACGGTGTGGACGTGGGGGAGGGACCGGAGCCCTTGCGGAAGGCGCCGGATGTCAGCAAGCCCAACCGCAACAGAATCTGACCGAGCCACGGCTGTGGGGGTTCCCGAATGCTGACGGCGGCCTTCTCCTTGAAAGGGGGCAGGATGAAAATCGACTTCCTCCCGCTGCGGGACAACACCTGCGGCGAGTACTGCCTGTACTGCCACGCCGAGACCGTCGAATGGATCGTCGTGGACGGAAGGAAACGGTGCGCCTGCGGTTCGTGCGGCCGCGAGGCGGGAAGAGCCATCGTCGTTGATCCCCGCATCTGCTGGTGGACCGATTCAGACGGCGAGTACTGGCATGAGAGCGCCGGCGTATTCGTACGTGACCCACGAGGGAGATTTCTGTTCTTCCAGAGAACTGCCTTTCCCTACCGTCTGACCGTACCCGCAGGCCATGTTGAACGCGGAGAGGACCCCAAGCGCGCGGCAGCGCGGGAGCTCTGGGAGGAAGTAGGAATCCGCGACGCGCACGGGGACCTCCGGCTCGTTGCGGACGAGCATCTCAACGGAGACATGTGCAGAAGGGGCTCCGACGCCCATCGTTGGCACGCCTATCTGCTGGACGTCGACGACCACCGGGCAGCCGGAACTCAGGGGGAATTGACCGTGAACGAGGAAGGCGAGGAGCCCCTCTGGCTCACTCTCGACCAAGCACTCTCCTCCCAGCCGACGTTCGCCGTGGAACACATCATCGATCGGTATTCCAACATCCTCCTGCACGCCGTCGGGCGCACTCCCGGGGAGGGGACTGTGGAGCGAACGGCGTAACTCCTGATCATGGAAGATGCGCCGGTGACCAGTAACAAGACCAAGCTTGTCCAGGTGGCTGTTACGACGGTTTGCCCAGGCGGTGCGCCGTCTGACGGACCAAGCCGAGAAGGCCGACGGTGCAGTCCCCAGCAGAGGATCACCCTTCGAAATCGACCGGTGTCTTCGCCCCTCGCCGACATGCCGCAGGAGAGCGAGCGCACACTCACTGAGCCGACGGAGACGTTTCAGTCGGTTCCTCCGGCTGAGTGGGGTTCGGCGTCAGCGGGCCGCTCGTCGTCGGGGTCGGAGTGCTCGTGGGCGAGGGCGTCCTGGTGGTCGTGGGCTTCTCGGAAGGCTTGGGCTTCTTCGTGGGCATCGGCTTCTCCGACGGTGAGGACGACTTGTCCGTCGACGCCTTCTTGTAGTGGGCGGACGCCTTCTCTGCCTTCGGGGCGGGTCCGGGCAACGACGGCGTTGCGGTGGCGGCTGCCGCGTCGGACAGGGGAGGCTGCGTCGCGCTCACTGTGCCGTGTGTCGGTGAGGGCCGGGCCGTGGTCGAGGTGTGCGGCTTTCCCCTCCCCTCCTCCGCGATCGGGGGCGCCGCGGAGAGGCTCACGACCGCAGCGGCCGCGACCGCTGCCACGAGCGAGCCGGTGGCGACCCGCGACCGCAGTGAACGCAGGCTGCCGGGCTCCTTCTGCCGCATGGCACCCTGGCTGACGGCCGTCGCGGAACGACCGGGGACACCCGCGACAGAAGGGGTGAATTCGCCCGATGACGGCTGCCGGGCGCTCCACTGTTCCGCGGAGGCCAGGAACTCGACGGCTTCGGCAGCGGTCGGCCGCGCCTCGGGGTACTTCGCCAGCAACTGCATGACAAAGGCCGCGAACGCCTTGGGCAGATCTGAACGGTGCCGATTCGGGGAGTCGGGCACCGCATCGACGTGCTGGTACAGCATCGCCGCGGGGGTTTCCGCCCGGAAAGGAGGGTGACCCAGCAGCAGTTCGTACAGTACACAGCCCAGTGCGTACATGTCCGCCGGAGGGCCGGCGGGTTGGCCCACGGCTCGTTCGGGCGCCAGATAGGCGCTGGTGCCGATGATCTGGCCCTTCAGCGTCAGCCCGGCCGTGGACTCGTCTGTGAAGTGGGCGATCCCGAAGTCGCCGACTTTCACCGTGCCGTCGGAAGCCAGCAGGAGATTTCCCGGCTTCACGTCCCGGTGCACCACGCCGTGCCCGTGTGCCGCGGCCAAGGCGTCAGCAACCTGCCCACCGATCCCGGCGACGCGCGCAGGCAACAACGGCCCGCGCGCGGCCAGCTCCTCGGCGAGGCTGCGACCGTCCAGAAACTCCGTCACCAGGTAGTGGCGTTCCAGGTCGGTGCCGGTGTCATACACAGCGACCACGTGCGGGTGGCTGAGCTGCGCCGCGGTCCGGGCCTCCAGATGGAACCGGGCGATCGCCGCCTCGTCGGCTCTGTGGTTCAGGAGAAGCTTGACCGCCACCGGGCGACCCAGTACTTCGTCCACCCCCCGCCACACCTCGCCCATTCCCCCACGGCCGAGCCTAGCGACGATCCGGTACCGACCAGCCACCAACACGGAGCACACTCCCTTCTGATCCTCTTGCGATCCGTATCCGGCGACGCTCACTGAGCTGGCGGGCCGACGGAGGAGTTCACTGCTCCGCCCGGCGCGTAGGGCGGTGGCGGAGCCAGGACACCGGCGAGTCCGCCCGACCGCCGACCAGCAGGGCAGTGCGGCCAGGCGGCCGGGATCCCAGGGAAAGGGAAACCGTGGTGCGGGAGACGCCGGGGTACCTTCGACCGGTGAGCGTCCGCGCCCTCGGACAGAGGCGGCGCGTCGTCTCAATCAATAGCTGCGGAACATCGGGCATTTACCTCGTGTGCCCGCTACGAGTCTCCTCACTCAGCCGCATGGCCCTCAGGTCTCCATGCACCGCCCGCCGAGCCCCGCGCCTAACCCCGGGCGTGCCGTCGGGCGGGGCCGTTGTCGGCGCGCCCGGCCGGGCCGCAGCACCGGCCTGCAGGTGCAGTCGCCGTTTGGGACGAGGGTTCGGACACGGGGGCTGAACTGCTTGCCCTGCCTGGCGAGTGGCGGGCTGTCGAAGTGGGCCCGTAGCCCTGGAACGGCAGGCTACTGCCGCCCCCGGCGTCGGTGTTCCACTGGTCCCCACCGGGCAGGTCAGTTGTTGGTCCAGTCGCGCAGCTGGCGGGCGATGCGGGCGACGCCCAGTGTCCCGGCGGCGGCGTCGCGCACGAGGGCGACGGCCGCCTTGGGCGGGTAGTCGAGCCGGTGTCCGTTCAGGGCGAGGTACGCCTCGGTCGAGTGCCAGGCGAAGGCCTCGCCCGAGTGCTCGAGGCAGGGGAGTTTTGACAGGGTCTGCAACAGTGCGGCTGGCTTGAGGTGCACGGAGCCGTAGATGTCGCGCTCCATGGCGCTGGCGTTGACCCACGCGGCGGCCGCGTACAGCGGTCCGAGGTCGTCGACCTGCGGGTCGCCGTCGGAACTGGGGGTGGTCGACAGGGCGAGGTCCAGCCACAACACGCTGACCAGTGGGAACGCTCGGGTCCGCCCCCGGAACCCCAGTCAGCTGCGGAACCATGGTCTTCGTCGACCGCGGCTACGGCCCACGATCTCTGGGTGAGCCCCTCCTACGACGACCTGTGCCGCACGGGGGACGCCCTGCGCTTCGCCAAGGTTGCCATGCGCGGCGGCGACGCGGACAGCGGCGCCGTGACCGTCTTCGACGACTCCCCGGTTGCGGTCTCGGCAGCCGGCGCACCCGACGTCATGGCCCGCGTCGCCACCAACGTCCTCGGTCCGATCGAGGCCCTGCCGGTCGGCGATCGCGAATTGCTGCTGGACACGTTGGAAGTCTGGTTCGGCTGCGGCGGATCGGCCGAGGAGGCAGCCAAGCGTCTTTACGTTCACCCCAACACAGTGCGCATGCGCCTGCGCCGCATCGCCGAGCGTACCGGCCGCTCCCTGGCCGATCCCCGCGGCATCACCGAACTCTCCCTCGCGCTGCGCGCAGTGCGGCAGACGCCGAAGCCCCCGTCCTCGGAGTCGACCGGCACCACGGAGACAGCAGACAGCTGAGCCGATCGGCGCCACGGGCGAGTCGAACCCCCGCCTCCTTGCCGTGTTCGTGAACTGCTCGTCCGTCGGTGCCGTCAAGGACCGCTGACGGACAGTCGCGCAGACACAGCCCGATCAAGCTCGGCGGACGCCCCCAGGTCCGCCACGGTGCAGTGAACTGTGTGCCGGACCCTCTCCACCGTCGACGGGAAGGCGGAGCGCGTATCAAACGGACCAAACCTCGGAACTCCGAGCCGAGTTGACGAGGTGGCTGACTCAAGTACGCGAGGCCGGCGCACTGGGAACACACGAATCGGACTGCCGGTTCCTCGCCGGCCTTCCGGCCCGGTCACGCGTGAGGAACTGTGTGGCCGCGCTCGCCCCGCCGGAAACGCGCGACGACTTGTATGCCGCGGGCGGAAGCCTGCGGGATGAAACCCTCCGGGCGGGGCCAGGGATTCGGCGGAGTCGGACAGCGGGTCGGAACTGCCGGCGTCAAGCTTCCGGTGCTCGGCCAGCACAGTGCCCGTGGGGTCCTGAGCAGCGAAGTCGAGCCATTTGTCTGGCCGAGCGCATCCCGCGAACAGCGCCGTTGAACCTCTTGCTTCACCATGACTCTGTGTGGAGCTCGTGGAGGCGAAACGGCTCAACATCCATTGCATTGCGGTCGACTTGGGGCAATTCGACCTATCCATCACATGATCCCCCTGCACCATATGACCATCTGATGTTCGCATTCTGATCACATTTGTGGGCGGGCGGCGACATGATCAAGCCATTCAATCTGGCTCAAGCGCGATGCCCGTTTGGTCGCGGCCATGCGCCTTTTTCGCCACGCGCGGTGTGTGGCACCCAGGTTGGGGGTCGAAGATGGCTACCGCAGAAGCGGGGTCGGACATATCTGGCAGACCGTCGGACGACGATGCCCCGCGGCGGCTGGATGCTGCCCGAGGGCTCGGAGACCGCGTCTTCCGCTGGCAGTTGACCGCGGCGGGCGTCGTGGTGCTCGCGATCATGGCGGCGGTCGGACTGTTCCTTCTGGTGAGGGCGGCGCAGGCGCTGCGCGCCACCGGCCTCTCTTTCTTGACGACGGCTCAATGGCAGCCGGACGTCCATAAGTTCGGTATCGCCGCCGTACTCACCGGCACGCTGCTGATCGCCGCCGTGGCGGTCGTGGTGGCGGTACCGCTGGCGCTGGGCACCGCGCTGTTCATCTCCGACGTGGCGCCGCTCAAGGTCCGCAGGACCCTGATCGCGATGGTCGACCTGATGGCCGCGGTGCCGTCGGTGGTCTACGGGCTCTGGGGCCTGTTCTTCTTCCAGCAGCACGTGATCGGCCTGGCGCGCTGGCTGTCCACCTGGTTCGGCTGGGTCCCCTTCCTGCGGGTGGACGGCGTGGAGGCGGACCAGCCGCTGGCCTCCACGAGCGTCTACACGGCCTCCTCGTTCATCGCGGGCATCGTGGTCGCGCTGATGGTCGCGCCGATCATGTGCTCGGTGATGCGCGAGGTGTTCTCGCAGGCCCCTTCGGGGGAGCGGGAAGGGGCGTACGCGCTCGGGTCCACCCGCTGGGGAGTGATCCGTACGGTCGTCATCCCCTACGGCAAGGGCGGAATCATCGGCGGCACCATGCTGGGGCTCGGCCGGGCGCTCGGCGAGACCATCGCGGTCTACCTGATCATCTCCCCGGTCTTCACCATCCAGCCGCACATCCTGCAGACCGGAGCCAACTCGGTTTCCTCGCTGATCGCCCTGCACTACGGGGACGCTTCCGACTTCGGTATGTCGGCGCTGATGGCGGCGGGCCTGGCGCTCTTCCTGCTCACCCTGGCGGTCAATTTCACCGCCTCTTCGATCGTGGCCCGGTCCCGTTCCGGCGCGCAGAGCGAGGGCTGACATGACCGTCCTTGAAAACACCCCAACGGCCGTCGAGGCGACCGCGTCCGAGCCTGCGCCGGCCGTCGAAGACCGGCCCCGCCGCATCGGCGGCGTCACCCGCAACGGCGTGCTCGCGCTGTGCGGTGCCGCGGCCGCGGGCCTCTGCGTCGCGGTGCTGCTGTTCGGTGAACTCGCGCCCCTGTCCGGGGCGCTGGGCTTCGCCGTCGTCGCCTACCTGGTGTTCCTCGGCATCTACGCGGTGCTGACCGGACTGGAGGAGGACGGCCCTGCCGTCCGCGACCGGCTGATGACCGTGGTCCTGTGGTCGGCGGCCGGCCTGATGTTCCTCGCGCTCGTCCTGGTGGTCGGCTTCACCCTCTACCGAGGCCGCGACGCGCTGCCCCACCTGAACTTCTTCACCGAGGACATGCAGGCGGCTGGACCTCTGGACCCGCTGTCCAAGGGCGGAATCGCCCACGCGATGCTCGGCACACTCATCATGATCAGCATCGCGCTCGCCATCACCGTCCCGCTGGGGCTGGCCTGCGCGGTCTACCTCAACCAGATCACCGGCCGCTTCGCCCGCTTCGTACGCACCATCGTCGAGGCCATGACGGCGCTGCCGTCCATCGTCGCCGGCCTGATGGTGTACGCGATCTGGATCCTCGGCCTCGGACTCCAGAAGTCCGGTCTCGCGGCCGGGTTCGCGATCAGTGTGATGATGCTGCCGATCGTCATCCGGGCGGCGGACGTCGTCCTGCGACTCGTCCCCGGTAACCTCACCGAGGCCGCCGAGGCGCTGGGCGCACCGCGGATGCGGACCGTATGGCACGTCATCCTGCCGACCGCACGTTCCGGCCTGGCCACCGCGGTGATCCTGGGCACCGCGCGCGGCATCGGCGAGACCTCACCGGTCCTGCTCACCGCGGGCTTCACCGCTGCCCTGAACGCCGACCCGACCTCCGGCCCGATGGTGTCGCTGCCGCTCGCGGTCTTCTCCTTCATCAAGTCGCCCGAGCCCACGATGATCGCCCGAGGGTTCGGCGCCGCTGCCGTGCTGATGGCGCTCGTCCTGGTGCTCTTCGCGGTGGCCCGCGTCCTCGGTGGCCGCGGCCCCGGTCAGCAGAACAAGCGGCAGGCACGGCGTACCGCCCGTGCCTCACGCCGTGACACCCGGCGTTTCGAGGACCTGCACGGCCCCGCCCCGATCCTTCCCGGCGGGGACCCCGCCGCCCCCGCGTCCGTATCCGGAGTGAACGACTGATGCCCAGCCATTTCGCACCCCGCGCCTGGCTCACCCTGACCATGGTGTTCGGCGTGCTCGCCTCGATCCTGCTCGGCCCGGTGACACAGGCCGGCGCCGCGCCGGACAACTACACCCCGATCGCCGGGGCCGGCTCCACCTGGGCCGAGAACGCCGTCGACGAGTGGCGCCGCGACGTCAACCAGTACGGCATGCGGATCAGTTACTCCGGTACCGGATCCTCCGACGGCCGCCGTCAGTTCCTCAACGGAACCGTGGACTTCGCGGTCTCCGACATCCCGTTCCAGACCCATCCCACCGACGGCTCCGCGGCCGAGAACCCGGCCCCCGGTACGTACGCGTACATGCCGATCGTGGCCGGCGGCACGGTGTTCATGTACCACCTGACCATCGGCGGGAAGAAGGTCACCAACCTGCGGCTGTCGGGCGATGTGGTCACCAAGATCTATACCCGGGCCATCTCCTACTGGGACGACCCGGTCATCGCCGCGGACAACCCCGGCATGAAGCTGCCGCACCGCATCATCGTCCCTGTCGTACGGTCCGACGGGTCCGGTTCCACCGCGCAGTTCACGCAATGGATGGCCAACCAGCACTCCTCGCTGTGGAGCACGTACTGCGGGAAGGTGGGCCGCTCCGGGGCCTGCGGCCAGACGTCGTACTTCCCGACCGTGCCCGGCATGATCGCCCAGTCCGGTGACCTCGGTGTCGCGGGCTATGTGGCACAGGGGTACGGCGAGGGCTCGATCGGCTACGTCAACTACTCGTACGCGCTGAACGCGCACTTCCCGGTCGCCAAGGTGCTCAACCACTCCGGCTACTACACCGAGCCGACCGCGCAGAATGTCGCGGTCTCGCTCCTCAAGGCGCGGATCAACACCAACAAGAGTTCGCCGGACTACCTCACACAGAAGCTCGAAGGGGTCTACAACGACAGCGACAGACGCAACTACCCGCTGTCCAGCTACTCCTACATGGTCCTCCCGCTGAAGGCCCAGGGCACCTTCACCGAGGCCAAGGGCAAGACGCTCGGTGCCTTCTCCTACTACTTCATGTGCCAGGGGCAGCAGCAGGCCGACAAACTCGGTTACTCACCGCTGCCCATCAACCTGGTCAAGGCCGGGTTCGAGCAGATCCGCAGGGTTCCCGGCGTCAAGACCCAGAACATCAACATCAAGGGCTGCAACAACCCCACCTTCAGCGCCGACGGCAGCAACCACCTCGCCCAGACCGCTCCGTACCCCAGTGCGTGCGACAAGAAGGGCGCAACGGCCTGCACCACCGGCAGCGGCGGCGCGAAGGGCGGCTCGGGCAGCGGTGGCGCGTCCGCCACCGGAGGCACCGGCGGCACCGGCGGCACCGGAGGCAGTGGAGGCACCGGCACGTCCGGGGGCTCGGCCGGTGCCACCGGCGGCGCGGCAGCCGGCAGTGCGGGAGGAGGCCCGTCCGTCGACCCGGACACCGGTCAGGCACTGACCTCCGCGGGCGGCGCCACCGGCGGTGCCGGAGGCGATGTCGCGTCGGGCGGCGCGGCCGGCTCCGTGAACCTCGCCGAGCCGGTCACCGTGGCCGGCCGTGGCGGCTGGGGCGGCGCACAGACCTTGATGCTGCTGACCGCGATCGTGCTGCTGGGCCTGGTGCTGCTTCCTTCCGCCGTGTCCCGGGCACTCGCCTCCCGGAAGGACTCGGCCTCGTGAAGACCTCAGCCACGAACCGTCTGCGCCGAATCACCCTGCGCCTGGGTGCGGGGGCGGTGATCGGCGCCCTGCTCGGTGCCGTCGCGGCTCACGCCGCCCAGCCGGCCGCCGCCGTGGCGGACTCCACCGTGACCGTGTCCGGGCGCGGCGAGTTCAAGGACATGAGGTTCACGGTCAGCCAGACCACGCATCTCACCAACCAGGCTGTCTCCGTGAGCTGGACCGGCGGGAGGTCCACCGCGTTCGCCGGCGCCCTGTTCAACACCGACTTCGTCCAGATCATGCAGTGCTGGGGTGATGACGACGGGACCGTCAAGGGCAACCCCGGCCCGTCGCGCACCCAGTGCCAGTACGGTGCGTCGCCCACCACCAACCGCGGCGGCTGGCCCGGCAACGCCTACGACGACACCAGGTCCGTCACCTATAGCGCCGACCCGTCGAACTACGGCCAGGACGACAGCTACGGAGCGGGCGGCGCCTTCGGCCAGGGTGAGGTGCCGTTCAAGTCCGTCGACGGCACGGTGATCACCAAGAACACCCAGAACAACCCGTTGTTCAACTACAACACCACCAACGAGGTCGACTTCGCCCGCACCAGCTCCGACGGCACCGGCCAGGAGTTCTTCGAGGTGCAGACCGCCAACGAGGCCCCGCACCTCGGCTGTGGCGTCCCGGTCGCCAAAGCCGGCGTCACCACCCCCCGCTCCTGCTGGCTGGTGATCGTCCCGCAGGGGCACCTCGACCTCGACGGCCAGCCATACGCGGACAGGACACAGGTCAACGCCGGCTCCCCGGTGTCCTCCACCAACTGGAAGAACCGGGTCGCGATCAAGCTGGGCTTCAACTCGGTCGCCTCGAACTGCGCCCTGGGCGCGGACGAACGGGCCACCACCGGCAGCGAGCTGGCCGCCGACGCCATGACGAGCTGGCAGGCCGCGCTGTGCCCCACCGGCACGGTCTACGGTTACACCGAGATGGGTGAACCCGACGCCCGAGCCCGGCTCTCCCGGGACGGCGAAACCGGACTCGCCTTCACCACCCGTGCGCTCGGCGACGACCCCGGCACCACCGCACCGGACGGTCTGACCGCCTACGCACCCGTCGCGCTGTCCGGCGCCGTCATCGGCTTCACCATCGAGCGCAGGGCCAAAGCGGGTGCCCCGGAGTCCACGCAGAAAATCTCGGGCACCAAGGTGCAGTCCATCAGCCTGACCCCCCGGCTGGTCGCCAAGCTGCTCACCGAGTCGTACCGCGGCTCCGTATGGGGCTCGGTCGTGACCAGATCCTCGGGCGGTACGTCCACACCGGAGGCCGCCAAAGGCTACCAGTGGGCCGTGAGCAACCCCGCCGGCCTGGTCACCGACCCCGAATTCCTCTCGCTCAACCCGGAGTTCGCCCACCTCTCCGTCGCCGAGACACCAGCCACAGACACGGATCTGATCACCACGCTCGGTCATTCGGACACCGCTCGTACGGTGTGGAAGTGGATCGCCTCCGACAAGGACGCCCGGCACTTCCTGTCCGGCGTTCCTGACGAGTGGGGCATGCACGTCAACCCCTACTTCAGTACGAGCGCGGACGTGAACCCCACCGGCCTCGCCTTCGAGCTGGCCCGTGACGACTTCCCCAAGAGCGATCCGTGGTGCCTGATCCCGGCAGAGACCGGTGTCGCCGGCAAGCAGTGCATGACGGACTTCCACCCCTACGTGGACGACATGCACGCCGGCGCGCTGAGCACCCGCCGCGCCGACACTCTGTGGAAGTCCTACTGGGACGCCCTCGCCGTACCGCCCATCTACAAGAGCGTGGGCCCGCAGATCGTCGGTTCGCGCTTCGTGATCAGCATCACGGACGCCGCGTCGGCCGCCCGCTACAGCCTTCAGAGCGCCAAACTACGCAACGTCGCAGGGAAGTTCACCGCGCCCACCGTGACCACGCTGACCACCGCGGCGGCGGGTGCGGCCGACGACACCGCGCACCCCATCGACCCGGCCGGGGCCAAGGCGAAGGACGCCTACCCGCTGGCGCAGCTGGTGTACGGCGCGGTGCGTCCCGCCGCGCTGACGGCCGGCGCGCGCAAGGACTACGCCCGGCTGCTGAACTACGCCGCCGGGTCGGGCCAGACCACCGGCAGCGACCCGGGTGATCTGCCTCCGGGCTACGCACCCCTGCCCACGGCGCTGCGGACCCAGGCACGCCAGGCCGCGACCGTGATCGCCAACTGGAAGGGCCAGTCCTCCGCCGGCGACCCCACGGACGACCCGGCGGGCGGCGGCGCCGGTTCCTCCGGCGGCGCCGGTACGTCCGCCGGCACCGGTTCCTCCGGCGTCGCGAGTGCTTCCGGTGCCGGCGGCACCGGGAAGCCCGGCAGCCCGGCCCCCAGCGCGGCGGCGTCCTTCGGAGGCGGCGCGGCGGTGGAGACCACCGCCAACGGCATCACCCCGGGGGACCCCAGCAGTTCCCTGCGCTACGCGATACCGATCGGCGCCGCCCTCGGCGCCGCCGCCGCGATCGGAGCGCCCTTCGCGGGCGGGTCGAGGATTCGGCTGCCACTGAGGCTGCCCCTCCCGGGCGGCCGCAGCGTCACCGTCCTGCCCCGCCTGACCCTGCCCCGGCGGCTGCGCCCTCGCCCCTGAGGAACCCACAGACCACCGCCCGCCCCGAAAGGCAGTCGGGGCGGACGGCGCGCTCCACCTTGCCAGAAACCCATGCGTCACCACACGTATCACTGTTCCGAGCAGGAGAACTCCATGCGTAGAATCCGCCTCACCGCGACGGCTGTAGCCGCCGCTGCCGTGGCCGGTGGCCTGGCTCTCGCCAGCCCGGCGTCCGCCGACCCCACACCCGCGGGCACCTTCCGCACGCTGGTCGGCGTCGGTTCCGACACCACGCAGGACGTACTCAACGCCCTGGCCGGCGACACCGTCAACGGCACCAGCTACGCCGACACCGCCGTGAAGGCCGGCAGCGACGGCATCGCTTCGTACGACGCGATCGAGCCCGGTACCGGCGCCGTCGACTCGAAGATCACCACCCGGAAGGGCGGCCCGTCCTTCCTGCGCCCCAACGGTTCCGGCAAGGGCCGCACGGCCCTCACGGACTCCCTCGCGGGCGTCCCGTTCGGCACCGGCGCCAGCATCAAGAACCAGGTCGACTTCGCGCGCTCCTCCGGCGGCCCGAGCGCCTCCGGCACGGCCCTGACATACATCCCGTTCGCTCGGGACGCCGTCGGAGTCGCAGTCAAGGGCAGCGCCCTGCAGAACCTGACGACCGCCCAGCTGCACGACATCTACTCGGGCGTCCTCACCGTAGTGAACGGCCAGCAGGTCAGGCCCTTCATCCCACAGGGCGGCTCCGGCACGCGGAAGTTCTTCCTGGGCGCCATCGGTGTCCCCGACGATGCCGCGGTCGACAAGATCGCCACCGTCGTCCAGGAGAACCAGGCCGACGACGCCGTGAAGAGCGACGGCGACCTGGTTCCGTTCTCCGTGGCGAGCTGGATCGCGCAGAACAACGGCATCGCTCCCGATCACAGCAAGAAGGCGATCGCGGGCGGCGCCTTCCTGGCCAGCCTCCGGCTCCCCGGCAACCAGACCTTCAGCTCCCCGGTCGCCGTGAAGACGGACGGCAAGCTCACCCCCGCCACCGACTTCTACAACGACGCGACCTTCGGCCGCGATGTCTACAACGTCGTCCCCAGCAGGGCGATCGACCCCACCAGCGTCTTCTTCGACAAGTCGCTGTTCGACGTCTTCGTCACCAACGGCACCCACGAGGCCGCCCTGGCCGCGGACACCGCCGAAGGTGTCATCGCCAAGTTCGGTTTCGTGAACGAGCCGTACAACGGGTCCATCAACCCCGCCAAGCACGCCAAGTTCGGCGGCCTGGAGGACTCCACCCTTCCCACCGCCCTCCCGGGCACCCCGGCGACCAAGGCCGTCACGGGCAGCGGAAGCCTCAATGTCTCCTGGACCGCCCCCGCGGCGACCGGCCTGCCGGTCACCGACTACCACGTGGTGCTGACCGACGCCAACGGCCTGCCCGTCCAGAACAAGGACTTCCCCGCCACCACCAAGTCGTTCGTGTTCACCGGCCTCAAGGCCGCGAAGTACACCGCCACGGTCACCGCGAACAACCTGGTCGGCGGCGGTATCCCGGCCACGGTGACCACTCCGGTCAAGTACGCCAGCCACACCGCGGCCACCGCCGCGAAGGTCGCCTACGGCACCACGCCGAAGGTCAGCGTGAGCGTCACCGACACCCACGCCGTCACCGCGACCGGCAAGGTCACGGTTCTGGAGGGCACGAAGGTCCTCGGCACCGGCACCCTGAGCGGCGGCAAGGTTTCCGTCGCGCTGTCCAACCGCCTCTCGGCCACCACACACAACCTGTCGGTGGCCTACGCCGGCAGCAGCACGCTGAGCGCGTCCTCGACGACCGTCAAGCTGACGGTGGCCAAGGCCACCCCGACCGTCATCACCAGCCACCCGACCACGGTGAGCCACACCGCCCACGCCAAGGTGACCGCCACGGTCAAGGCAACGGGCTTCGTCCCCACCGGCAAGGTGCAGATCATGGAGGGCACCAAGGTCCTCGCGACCGGCACCCTCGCGAGCGGCAAGGTCGTCGTGACCCTGCCGACGCTCCGCACGGGCAAGCACACGCTGCACACGCACTACACCGGTACCTCCACGACCCTCGCGCGCAACGGCGCCAACTTCACCATCACCTCCAAGTGACCCACCGCGCCGGGGAGGTCCCCGCGGCCTCTCCGGCGCACCCCTCCGAGCAGCGCCCGTTATCCCGTCATCCCGTAAATACCCGCAATCCCCGTAATCGCCCGTGAAGGAGGCAGGCCGCCGTGATGGTCGCCGTACAGACCCCACCCCGCACGCCTGTGCCGGGCGCGCCGACACCCGCGCTGCGCCTACCGCCCACCCGGCACCTCGCGCGCGGGATGCTGCTCACGCTCGCCGCCCTCCTGCTGGGCCTGGTCGTCCAGATCCTGCTGGTCAGTCCTCTCCAGTACCGTGCCGCGCAGCAGTCGGCGTTCGACGCGCTGCGAGCCTCCCTCGCCGAGGGCACCGCGCCAGTCGCCCAGACCGACCAGCAGGGCCACCTGCTGGCTCCGGGCACTCCGGTCGCCCTGATCGACATCCCCCGGCTTCACCTTCACCACGTCACCGTCCTGGAGGGCACCGACTCGCACGTCCTGAGCGAGGGACCCGGCCACCGCCGGGACACTCCGATGCCCGGACAGGCAGGGTCCAGCGTGCTGTTCGGCCGTGCGGCCGCGTACGGGGGCCCCTTCGGCAACCTGCGCACGCTCGTCGCCGGCGACACGCTGACCCTCACCACCGGGCAGGGCAAAGCCACCTACCGCGTCCTCGGTGTCCGCCGGGCCGGCGACCCCGCGCCGGCCCCTGCCGCCGCGGGCAAGGGACGGCTGGTCCTGGTCACCGCGACCGGCCACCTGTACCAGCCGTCCGGCATCCTGCGCGTGGACGCCGACCTGGTGTCCGGCGTCTCGGAGACCCCGCCCCCCACCATCGTGCCCGGATCGCTCCCCGACTCCGAACAGCCCCTCGCCAGCACCGACGGCGTCCCCTGGGAACTGGTGATGTGGCTTCAGGCCCTCGTCGTCGTCGCGATCGCCTCGGTGTGGGCCTGGCACCGGTGGGGCCGGCACCAGACCTGGATCGTGTGCGCCCCTGTCATGGCCGTCCTGGGACTCCAGGTCGCCGGCCAGGTCACCCAGCTGCTCCCCAACCTTCTCTGACCTCCGAGGTATCTGCCGTGACCGAATCGCTCCCCACCTACTCCGCCACGACCGGCACTGCCGTACTTCCCGTTGTTCCGGCCGTGTCCCCGGCCGGTGTGCCGTCTCCCGGGCCCGCCTCGCTGGAGGCCCGCAACATCTCCGCCTGGTTCGGCACCCACAAGGTGCTGGAACGGGTCTCCCTCGACATGCCCGCCGGTGAGGTCACCTCCCTCATCGGCCCTTCCGGCTGCGGCAAGTCGACCTTCCTGCGCACTCTGAACCGGATGCACGAGCTGATCCCCTCCGCGCAGTTCGGCGGCGAGGTCCTGTTCGAGGGCGAGGACATCTACGCGCCCGGGCGCCGTCTCACCGACGCCCGCCGCAACATCGGCATGGTCTTCCAGAAGCCCAACCCGTTCCCGGCCATGTCCATCTACGACAATGTGGTCGCCGGACTCCGCCTTACCGGGGTCCGCGCCGGGCGCCGTGAGAAGGACCAGCTGGTCGAGGAGTGCCTGACCCGCGCCGGCCTGTGGAAGGAAGTACGCGACCGGCTCCGCCAGCCGGGCGGCGCGCTGTCCGGTGGTCAGCAGCAGCGCCTGTGCATCGCCCGCGCCCTGGCCGTACGGCCCCGCGTGCTCCTGATGGACGAGCCCTGCTCCGCCCTTGACCCGACCTCCACCCGCCGGGTCGAGGAGACGATCCTGGACCTGGCGGACGACGTCACGGTCGTCATCGTCACCCACAACATGCAGCAGGCCGCCCGAGTCTCCCAGCGGTGTGCCTTCTTCCTGGCCGAGCAGGGCACCCCCGGCGGCATCGTCGAGTACGGCCCGACCGCGAAGATATTCGGCACCCCAGAGGACGTGCGCACCGCCGATTACGTCGCCGGCCGTTTCGGCTGATCGGGACTGTAAATCGTTCGGTGTAACTCCTGATCAAGGAAGATGCATCGATGACCAGTGAGAACGTGAACGAGGCCGAGTCCATCGAGGCGGCTGAGCCGCAGTCGGCGAGGGACGCCGACGACTGCTGGGGACACCGGTGTGGCCGGCCGACGGCGGGAGATGAGCGTGATGAACGCCCACCGGATGTGCGCTTCGGCATGGGAGATCTGCGCTCGTGGTCCCTTACGTTGCGCCTGCCCCGCATCGTCCATGAGTTACTCCGTTCCACCACCCGCCTCTTGGGTAGCAGGGAGACACACTCAAGGCTTACGGCCGATAAAGGCGACCAAGCGAGTCTGTACGTCGGCGCTTTCGGGTACCTCGACCCGTGGTCCGTACTGCCCGCTGTTGCGGAGCACGTCGTCGAGCGGCAGCATCCCGTCGAGCAACTGGGCGCACCTGCCGGGGTCGAGGCGCTCGTCCTGGCCGGTGGCCCGCGCCAGGTCCCAGGTGTGCATGAAGACGTCGGCGGTGTAGAACCGGTCGACCGCCTGGTCCAGCGGGACCTCTCCGATGTGCTGGTTCGACAGCATCCTCTGCGCCGTGGCCGGATCGTCGAGGAGGGCCTGCACCCCGTCGCTGTGCACCGTCCAGGCCGCCACCGGGTCGTCGTCCACCGACGGTCCTTTCGGCAGTTCGACTCCGGCGCCAGCTTTCAGGAAGTCCGGGAACCACTCGACAAGGTGGCGCACCACATCCCGGGCGACCCACCCTTCGCAGGGCGCTGGGTTGTCCCATGCCCCGGGACGCACTGCGCGCACGCGGTCCGTGAATACCCCTGCGACGGTGCGGTGCTCATCGGTTGCCCTCGTCATGATCTCAAGCCTTCCATCTCGGTACGTCGGTCGGCGTTGCCGTTCTGGCGGCCGCTGAGCAGCTCGTCAAGCCGCTCGTGGCCTTCTCGGACGCCGCGTTGCATGCCGCTCTTGATCATCGAGTCGCGGGCCTCGATGGAGTCCATGACGGATTTGGTGGTGACCCGGGTGCGACCGCCGAGGTCCTCGAAGACGGTTGTCTCCAGGCTGACGCCGTCCCGGAAGCCGTCGAGGGCGAAGGTCTGCACGATGCGCTCGTTGAGGCGTACCTCGTGGAACACGCCGCGGAAGCCGTACTCCGTCCCGTCGTCCTCGCGATGCACATAGCGGTACGACCCACCGCTGCGCGCGTCGTACTCGTCGATCCGCATGGTGAGCCGACGCGGGCCGAGCCACTGGACGACCAGGTCAGGATCCGTGTACGCCCGGAACACGCGCCCCGGCGAAGCATCGAACTCCCGGATGATGAGGATGGTGGGCAGAGCCGGGTCGGCCATGATCTGCGTCTCGTGCCGGCGGTTCGCCTTCGTGGTGCTCATGATGCCGCCTTCTTCCTCGGGGTGCCCGTCGCCGGCTGTTCCTCCATCTGCTCGAGGACGGCATCGAGCTGACGGAAACGGACCTCCGCCTCGCGCCGGTAACGTTCGATCCATTTCGCCATCAGGTCGAAGACCTCTCCCTCAAGGCGGACGGGCCGCCGCTGAGCGTCCCTGCTGCGACTGACCAGACCGGCGTCTTCCAGAACCTTGATGTGCTTGGACACGGCCTGCACGGTCACGTCGTACGGCTCGGCCAGTTCGTTGACCGTGGCATCCCCGTCGGCCAGCCTGGCCACGATGTCGCGCCGGGTCGGGTCGGCCAGAGCGGAGAAGACCCGGGACAGCCGGTCGTCGGCCATCTCGCACCTCGCATCTTCAACCAATCGGTTGAATAAACCTACGGCCGACCCTGTGGCATTGTCAACCGACTGGTTGAATAGTGGCCGACGAGCCGGACGGCTACGGCCGCCGCCCGAGATGCACACCCGGGCGGTCCGCGTTCCCTGTCCCGGTGAGGTTGTTTGGTAAGGCAGCGGTTCGAGGGGACGCGGTCGCTCTCGAGTGCGGCCTGCGGGGTTCAATGCGGGTATGGGGAATGCTCTGTGGGACCGGCTCTCGGCCGAGGTGCAGGCGGAGGTGGACAGCCTCGTCTCGGCCGGGCGGAACGTGCAGGCCATTGCCGTGATGCGTGAGCGTGTCGGTCTGCCGACACCGGGTCTGCATGCGTGTGTTGATCTGGTGGATCAGCGATTCAAAGTGCTGCGGCAGGGGCTGGCGAACTCGTGATGACGCCGTGCGCGGTGGTCATGCGTGCGCCGGCCGCGAACGTGTCCTCCCGGATCAACGGAGACGGCACTGGGTAACCGTGCGTCCGGGACCAGATCCACTGAGATTTCCAGCGTCACAGCATCTCGGCTCTTCTGGTCGCTGCAGGTCACAGGCATCACCAGGGACCGGATCATTTGAGACGGGACACTGGGGAAGCCCCGGCGGCGACGGCGAGCAATTCCGCCGCGCCAGCCGAAAGCTCCCAGACGGAGTCGGCCTGCTCGACGGCCATCCAGCGTTCGGAGGCCGGCGGGCCGGCCATGCCGACATCGGTGTGGCCCGCCGAGCCGTCTGCTGGTCGCAGCCGTGTACTTCAGGTTTGGTTTCCGAGCCGGAGCCTCAGCTGTTGGCCAGTGTGCGGTCGAGGAGGGGGAGCAGGCGGTCCCAGTGGCGCTGCAGTCCGGTGGGGTCGAAGGCGTCGGTGTCGGACATGGTGAACCCGTGGACGGTGCCGGGGTAGATCTCGGAGGTGTAGTCGACCTTCGCGGCGTCCAAGGCCCGGTTGAGCTCGCTCAGGGCCTCGGGCGTCAGGTCGCTTTCGGCGTGGCCGAAGTGGACCTGGGCGGTGATCTCGGCGAGGATGTCGGGCCCGTCCGCGCCCACGGGACCGTGGAATGCGGCGACGGCGGCCACCTGGCCGGGGTGGGCCGCGGCGGTGCGCATCGCCAGGAGGCCGCCTATGCAGTAGCCGGTCACCGCGACCGGCCCGGCGGCGACCTCGGGCTGGGTGGTGAGGAACCTGAGGTAGGCGTCGGCGTCACGCAGTACGCGTTCGGCGGTGTGTGCCTCGATCAACGGCATCAGCTGGGCCATGAGCGCGGGCCGGACCTCTTCTCCGATGCGGTCAGGAAGTTCGATCAGCGGTGCCGGGCCGTGCCGGTAGAAGAGGTTGGGCACGAGTACGTAGTACCCGTGCCCGGCCAGTTCGCGGGCCATCTCCCGCAGCACGGGCCGGATGCCGAAGCCATCCGCGTACATCAGCACCCCTGGGCGCCGCTCGCCGTGGTCGGGGAAGGTGGCGAAGGCGTCGGCCTGGCCATCCGTGGTGGGAATCTGCAGCGTCTTGGTGGGCATGAGTTCTCCTGTCGTGGTTGATGTGCCGAGGCTGTGATCAACACGACGGAGGCGGAGCCCGCGCAGCAGCGCAAGATCCTCGATCGAACAGCGGGCCCACACCGGCCCGTACGGCGCTCAGAAGAGCACCGGGTCACCAATCCGTGTGTGGCGCAATGCCGTCCCGGTATTCATGACCGAGCAGCCTAGCCCACCGGGCAAAAGCCGACGCCAACACCCCAGTCCACAGTGCGGTTCACGAGAATGATGTCGGCCAACCCTCGGATCCTGAACCCGGGCTGTCAAGGGGTGGCTGATCCGTTGGCCTCTGCTCGTGCTGGTGCCGTCCGGGATCGTGCGTATCTGATGCAGTGGCGGATGGAGCCGTATGTGATCAAGTAGTCGTGGTGGTCCATGAGCACTGTCCAGATCTGCCGTCCGTTGCGCCCTCTGCCAATCATGCTCTCGACCAGGTCGGCTGGTTCGCCGCTGATGGGGTCGGTCATCTGGTCTGTGATGGTCGGGCGTGGGGTCTCTGCCGAGCCCGGAATCATCTGCGGCGAGGATGTGGATGACTGGCTCGACGACCGGGGTGACGGGGCCCTCCTGTTCCTCGACCATGCCCGTACGGTCGGCCACACAGAGGAGGACCGCAGCACCCGGCGCGAGTTGGCGTTGAAGTGGAGCGAGGCGCAGCACCACGAGGCAGCGGTGGGCGGTGCCGCGGCCACCGCCACGACCCGGACGGCGCGCGCGACTGATGGCGCGCCGTGGCATGTCAGCCGCGCGGTCATCCCGATGCCGGCCGAGCCCACCTGCCAGGGTCTCCCTCCGCAAGGAACCGTAGCGACCGCGCATCCCGCTGCAGCATCGAAGGGGAGGGCCGGACAGTCCGGCCCTCCCCCCCCCGTGTGCACCGGGAGTTACTCGGTGACCTCGTGGTCGTGGCCCTCGTGCAGGCCACCGCCGCTGCCCGCCGAACCATTGGTGTTCTGCGGCGCCACCGGCTTGCTCAGAAGACTGGTGTCCCAGGCGTACTGGCCCACCGCGTTGGCGATGACGTCGACGTTGACGTCGAACGCCTTCATGTTGATGTTCTTCAGGGTGTCGCAAGCGGCGTGGTAGCAGGCGTCGTACGCGACACCGGCCTTACCGCCGTACGCCTTTGCCTGCTCGGCCGTCTTGATGCCCTCGGCGCCGGTGAAGGTGCCGCCCGAGGGGATGCCTACCTCGATGAACGGCCCGTAGTCCGACCGGCCGGTGAAATCGGTGCCCTCTTGCGGGGTGCCCCGGCTGTCCAGGTAGTCGGTGATCTGCCTCTCCAGCTGCGCCGAGCCCTCCGGGCCGGGGCCGGCACCGACCTGGTCGGAGTCGTCGCCGTCGTAGACGAACTGGGCGTAGTTCGGCGAGGCGATCATGTCGAAGTTCAGGTACAGCTTGACCTTCGCAAGGTCCGCCGCCGAGAGGCTGTTGACGTACGCCTCCGAGCCCAGCAGGCCGAACTCCTCAGCCGACCACCAGGCGAAGCGCACCTTGTTCTTGACGTTCTTGTGGGCAAGGTTCAGGGCCACGTCGAGAATGCCGGCGGAGCCGGAGCCGTTGTCATTGATGCCCGGGCCGGCCGCCACCGAGTCCAGGTGGGCGCCGAACATCACCACGTTGTCGGCGTCGCCACCCTTGGTCTCGGCGATCACGTTGTAGGTGTGCCGGGTCTCCGCGAAGGTGCGGATTTCCAGGTTGACGGTCACTGCGCCGGCGGCGGCCTTGGCCGCGAGCGCCTCGCCGTCCGCCTGAGTGACGCCGCCGGCCGGGATCTTGGCGACGGATGGGTCTCCCAGCGTGCCGTTGAGCGCGCCCTCGGTGTTGTTGTAGATGATCGCGCCGACCGCGCCCGCACCGGCGGCGGTCTCCTGCTTCTGCGCAAAGGTGCAGCCGCCGCGCTTGATCAGCGCGATCTTGCCGGTGAACGTCCCGGGGGCGTAGTCCTCAGGCTCGCAGCCGGTGGTGGCGTCGACCGGCACCGCTGCGACCGGGGCGGTGATGCCGCCGACCGGGCTGCTGGCGGAGTACGTCATGGCGATCAACGGGACGTCCTGCTGCTGCGGCGACACCACCCGCAGGCTCTGCGCCAGCGTCTCGGTGAACGGGTAGTCGAACTCGTTCCGGGTCACCGAGTACCCGGCCTTCCTCAACAGGCCTTCGACGTACTCGGCCGACTTCCGGTGCCCCTCTGACCCGGCCACCCGGGTGTTCCCGTTCTTGTCAGCGATCCGCTGGAACTGCTTCAGATGCTCGTAGGCATCCTCGGCGTTGCTCTTCTTGACGAGCTTCTTTGCGAGCTTGGCAGCCTCCTTGGCAGGGTCGCTGTGGGCGGAGGCGGTGCCCGATCCGATCAGCAGCAGCGGCGCTATGAGCCCTGCGACGGATACGGCGGCTACCGTGGTGCGGCGGTTCCGAGCGTTCAAAACGCTTCCTTCCGACGGTCCATGAGAAATGGGCGTAATGGTCGAAAACAGCCCGAACGACGTGCGGCGGTACTCCGGGGCAGGCAGGGGCGGCCGGATCGCTCCGCCCCCGCCACCGGCAAGGAGAAAGGTATCTGCTCAGTAAACGGTTGGTAATGGGTTGACCGGAATCTTCGGCGTCGACGCCGTCCGTGCGCGGTGCCGAGCACACCGATCGGCGCTGACCCAACCGAAGTTGGCTGGAAGCGAGGGTCGCCCGTGGGCTCTTCCGCTGGAGGACCGGGTGCTGCTCGTGTCGGCGTACTGGCGCACGAACTTGACGATGCGCCAGCTCGCCCCGCTCTTCGGTATCTCGAAGTCCGTGGCCGACCGCGTCATCGACCACCTCGGCCCATCACTCGCGCTCCAGCCACGCAAGCGGTTCCGTAAGGACACCGTGCTCATCGTGGACGGCACCCTGGTACCTACTCGCGACCGCACATTGCCGCGCAGTCCAAGAACTACCGGTACTCCACCAACCACCAGGTCGTCATCGACGCCGACACCCGGCTCGTCGTGGTGGTCGGCCGACCGCTGCCGGGCAACCGCAACGACTGCAAGGCGTGGCAGGAGTCCGGCGCGAAGGCTGGGGTCGGTAATACGATGACGATCGCCGACGGCGGCTGTCCGGGCACCGGGCTCGTGATGCCCCACCGCCGCCGCAAGGGCGAAGAACTCCCCGATTGGAAGCAGGCCCACAACAAGTCCCACAAGCAGGTCCGTGCCCGCGTCGAGCACGTCTTCGCCCGCATGAAGACCTGGAAGATCCTCCGCGACTGCCGCCTCAAAGGCGATGGCGTCCACCACGCCATGCTCGGCATCGCCCGCCTGCACAACCTCAACCTCGCCGGATAGGCGACCAGCCGGACTGGCCACCGACCACGCCACACCCAGTCACAGATCATTTACGGGACAAGCCTTGGGTGGACTTACGTCGATGTCAAAGGATGGTGGCGGAGGTACGTGGTGAACGGGAGCCCGGGGCGCGCCCGGCCCACCACAGAGGCTCATGGCGGCGGTGTTGTCGCAGCTGTACCAGGCCCGCGCCAAACCGTCCCTGACAGGGCTCCGCTTCCTACGTCCCGGCCTGCACCACACCGTGACCACACAAGCCCGAAGCCCCTAACCATACGGCCTTGGCCTTTGGGCGAGTGGCTCCGTGGCATCCGGCCACGGAGCCTCCGCAAAAACCCGTTGGCGGACCACGGCGACCACTGCTACCTTTCCGGAGGCCGTGCGAGAGAACGAGGAGGTGGTACCCGTGAACACAGTATCGACATGGGTGCTCCCCTCCGGGGTCACGGTCGGACGATAGGTCGTCCGGGAGCGCCGCTTACGAGCACTCCCGAAAGGCACGACCATGCAATTCACTTCCGAACAACGCCTCGACGACGGCGTCCTCGAACGCGAATTCACCCTCGGCGAGATCCCCGGGATCCTGTGGACGCCCGGATCCGCATCCGCACCGGCGCCGCTGATCCTGCTCGGCCACCCCGGCGGACTGCACAAGATGTACCCCCGACTGGCGGCCCGGGCCCGGCACTCAGCGGCGGAGGGCTTCGCCGCGGCCACCATCGAGCTCCCCGGAAGCGGTGACCGGCCCCGTTCAGCCGCCGCCGAGCAGGCCCGCGCCGACCTGCGCCGGGCGCTGGAGGCCGGCGAGCCGGTCGACGACGAGATCGTGGACCGGCTCGTCCTCCCGCTGGTCGACAAGGCGGTCCCGGAATGGCAGACCACCCTGGACGCCCTCCTTTCGCTGCCCGAGATCGGCGGCCCGGTCGGGTACTCGGGGGGAGTGATCGCCATCGGGACCCGGCTGGCAGTGGTCGAGCCGCGCATCTCGGCCGCCGTTCTGTTCGCCGGGAGTTTCGTGCCTCGCGCCCTGTTCGAGGAGGCCCGGCAGGTCACCATTCCGCTGCACGTCCTGCTGCAGTGGGACGACGAAGGAAACGACCGGCAGCAAGCCCTGGACCTGTTCGACGCCTTCGGCTCCAAGGAGAAGACGCTGCACGCCAATCTGGGCGGGCACACCGGCGTCCCGCAGTTCGCGGGGGACGCCGCGGCCCAGTTCTTCACACGGCATCTGAGCTAGCCGCCGACCACCCCCGCCGTCAGGCCAGCAGCAGACGGTAGGCGGTGTCGGTCAGGATGCCGCTCATCGAGGACAGGTCCCGGCCCTCCTCGATGGCGGTAGCCGGTAGATGCACGACCGCCCCGATCGCGGCGGTACCGGCCATCGGTGGTACCGGCCGGTCGGGGCGGCGCAAGGGCGTGGACGCCTAGGTTCGGTGTCAAACGCCTCGATTGGATGACAGGGCGACTGGCTTCATTGTTGTAGGGTCTCGCGGTTGGTGTCGGAGACCGCTCTCGTGACCTGCTTCTCCTTCCGTTGCCTCACGGCGTGTCGGACATCGGAGCCTCAGCTTCGTGTCGCTTCCTCGGCGGTCTGTCTTGACCGGAGCAGACCGCCGGGCTTGTGACCTGGGCTGTCGCGCCACTTCCGAGTCAGCAGTGCGCAGGGCTCCCACCTGTGCGGTTGTCAGGTGGTTTGGGGACGAGCGCGGTGGCGGGTCGGAAGTGCGGGCACGCGTCGACGCCGTCGGCGAGGGCCTGGACGGACTGCCGGAGCGGAACTCGCGTGGACAAGCCTCCGGGTGTGTGACCCGCTCGATCGCGCCGTGCGGTCGATGCGCTTTCCCGGCCGGCCGGGCGGCTGGATCAGCGTAGTCCGGCGAAGAGATCGTTCTCGGGTATGACCGCGCCGGTGGCGTCCTGGACACGTACGAAGGTCTCCATGCCCATCAACTCGCCGAACCTCTCGTTGCCCATCTTGAGGAAGAAGATGTTCTCGCCCTGACTGGCGTGCGCGGCCAGCGCGTCGAACTTCTGACCGCTGAACGCGGTGGTGTCCACCCACGTGGTGATCTCATCGTCGGGGAGGCCGATCTCGGCCATCGCGGCGGCCTCGGCGGGATCCGGCTCCGGCATGTCCTCATGCAACTCGCGCATGATCTCGCCGAACCGCTGCATCATCGAGCGGGGCATCGTGGTCCAGTACACCTTCGGTGTCAGCGCGGTCATCTCCAGCGCCGCCATCGTGATGCGGTGGGCCTGGATGTGGTCGGGGTGGCCGTAGAAGCCGTTCTCGTCGTAGGTGACGACCACATCAGGTCGGTAGTGCCGCATGAGTTCCGCGAGTCGGGCCGCGCCTTCCTGCACGGGGGTCTGCCAGAAGGATCCGGGGGCGTCGTTGCTCGGCCAGCCCGTCATCCCGGAGTCGGCATAGTCCAGCATCTCCAGATCGCTGACCTTCAGGACGTCACAGCTCGCCTCAAGTTCTTGACGGCGCATCAAGGCGACCGCCGCCGGATCGTGCCCGGGATCGCCCGGCTTGGCACCCCCCGGTCCGTCACCGCAACCGCCGTCGGTACACGTCACGAGAACGGTGCGGATGCCTTCCGCCGCGTACCGCGCGAGGACCCCTCCGGTTCCGGTGGCCTCGTCGTCGGGATGGGCGTGTACTGCCATGAGCGTCAAGGGCAGGTCAGTCATGAAACAGTCCTCCTGCAGAAATACGTCTTGGTCCGAGTGCGCGGCGGGCGTACCGCGACCCTGGGGCCCGGATCCTGGTGGGGCGGACGACCTTGTGGTCTCCGTGTTCCCCGCCCGTGCGGCGCCGGTCCCTCGGTCGATGCAACCGTGCCGACCGGACCGCCTGTTCCCGGCGCGGCCGCTTGGCCTTCCCGGCGTCGGCGTTTCAACGCGAACGAGGTACAGACGCGACCTGCTGTCCCGTCCGATTCGAGTTGGCAGCTGGTGGGGCGCTGACCTGTGAGGTTGCCAGGTGGTTTGAGAATGACGCCGGGCGCTGTTCTCAGACGAGTTGGCTCTCGTGGAAGGGGGCGCGCTGCGGGCCGCCTCTCCGGAACGCCGGATCGGTGAATCCTTGGGCGTCGGTTCGGGAGTAGGTATCGATGTCCGAGCACGGCCCTGGTGCACCCGTGTCGCCCTTCGGGCCCGGCTCGCGCCTGCACTCGTCCCCGATCGCGTGGCGGCCCGGTGGCAGGTCCCGAGGTCCCGCCAAACAGCGCCCCCAAGACGAGTTCTGCGGGCAGCGCCCCCTATGGGCTTGCACTGCCCGGTTCCCCGCCATGCCGGCCGCCTTCTCCTCGACGGCGTGGGAGGCAAGAAAATCCCGCACCCGGCGGCCCTCAGCCAGGACAGCCGGCGGGGTGCAGATCTGGCACGCCTCAATGTCAGGCCCCGCCGCCCGGACCGTTCAGCTGCGCATCGTCACGAACGTGCGGCATGCCGGGCAGTGACAGTTACGCCTGGGTGTAACTGTCGCCGCATTCTTCGCGCTGCCGACCGCCGTGACGTGAAGTCACCCGTGGGGGGCGTCGCCACCCGACGGCAGAGGGCGTGCGACGAACGACCCGAGCCCGGGTTCCGTGTAGATGAGTCCATCCTCGCGCAGCGCCCGGTGCACCTTCTGCCCGGTTGCTGCGGCGATCCCGAACTCGGCTTGGAGTTGGAGCACCGACGGCACGCGGGTGCGCGGCGCGTAGGTGCCGTCCACGATCCTTTGCCGAATCACTTCGGCGACCT
The DNA here is from genome assembly GCF_036108815.1 of Streptomyces sp. NBC_00353. Lineage (NCBI taxonomy): Bacteria > Bacillati > Actinomycetota > Actinomycetes > Kitasatosporales > Streptomycetaceae > Streptomyces > Streptomyces sp. NBC_00353. Next base: position 1,299,375 of record NZ_CP107985.1, on the reverse strand, counting down.
GGCGCCACCGTGGCTGGTCAGGAACAAATTCGATCACCTGGCCAAGCTAGGCAGGGCATAGCGCATCACGCGAGAGATGGCATACCTAGCACGCCGTAGCATGCTCAGGCTATGCTGAACTTACGCGAAGACCTTCGCAGCCGATGACACGGCCCGGCAGTGTGGAGACCAGCAGTGGGAGCTGATGACGTGCCTGAGAACACCGGCCCAATGGCGGCCGAGCACAGGGCCGAAGACGCCACCGTCCAGACCGCATACAGCGGGTTCATCCGCCACACCCAGGCGTGCGCCGAGTGCCGCACGGGAGGCATGGACTGCGCGGGCGCCACTGAGCTGCGCCGGGTCTACCGGGCGGCGAAGCGGCGCGCGGGGGAGGTCCGATGATCTGCGACCGCCCGATGACTCCGGCCGAGACGGAGACCCGCGACATGCCCGGCGCGTCCGGCACAGGCCGCACGCTCTACCTCCACAAGGGCCGCTGCCCCGCGCCGCCACCGCCGCGCCCGTGGACGTACTCGCCCCGCAACCGCTGAACTCCCGCCCGTACCCGGGGCCGGCGCTGGCCAGGGTGCGGGCGGGGTTCAGTGCCGGGGCCGCCCGTCCGCGATTTGATCAGAGGGGCGGGGCTGTCGCGCTATGGCTATAGCGGCATGGTTGGCGCGGGGAGGGCGAGGACGCGCGCGAGGGCGCCGGAGCTCTGCCGGTCTGGAGCCTGGCCCTCGTGACCGGCGGTGACCTCCCGGAAGTCCGGCTTCACCTCCAAGACGTGCTGCCGGTAGAGGAGATCGAGGGGGTTGTCCCGCTTGAGTGCCGGAATGCGCACAGCCTCGACCTGAACCCCCAGTGCGCCCTGCAGCGCTTCGGCGGCCATCTGTATGGCAGCGACCTGCGCGTCGATCGGACCGAGTCCGGAGTCGACCAGCGAGCCGACGGGGACGGGCCGGTCCGGCGGCGCACCCAGGCAATCTCGGTCTGGCTTGCCTCGGGTGTCGACCCCGCAGAGTGTGCGCGGCGGGCCGGACAGAGCATCCAGGTTCTCTTCCGCTACTACGCCAAGTTCCTGGCCGAGGCACGGAACCACGCCAACAACTTGATTGAGGAGTCGATGCGGCGATGGGAGAGGCCGAAGGGCGGCGTGTGGGACACATGAGTTGGACCTTGGCCCGGAAATGCCTCGGAACAACTGGTCAAAGGCGGGACAGCTGTGGCAGTTATCGGGAGTAACCTCGCATTTCATTCCACGACGTAGATGCGCGCCACGAAGGGTGCCTGGCAGGTAAAAAAACCTGGTCAGGCACCCTTCTTTGGTGTCTAGAAGAAGCCGAGCTTCTTCGCGGAGTACGACACCAGAAGGTTCTTCGTCTGCTGGTAGTGCTCCAGCATCATCTTGTGGTTCTCCCTGCCGATCCCGGACTGCTTGTAGCCGCCGAAGGCCGCATGCGCGGGGTAGGCGTGGTAGCAGTTCGTCCAGACCCGGCCTGCCTGGATCGCGCGGCCCGCCCGGTACGCGGTGTTGATGTCCCGGGTCCAGACGCCTGCCCCGAGGCCGTACAGCGTGTCGTTCGCCGTGCTGATCGCGTCGTCGAAGTCCGAGAAGGACGTCACCGCGACGACCGGGCCGAAGATCTCCTCCTGGAAGACCCGCATCCGGTTGTCGCCCTCGAAAATGGTCGGCTGGACGTAGTAGCCGCCCGCCAGCTCGCCGTCGTACTCGACCTTCTGACCGCCCGACAGCACCTTTGCACCCTCCTGCTGGCCGATGTCCAGATAGGAAAGGATCTTCTGCAGCTGGTCGTTGGAGGCCTGCGCGCCGATCATGGTGTCCGTGTCCAGCGGGTGGCCCGGCACGATCTTCTCGGTGCGGGCGATGCCTGCTTCCAGGAACTCGCTGTAGTGCCCGCGCTGGATCAGCGCACGCGACGGACAGGTGCACACCTCGCCCTGGTTGAGGGCGAACATCGTGAACCCTTCGAGGGCCTTGTCGCGGAAGTCGTCGTTCTCCGACCAGACGTCGTCGAAGAAGATGTTCGGCGACTTGCCACCCAGCTCCAGCGTCACCGGCTTGATGTTCTCGGAGGCGTACTGCATGATCAGCCGCCCGGTCGTGGTCTCGCCGGTGAAGGCGATCTTCGCGACCCGCGGGCTGGAGGCGAGCGGCTTGCCGGCCTCCGCGCCGAACCCGTTGACGATGTTGACGACACCCGGCGGCAGCAGATCGGCGACCAGGCTCAGCCACACATGAATGGAGGCCGGGGTCTGCTCGGCCGGCTTGAGGACCACCGCGTTGCCCGCGGCGAGCGCCGGGGCCAGCTTCCAGGTCGCCATCAGGATCGGGAAGTTCCACGGAATGATCTGAGCGACCACACCGAGCGGTTCGTGGAAGTGGTACGCCACGGTGTCGTCGTCGATCTCGCTGAGCGAGCCCTCCTGGGCCCGCAGCGCACCCGCGAAGTACCGGAAGTGGTCGATGGCGAGCGGGATGTCGGCGGCCAGCGTCTCCCGCACCGGCTTGCCGTTGTCCCAGCTCTCGGCGACCGCCAGCTCCTCCAGATGCGCCTCCATCCGGTCGGCGATCCGGTTGAGGACCGACGCGCGCTCGCCGGCGGCCGTGGCTCCCCAGGCGGGGGCGGCGGCGTGTGCCGCGTCCAGGGCGAGTTCGATGTCCTCGGCGGTGCCGCGGGCGATCTCGGTGAACGGGCGGCCGTTGACGGGGCTCGGGTTCTCGAAGTACTGGCCGCGGGTCGGCGGGACGTAGGCGCCGCCGATCCAGTGGTCGTAGCGGGACTCGTACGAGACGATGGCGTCCTCGGTGCCCGGCGCAGCGTAACGGGTCATCTCTGTGGCCTCCCGGATCCGGTGCCGCCCGCCGTTGGACGGCCCTCGGCGTGAGGCTAGGCAGCGCAACGTTGCAAGCCCGTTGCGCGCGGCGCGGTCGTGCTGGGCGCCGCAGACCCCGCCCCGATCGGCTGGGCAGCTCTAGCGCTGTTCGGCGTCGAGCTCGCGCGCCCTGGCCAGCAGCGCCGGCCGCTGCCCGGGCGGCGCTGCCGCGGCCAGCGCCTGCCACACCGGGAGGTCTTGCTCGCCCCACGGGCTGTACGCCCAGTCCGCCAGCAGTCCCGGGTCACCGCGCGCGATCAGTGAGGCCCGCAGCTGATCGTCGAGCCGACGCCTCAGCCGGGCGACGGACGGAGCCTGTGAACCGGGCAGCAGCGGCCCTGCGTACGCGCTGAGCGCCGCCGCCACCGCACCTGAGGCGAGCCTGCGCGCCACGGTGTCGAAGTCGGCGTCTACCGGGGCGGCGAACCGGTACGGGCGGGAGAGCAGGAGTTCGGGGCCGAGGAGCCTTCGCAGCCGGGAGAGTTCGGCCCGCAGCGTCACCGGGGTCACCGACTCGTCCTCGTACAGCTCGATGAGAAGTTCGTCGCCGCCCAGGCCCTCCGGATGGCGGGCCAGCGTCACCAGTATCTCGCTGTGCCGCCTGCTGAGCCGGATCTTGCGGCCGCCCGCGACGAGCAGTGCCTCGTCCCGGCCGAGCGCGCTGAGCTGTACGGACTCGGGGGTGGGCGAGGGTGCGAGCAGAGCGAGCTGGGACTCGGCCGCGCGCGCCACCGCCTGGACGAACGCCAGACTGTGCGGGTGCGCGAGCCGGTTTCCGCCCGTGATGTCGACGGCGCCCAGCACCCGCCCTGTGCGCGGATCGTGGAGTGGCGCCGCGGCGCAGGTCCACTGCTGCACGGGACGCAGGAAGTGCTCGGCGGCGAACACCTGCACCGGCCGGTCCACGGCGATCGCTGTCCCCGGTGCGTTCGTCCCCGCCACGGACTCGGACCAGCGGGCGCCTTCCACGAAGTTCATCCGCCCCGCGCGTCGCCGTGTCGTCTCGTGTCCTTCGACCCAGAGCAGCCTGCCGTGCGCGTCGCACACCGCGAGGAGATGCTCTCCGTCCGTGGCGTACGCACTCATCAGTTCACGGATCACCGGCATGGCGCGGGCCAGCGGATGTCCCTCCCGGTACGGTCCGAGCTCGTCCGCGCCCAGCTCGACCTGGGCCGCACCGTCCGGACTGACCCGGGCCCGGGCGGAGCGCCGCCACGACTCGCCGACCACGGATCGTACCGGCAGCTCCAGCCGACCCGCGGTGGTGAACACCTCGTGTGCATGACGCAGTTCGCCGAGCCGTACGACGAGGTCCGTATCGGCGGTCAGGGCTACCCAGGGGTCCGTCAAATCACCCTCCCGTCCAAAGGGGTGTCGTGCACCCCCATCGTCGTCGCAGCCGGGCTCTGCGACAACCTCGGTGCGGAGAGTAGTCACGCGGGGCTGCGGTTCAGCCCGTGCTGAAGAGGTTGACGAGGCGGATGTAGCGCACCCAGTCCCAGTTGGGTCCGGGATCGGTGTGATCGGTGCCCGGTACCTCGGCGTGTCCGAGGATGTGCGCACGGTCCTTGGGGATGCCGTAGCGGTCGCAGACCGACGCGGTCAGCAGCGCCGACTGCTCGTACAGGGCGTTGGTGAAGTACGCCGGCTGGTCCACCCAGCCCTCGTGCTCGATTCCGACACTGCGGGTGTTGTAGTCCCAATTGCCCGCGTGCCAGGCGATGTTCTCTTCCCGGACGCACTGTGCGATGTACCCGTCGGCCGAACGCACCACATAGTGGGCGGATACCTGCTTCGCCGGATTCTGGAAGATCCCGATCGCGTCCGAGTAAATCTCCTGCGTGACATGGATGATCACGTACTGCACCGGATATGCCGAAGGTCGCGTCGAGGCCGTGTAGTTGGCGGTGGAGGCGGGCGTCCAGTGTGCGAGCGGATAGTCGGTGGAGCCTGCGGTGGACGAGGCCATGGCGCGGGTGGAGGCCGGGAGCAGAGCGGCGGCGGCCGTCGCCGCGGCGCCCTGAAGGATCCTTCTGCGGTGCATGAACGCTCCGGTGGGGGGAGGGGGGTTCCGGGATCAGACGGTGGGCAGTAGTGCGGCGGTCTCCCGCAGATGACGGTGCAGCCCACCATGAGCATCGCCCGCAGGCAGCCATTTCTTGCGGATCTTCGCCACACAGGTGTAGTTGGTGTCGCAGACATTCGCCAACGGAGCCTCACCGGCCTGGCTGATCAGCTGATACGCGTCAAGCTCGGAGAGCCCGTAGTCGCGCGCCAACCACTGCACCAGGTCCAACTGTGAAATACGGAAAGCGTCTTCGAGAGGGCGGGCGGAGCCGGTGGAGATCAGATGGGTGTCCGACTCGATCCGCGGCCACGGCGTCGCGACCCCCTTCAGCAGCTCGACCAGCACCACCGTGTTCATCGCGCACTCCACCGCGACCCCACAGGTCTCGCCCTCACCCTGCCGGGCATGGCCATCGCCCAGACTCAACAGCGCACCTTCGACATTGACCCCCAGATAGCAGGTGACGCCGGCCCGCATCTCGGGCGTGTCCATGTTTCCGCCGTGTGCGTCCGGCACCAGCGCGGACCGCACCTCCAGATTGGCCGGAGCCACCCCGACCGTGCCGTGCATCGGATCCATCGGCAGCTCCACCTGGATGTCGCTGTCGCGGGCGCTGAAGAGACAGGTGCGGCGGGCCCGGTCGAGCTGCCACATCCACACCACCTCGGGCAGCGGGGCCTGCAGCGAAGCCGTCGTATGGGTGGAGGTGAGGGCGCCGAACAGCGGCACGGTCGTGGACGCCGCCCAGTCCCTGGCCGGTTCGATCGACACGAAGTGCACCGCGACGGTATCGCCCGGCTCCGCCCCCACGACATGGAACGGACCGGTCTGCGGGTTGAGGAACGGGAACTCGCAGACGGCGGAGACCAGGTCCTTCTCGGAGCGCACCCGGCCCGCGAAGCAGTCCTCCGTGTACACATCGAGGAAGGTACCGGGCTCGATCCGGGCCACCGGCGCCGCACCGCCGAAGGTCCATGCGTACTCGCCCTCCTTGGGGCGAACCGTCAGGATGCGTGGGTCGCTCATCGCTGTTCTGCTCCTGCTTCGATGTCGACGACGGCCTCCGGGGCCTCGTCCAGATGGATTCGTCCGGTCTGTGCCACCCGCTCCGGATGTCTGCGCACCAGCACCAGCAGCACAACGATTCCGATGAGCATCCAGATACCGACGATCGGTCCGGCGTACGAGACGGGGGCGCTGAGCTCCGAGACGAAGTCGAAGGCCGGGATGCCGGCGGCCGTCAGCAGTGCCGGTACGAACGCCGCGATGCCCAGTACCGGGAAGAGGAGGTGGAGTACGGGGTTGAACGCGTCGCGGCGCCGGCGCAGGAAGTACCCGGCGCAGGCCAGGTTGACGACGATGTACACACCGATGATCACGGTCACGATGACGGTGGCCAGCAGCACGAACGCGGTCACCGGGTCATAGCCGAAGCCGAGCCCGAGCGTCGCTCCGACCGCGATCACGAACTGCGCGGCCACTCCGGTGACGGGTGAGCGCCGACGGGGATGGAGCCGGGCGAACGCCTGCGGGAACACTCCGATGCGCCCCAGTGCGAAGGCCGTACGCGTCGACACGTTCGCGCACGCGTTGGCGTTGGCCACGGTCGAGTTGACGACGGCGAGGAAGAGCAGCACCCAGAACAATCCGAACGAGGCGCGGGCGATGCCTTCCCATGACGCGGCGCCCGAAGCGCCGAATCCGGAGAATTTGTCCGGCCCGAAGTAGACGGACATGGCGTATGTGGTGAGGACGTACACCAGGCCGATCGACAGGGCGGCGCCGAGCACCGCCCGGCGCATCGTGCGCCGTGGGTTCTTCGTCTCCTCGGCGAGCGGCGCCGCGGCCTCGAAGCCGGCGAACGCCAGCACGGTGTAGACGGAGCCCGCGAAGATCCCGCTGATGCCGTCGAAGCCGTCCGCGGTGTGCGACGTGCCGAACACCGACAGGGTGTTGTCCGAGCCGGCCTGCCCGATCAGCAGCACCGCGAAGGCGACGAAGACAAGCACCTCGAAGATGCCGAGTACGGTCCCGAAGCGGGCGGACGCCCGAACCCCGAAGTAGCCGGCGAGCGCGATGACGACCGCACCCAGCAGCGACCACGGCCACCACAGGTCCGCCGGGTACGACGACCACTCCTGGTGCAGGGTGCCCGCCGTCGTGAACCCGAGCTGGAGCAGCAGCAGCGCGGGTACCAGCGCCTCGACGAAGACATAGCCCCAGCCCACCAGGAAGCCGACGGTCGGATGCAGGCCCTGTGCGGAGTACGTGGCGACCGAACCGGCCGCCGGCAGGTGGCGGGCCAGCTCCGCGACGCACGAAGCGGTGAACAGACAGGCCACCAGCGCCACGAGCACGGAGAGCGGCAGACTGCCGCCGGCGAACGCGGCCCCGGACGGGATGGACGCGGCGATGGCGGCGGCGGGCGCCATCGCGGTGATGCTCTGGAAGAGAACTTCGCGCAGCCCGACGGCATCGCGCAGCAGTGTGGTTTCCGATTCCCCCGACACTCTGTGACTCCCTCTTGTCCGTTGACCGGAATGCGTTGTCCGATGTACGGCCGAGCGTCTCGCGCGCCCCACCGTACGACCGCGGCGCGGATGGCGGAAGATGGCAGGCGGCCGAAAATCGGTGGGGCGCAAGGGAGTTGGGGGAGTCGGGTGCGGTGCCCGGTGGGGCGGGGCCCACCGGCGGGCGGGCTACTCCACGCCGAGCGCTTCCGACAGCGCCGCCGCCGGGTCGTCGTCCGACGGCCCCGCCGGAATCCATCGCCCGCGCTCCTTGCGGTACGGCCACCAGCGCCCGTCCTGCCCGTACCGCAGTTGTACGTCGGCGTCCGCCACGGTCCACCGGTTGCGTACTGCCCGCAGCTGCGGACGCTCGTCGTCCTCCCACGCCGCGGCGAGCCGGGCAAGGGCCCGGGCATGTGCCTCCGGATCCGGTGCCCACTCCTCGTCGAACACGGTGAGCGCGGCGGTCCCGCCGTAGCCCCAGGCCCGCACCGCCGCGTCGAGCTCGGCCCGCTGCCGCCCCGACCCGGCGGCCAGCCGTGTCATGACCCAGGGCTCGGGACGGGCGTCGGCGACCAGCCGAACGGCATCCTGCTCCGGCGTCAACCCCGCATGCACGGGCTGCTGTCCATGGTCGGGCGACAGGGCTTCTGCCAGCATCCGGTGGGCCCGGACGGCGCTGTCGGCCGCCAGCACTTCCAGGGCGGCCGGGTCGAGGCCGGGCTCCGGTTGTGTGTCCGTGTCCAGCGACGGCGGGGGACCGGGCTCGGGGGGCAGCGGCGGCGGAGCGGGCAACGGGGGCAGGATGTCCTGAGCGGCGAATGCCTCGTCCGCGCGTACGCCGCGCGCCCGCCGGTCCTCGGTGCGGGAGGGCTCCGCCGGTTGCCGTTCCGCGGCCCGGGCCGTGATCCGCGCCTGGAGATCGTCGAGTACTTGCCGCTCGCCGCGGCCCCGCATCAGCAGCAGGACGAAGGGGTCCTGGTCCAGCAGCCGCGCCACCTGGTAGCAGAGTGCGGCGGAGTGCGGGCAGTGGTCCCAGGCCTCGCAGGTGCACTCCGGATCCAGATCGCCGATGCCGGGCAGCAGATCCACCCCGGCCGCCGCCGCGTCCTCCACCAGATGCGGCGGCATCTCCCGGTCGAGGAGTGCGGCGATGTGCCCGGCCCGATCGACCGCCATGTCCAGGAAGCGGTCCCACTCCTCCTCGCTCAGCTGCTGAAGCAGGACATCACTGCGGTACGGGGTCGAGTCCGGGTCCTGGACGACTGCGGTGATCCGTCCTGGGCGTACGGAGACCGCGCCGACCCTTCCCTCGCGGGCGAACCGGCGGCCCTTCTTGACCTGTTCGCCGTCGAGCGCGGTGTCTTCCAGGGCCTTCAGCCAGGCCCGGCCCCACCAGGTTTCGGCGAAGCCGCGGCCCAGCGCGGGCGGCAGCGCGGCGAAGGTACGTTCCTGCCCCGGCGCCGCCACCTCGGCTCCGCCGCCGGCAGGGTCGCATCCCTCCCTCTCGTATCCGTCGCCGTCGTACTCCTCGCGCTCGTATCCAGGGTTCGCGTATCCGTCGGTCCCGTACGTGTCGCTCATCGCGCGCCCCCTCGTAGCTGCACCAGATCGGCAAGTTCCGCATCGGTCAGCTCGGTCAGTGCCGTCTCACCGGAACCCAGCACCGCATCCGCGAGGCCCTGCTTGCGGGCCAGCATGTCGGCGATCCGGTCCTCGATCGTCCCCTCTGCGATCAGCCGGTGCACCTGCACCGGCTGGGTCTGCCCGATGCGGTACGCACGGTCGGTGGCCTGAGCCTCCACTGCTGGGTTCCACCAGCGGTCGAAGTGCACCACGTGGCCCGCCCTGGTGAGGTTGAGCCCCGTACCGGCCGCCTTCAGTGACAGCAGGAAGACCGGGGTCTCGCCCGCCTGGAACCGGTCGACCATGGCCTCGCGCTCGGCGATCGGTGTGCCGCCGTGCAGAAACTGGGTGCGTACCCCGCGTGCAGCCAGATGCTGTTCGAGCAGCCGCGCCATCTGTACGTACTGGGTGAACACGAGCACGCTCGCGTCCTCCGCGAGAATGGTGTCGAGCAGCTCGTCGAGGAGCTCCAGCTTCCCCGAACGGTCCGCGATCCGCGGCCGTTCCTCCTTGAGGTACTGCGCAGGGTGGTTGCAGATCTGCTTCAGCGCCGTCAGCAGCTTCATCACGAGGCCGCGCCGGGCGAACCCGTCGGCGCCGGAGATCTCGGCCAGGGTCTCCCGTACCACCGCCTCGTACAGACCGGTCTGCTCCGCCGTCAGCGAGACCGCGCGGTCGGTCTCCGTCTTCGGCGGCAGCTCCGGGGCGATGCCCGGATCGGACTTGCGCCGCCGCAGCAGGAACGGCCGTACCAGGGCTGCGAGCCGTTCGGCCGCCGCCGGATCGTTGCCGCCCTCCACCGCCCGCGCGTACCGGGTACGGAACGTGCCGAGGCGGCCGAGCAGCCCGGGCGTCGTCCAGTCGAGGATCGCCCACAGCTCGGACAGGTTGTTCTCCACGGGGGTGCCGGTGAGTGCCACCCGTGCCCGCGCACCGATTGTCCGCAGCTGCTGCGCGGTCGCCGAGTACGGGTTCTTCACGTGCTGTGCCTCGTCGGCGACCACCATGGACCAGCCGGCCGCGGCGAGCTTCGCCGCGTCGAGCCGCATCGTGCCGTACGTGGTGAGGACGAACTCGCCGTCCACCAGCCCCTTCAGGTTCCGGGACGCGCCGTGGAAGCGACGTACCGGTGTGCCGGGGGCGAACCTCTCGATCTCCCGCTGCCAGTTGCCCATCAGCGAGGTCGGGCAGACCACCAGGGTCGGTCCGGCGGCCTCCTCGACGCTCTGACGGTGCAGATGCAGTGCGATGAGGGTGATGGTCTTACCGAGGCCCATGTCGTCGGCGAGACAGCCGCCGAGGCCGAGCGAGGTCATGGTGTGGAGCCAGTTCAGTCCGCGCAGCTGATAGTCGCGGAGCGTCGCGACGAGCGCGGAGGGCTGACCGACCGTCTGCTGCGCACCGGACTCAGGATCGGCGACCCGCGCCCGCAGTTGTTCCAGCCAGCCGGTCGCCTGCACGTCGACCGGGCGGCCGTCGATCTCGGTGGAACCGGTCAGAGCGGCCCCGAGCGCATCGATCGGCGTGACCTTGCGGTCCTGCGTCTCACGGGCGCGGCGCGCCGCCTCCGGGTCGATGAGCACCCACTGGTCGCGCAGCCGGACAATCGGCCTGCCGGCCTCGGCCAGCCGGTCCAGTTCGGCGCGGCTGAGCTTCTGGTCGCCGAGCGCGAACCACCAGTTGAACGCCAGCAGAGCGTCGGCCGACAGGAACGACGGGACGTCGGACGTGGACTGTCTGTTCGAGGACTTGTCGTCGCGGTCGCCGTGGCCGCCATCGCTGTCGCCGGCGTGGCCGGCTTCCTCCTCGCCCGGCGGGCCGATCACCGCGCGTGCGGTGAGCGTGCGGGCGAGCTCCTTGGGCCAGTGCACCTGGACCCCGGTCGCGGCGAGCGACCGTGCGGCGGAGCCGAGCAGTTCGGCGATCTCTTCGTCGGCCGGCTCGACGAAGTCCGGTACGGCGGCCGACAGCAGCGGAGCCAGCGGCGGCCAGGCCCGGGCGGCGCGGCGCAGGGCGAGGAGGGCGTCCATCCGCGCGCGTGGACCGAACCTCGCAGCGGCGGGCGCCGTGCCTGCCCAGACGTCGGCGGCGTCGGCGACCACTGCCGGATCGCTGACGCTGTGGATCTGCAGGACGGCACGGAAGGATGGCCCGGCACCTTGCTCGGCGTCCTCGTGAGCAGGAGTCAGACCGGTGACCTCGACACGCAGCGAGAGCCGCACACCCGCGTCGTGCCCGGCCGCGACATCGGCGGCCCAGGCCCGACGCTCGGGCAGGCGCTGCGGAGCGTCGACGGCGAAGGCGGGACTTCCGGTGGCGAACACCGCGGCGGGCGTGCGCGGCAGGCCGTCTGCCACCGCGTCCAGGAACGCGCGCAGCAGCCGCTCCGGCTCCGGCAGCAGCACGGGCTCCACAGCGTCGTCGAGCGGTACGGCATGGGCGGTGGGCGGCATGGAAGCCGCGAGGTCACGGATCCGGTCGAGGTCGGCGATGGTCAGCGGACCGGCCCGCCACGCGTCGTGGTCGGAGGCACTCAGCCCCGGCAGCAGCAGTCCACGGGCAGCGAGTTGCAGGGCGAGGAGGGCGGCCGCGCCCCAGAACGCGGCCGAGGGCGAGGCCTGCGCCGCGGCCCGCGCGCGGGTCAGTACGGGCAGCGCGTCGCGCACCGGCAGCAGCAGCGCCGGCACACCGTACGGGCGGGTGTCGGCTCCGACGACGGTCAGATCCCCGACGGTCCCCGGTGCATCGGGCGGGCTGCTGCCGTCCGGATGCCAGAAGGCGACCCGGCCGGTACGGGAGGGATCTGAGGGAAGGAAGACGACGGAGCAGCGGGAGAGTGCGGAGATCTCGGCGAGGGTTGCCGCAGGGAGCCTGTGCACAGCGATGTCGGATTCCTCAAATTTGACTAGTGGGGGTCCAAGGTCGCCGAGAGTACTCCACCGGCGACGCGGTCCGGGAGCGGAATCGCCGTGATCCAGCTCACTTCGACGACGCCTGCGGGCTGCCCGGTGTAGCCAGCACCCCTCTCCCGGGAGGGGGCTACCCCCCGAAACCCCGGGTGGTGGCGCCATGGTTGCCGCAGGACGCCTGCCCGTACGTTTCAACAGGTCAGAGCAGCTTCACCTGCCGCCCAGAGACCGGAGACACCATGCCCCAGGCCGTAGTCACCGTCGCGGACCGCCCCCGCGACCGTGCCGGAAGTACGGACAGCACCGACGCAAGCACGGGCGTCGGTGGACGCGCGGCAGGTGTCGGCGGCAGTGACTTCGCGCCGCTCCTGCGGGCCGTGAAGGCGCAAGGACTCCTGGAGCGGCGCACCGGATGGTACGCGGCCGTGATCGCCGGCAACCTCCTCGCCCTGGGCGGCGTGCTCACCGGCCTGGTACTCCTCGGCAACACCTGGTGGGCCCTGCTGCTCGCCCTGCCGCTGGCGATCCTCTGGTCCCGGACCGCATTCGTCGGCCACGACGCCGGACACGCCCAGATAACCGGCGACCGCCGAGCGAGCCGGATCATCGGTCTCGTCCACGCCAACCTGCTCCTCGGCATGAACGAGGCCTGGTGGAACGACAAACACGTACGCCACCACGCCAACCCCAACCACATCGACAAGGACCCGGACGTCGGCGTCGGCGCCCTCGTCTGGACGCAGAAGCAGGCAGCCCAGCGCGAAGGCTTCGCCCGCCGGCTCACCCGTAACCAGGCCCGGCTGTTCTTCCCGATGCTGCTCCTCGAAGGCATCGCCCTCAAGATCTCCGGCTTCCAGTACCTGCGGCAGCAGCCCGCCCGCGAGCGTGTCCTGTCGGCACTGCTCCTCGTCACCCACCTCGGGCTCTACGCGACGCTGCTGCTCACCGTCATGTCCCCCGGCAAGGCCGTCGTCTTCGCGCTCGTGCATCACGCGCTGTTCGGACTCCACCTGGGCATGGCCTTCGCACCGAACCACAAAGGCATGGAGATGCCCGACCCCGACGGCGACCGCTGGGGGCACCTCCAGCGACAGGTCCTCACCTCGCGCAACGTACGCGGCGCCGTCCTCACCGACTGGTTCCTCGGCGGGCTCAACTACCAGATCGAACACCATCTGTTCCCGAGCATGCCCCGCCCCCACCTTCGCCGGGCGCAGCCCTTGGTGCGAGCGCACTGCGCGTCGCTGGGCATGCCGTACGCGGAGACCGGCCTGGTCGAGTCCTACCGTCAGGCGCTGCAGCACATGCACGAAGTCGGCGAACCGCTGAGGCAGCCCGCTGAGACGCCTCGCTGAGACAGCTCAGCAAGTAGCCCACTCGGGGGCAGCCGACCCGGGCAACCTGCTCGGGCAACGCATCGGGACGACCGCAGGTGCAAGCTGGAACCGACAGGCTCGCACAGGCGTTGTCACAGCAGAAGCGGCTTGCGCCGCGAAGGAGGAGTGGACGATGTCGAACAGCGCAAAGATCGCCATCGGGGGAGTGGTCGCGGCAGTCGTCCTGATGCCGTTCATCGGATTCTGGCTTTCGCTGTTGGTGCTGATCGGAGTGCCTGCGGTGGCCTATCTGATGCTGGATCCCTCGCAGCGGCGCAGGCTCCGCAGGATCACCCGCAAGGAAATAGGTCGCTGAGAGGACAGATGGGTCGAGAGGGGGGGTCTCCGTACATGAGCGGGACAGTCACCGTGGTGAGCAGCAACGGCACCTACACCTTCACCAAGCCGAACAGGGACAGCGTGACCCTGCTGGCCGGACTCGGTGTCGAGGGGGACGTACATGCGGGGGTCACGGTCAAGCACCGTTCACGCGTTGCGCAGGACCCCACCCAGCCGAATCTGCGCCAGGTCCATCTGATCCACGAGGAGCTGTTCGAGGAGCTGCGTCAAGCAGGCTACGAGGTAGCTCCCGGGGATCTCGGGGAGAACGTCACCACGCGCGGCATCGATCTCCTCGGCCTCCCCGTCGGCACGCTGTTGCACCTCGGTGACGAAGCCGTCGTCGAGGTCACCGGCCTGCGCAACCCGTGCCTGCAGATCGACAATTTCCAGGACGGCCTGCTGAAGCAGGTCGTCGGTCGGGATGCGGCGGGCAACATCGTGCGCAAGGCCGGGATCATGGGCATCGTCACGTCCGGTGGAACGGTCCGGCCGGGCGATCCGGTCAAGGTGGAGCTGCCCGCCGAGCCGCACCGGCCGCTGGACCGCGTGTAGCGGGGGAGCCGCACCGGTCGTCCCGTGCGGGCCCTCGTCACACCGGCCGGTGCCTGAGCCTTTCGGATCAGGCCGGCCGCACCGCGAGCGCGTCGAGCGCCTTCAACAGGCCGGGCAGTGCCGCCCCGCGTCCCACCGGCAGGACCTCGCCGGGTTCCTCGTCCAGCAGGACGAACGCAATGTCGTCGGTCCTCGCGACCAGGGACCAGCCGGGTCCGTCGGCGCGCAGCGTCCGGGCGTCGCCCGGGGCGAAGGAGGACCGGATGCGTCCGGGCGGTGGCGGGTTGTCCACGTACGCATGGGCATCCGCGAGAGCGCGTCGCACACCGGGATGAGTTCCGGAGAGCGCGGCGGGGCGGGCCGAGCTCTCCTCCGCCGCGTCGGCGGCCGGGTCCGCGTCCGCTGCATCGCCGGCATCCGACTCCTGGGCACCATCCGGATCATCCGTGCCGCCCGGCTCGCCGGCGCCGGCGTCCCCGCCATCCGTATCGTCCGCGACATCCGTGCCGTTCGACCCGCTGAACGTCGTCTCGTCGTCGATCTGGTCGCGCCACGCCGCCCACTGCAACGCGATCTCGTCCGCGCCCAGCCGCCGCTGCGCAGGCCCCCACGTCTCTGTGTCGGGCGGGGTCAGCGGCGGCAGATCGGTGCCCTCGGCCTCGGGGTCCGGCGGCGGGTCGTGGGGGGCGGGCACCCCTGGTGCGGCGACCGCGAGTGCGAGGGGCCAGCCGGGGAGCGCACAGACCACTGAGCGGTCGTCGGGGGAGAGGTCGTACTCCATGCCGCAGTCCCATGAGGCGATGGCGACGGCAACCAGTGACACGTCGTCGACGACGACGGTCCACCGGGCACCGTCGCCGTCCTGGCCGAGGACGAGTCCATAGCCCTCGGCGTACGGCTCGAGGCCGAGTGCCCCGCAGGCCGCCGGGTAGTCGTCACCGAGCACGCTCGGGAACTGCGCGGGTGTGAGCAGCACCGCGGTCAGCACATACAGTGCGTCGTCCTCGGCGACCGCGTCGTCCGTCCCGGCCACAGCACTCTCCTCGTCCCTCATGGTTTCCGTCGGCGCACCTTAACCAGTGGGTAACGCGGTCGTCGAGGCCCTGACAAGGGAAGACCCATCGTGAGTGGTCAACCGGACGGCGCCGTTCAGTCGGCAGGCAGCCCGAGCAGGTCACGGGCCACGGACTGCGGGGACTGACCGCGCTCGCGCGCCAGCGCGACGACGGCTCTGCAGGCCAGCTCATTGACCCCGAAGGAGAGCGCTCCGGGCGATACCCATCCACTCACCTCGTCCATCCGGTCCTGGTCGTCCTCCGCGCACGCCGAGACATAGGTGGCGGCCGCCTCGAACAGATTGTGCTGCTTGCGCCGGTGTTCCTCGTGCGGTGGCGCGGGCAGCCCGCCTTTGCGGCCGGGAGAGACCACCTTCCGGAGACTGCTGAACATGTCGATCATGGAGACCGCCTTCCCGGGGAGTCGTGCACGGGGGGCCGTGCACGCAAGCTGTCTTCGTACGTACTTACGGTCTTCCCCCTCGACGTAGAGTTGGACCACCGACCGAGGAACGGGGACCGCGCGGTGAAGCGATACGACCGGCTGAAGGAGATCCAGCGTCTCGATCCGGAACGGGACTTCCTGGAGATCTACCGGCTCACAGCCACCTACGAGTTCCCTTGGGACATCACCCGGGCGCTCGAACTGGCCCTTTATCGTACATATGCCGTCCCCAGCATCGGCCGACTCCTCGCCGAGACGTCAGAGCTGACAGACCGTTCCCAGAAGCGGTACGACGACACCGCGCTCCTCCTCGACGCCGTGGTGGAACACGGTTTCGACAGTGATCCGGGGCGCACGGCGATCCGCCGGATCAACCAGATGCACCGCAGCTACGACATCAGCAACGACGACATGCGCTACGTGCTGTGTACGTTCGTCGTCGTCCCGAAGCGCTGGATCGACAGGTACGGCTGGCGCCGGCTCTCCGACCACGAGCTGCAGGCGTTCGCCGTCTACTACCGCACCCTGGGCGCCCACATGGGCATCAAGGGCGTACCTCAGACGTTCGAGGAGTTCGAGCGCACCCTCGACACGTACGAGGACGAACACTTCGGCTGGGACGAGGGCGCGCGCAAGGTCTCCGACGCCACGCTGGCGCTGATGGGCTCCTGGTATCCGGGCCCGCTCGCACCCGTCCTGCGCAAAGCGAGCCTGGCGCTACTCGACGATGCGCTGCTGCGGGCGTTCCGCTACGAACGTCCCGGCCCCGTCGCCCGTGGTCTCACTCGCGGCGCGCTGCGGCTGCGGGCACGGGCCGTACGACTGCTGCCGCCCCGCTCCACCGCGCACTACGCGCGCCAGAACCCGGAGATCAAGGGCTACCCGGACGGCTACGAGATCGCCGGGCTCGGGACGTTCCCGACCCCCGGCACCGGTGGCTGCCCGGTCCCGCACAACCGGCGGCCGGGCGCTCCGGTCGAGTAGACCCGGAGGGCCTCGCCCGCTCGGCCCGCTCGCCGGTCAATCCGCCCGCACGGCGAGTGCGAGGAATCGGGCATCCTCGTCGGTGTACGCGTCCAGTCGCCAGCCCGAACGTGCGAGCAGCGGCCGGAGGTTGGGCTCGGCCCGCAGATCGTCGTCCGTGATCCGGCGGCCGTGGCGCGCCGCGAGTGCGGCCCGACCGATCGGGTGGAACAGTGCCAGCTGCCCGCCGGGCCGGACGACGCGCGCCAGCTCGGCCAGGTCCGGTCCGGGCTGTGACAGGTGCGAGATGAGCCCGGCGCCGAACACCGCGTCGAGCGAGGCGTTCCGTAGCGGCAGCCGGGCCACATCGGTCAGCAGCAGCCGACCGCTCCGGTCGCGACCGGCCCGTACCGCCGCCTGGAGCATTGCCGGGGTTGTGAGCTGCTGTCGGATTGCTGAGCTGAAGTGAGTTGTGGTGTGCGGGAGTGAGCCCTGTCGATTATTCACGGGGTGGGAACGGGGGGCTTGGGTCGAATGGGTGACCTTGGTGGCTGTTGCTCGTTGGGCTGGGTGGCAGGTGTCCGGCCTGGGGGGTGATGTGGTGGGTGGTTTGCGGAAACTGACGGACTCCTTCGTGGTGCCCGGGCCTTGTGGGGTAGCGGTCCGGAACCGTCTCAAGCACCTCACTCCCGAGGACGAGAGGGCGTTGCGTGCGGTCGGTGCGCATCAGGGTGCGCTTGCTTCCCGTGATCTGAAGGTCCGCTGTGCGGAGGGTCTGGAGCACGGTGCGGGTACCTGGGCAGCGCGCAAGCGGGACCTGACGAAGGAATCTTCGTCGCGGATCGCGGGTGCGATCACGAAGGCCACCCATGATCAGTGGGCGCTGGCCCGCCGTTGCCAGGCCGCGCATATCCGGAAGCTGGATGCCGGGATCAGGACGCTACGGCACCGCCTGTCCCTCCCGCTCGGGGTGCCCGGAACGAAGCGGGCCGGGGGTGGCTACCGGTCGAAGAACGAGTGGTTCCGCAAGTCCCGCCGCCTTGCGATGCTGGAAGACCGGCATGCTGCTGCTGTTGCCAAGTGGCAGGCCGGACGAGTCCGGGTGGTGCGGGGCGGTAAACGTCTCCTGAACACCCGCCACCATCTCACCCAGGCCGGTCTCACCGAGGAGCAGTGGCGGGAACGGTGGGGGGCGGGACGCTGGTTTATCGCCGCTGACGGTGAGTCGGGGAAGCGGTTCGGGAACGAGACGATCCGCGTTACGCCGGACGGCGAGGTGTCGGTGAAACTGCCTGCCCCGCTCGCATACCTGGCCAATGCCAAGCATGGCCGGTACACCCTGACCGGTCGTATCGGGTTCGCGCACCGGGGTGCGGAGTGGGCCGACCGCATCACCGCGAACCGGGCCGTTGCCTATCGCATCCACCTCGACGTGGAGCGCGGCCGCTGGTACCTGACCGCATCCTGGCAGCGCCCTGTCGTCCGGACCATCCCGTTGGAGACCGCCCGTGCCCGGGGCATGATCGGCGTCGACACCAATGCCGACCACTTCGCCGCCTACCACCTCGACCGGCACGGCAACCCCATCGGTGACCCGCACCGTTTCCCCTACGACCTGTCCGGCACCACCACGCACCGCGACGCACAGATCCGCCACGCCCTGACCCGCCTGCTGCACTGGGCCCAGCAGGCCGGCGCGCAGGCCATAGCCATTGAGGATCTGGACTTCACCGCTGAGAAGACCCGCGAGAAGCACGGCCGCCGCAAGCGGTTCAGGCAGCTCATCTCCGGGATGCCCACCGGGAAGCTCAAGGCCCGGCTTGTCTCGATGGCCGCCGAACAGGGTCTTGCGATTGTCGCAGTCGACCCGGCCTACACCAGCATGTGGGGTGGCCAGCACTGGCAGAAGCCGCTGCTCACTCCCCGCCGAAAGATGTCCCGTCACGATGCCGCGGGCATCGCGATCGGGAGACGCGCCCTCGGGCACCCGATCCGGCGACGGACGGCACCGCCCCCACACGACCGGAGTGATCGTGCGGGGCATCGGACCGCCCAGGCCGGACCAGGTGACCGGGGGCGTGAGGGAACCCGCCCACCCACAACGGACCGGCCCCCCGGAGGGCCGTCGCCGAGCGGGAAGCGAAAGTGGGGGACCAGTGCATCCAACACCGTTCGGGATGCGCCCAGCATGCACCAGTGGGTCCAAGACTCACTTACGCACTCTGGTTAGGAACGGTGAGATCCGCACCCAGAAGGCCGACGTTGCGCAGTGCGGGCAGAGCCCGTCCCGTACCGCATCCCGCGTCGAGCACGGCGTCGCCGGGGCGCAGCCCGAGTGCTTCGACGGCGGCCGCATAGGCGGGGGCGTCGTCGGGGAAGCGGGTGTCCCAGTCCGCGGCGCGGGCGGTGAAGAAGTCCTGGACATGTGTGTGGTGATCGGCCATACGGACATGATCGCGCAGCGGCCGCCGGAGCGAAATGGAGCGAAACCACGGGAATCGGCGTGCATGTTCGAGCACTGTGCGATCGTTCAGGGACATCTCTCTGTCATATTCCGGCAGCTTTCGAAATGCGCCCCAGGCGTGCGCCCCCATCGCGACTAGCGTTCCCGATTCATGGGACACCTGGACCACGCCACCTTCGGCTGGCTGACACCTGCGCTGTCGTACGCGATGGCAGTGATCGGCTCGGCGCTCGGCCTGAGCTGCACCGTGCGCGCACTCGACACGAGCGGCCGTTCGCGCCGCAACTGGCTGATCGCAGCCGCATCCGCCCTCGGCACCGGCATCTGGACAATGCACTTCGTCGCGATGCTCGGCTTCGGCGTGACCGGAACCGATATCCGCTACAACGTGCCGCTGACCCTGCTCAGCCTGCTCTGCGCCATGGTGGTGGTCGGCTGCGGTGTTTTCGCTGTCGGCTACAGCCGTGACCGCACCAGGGCACTGCTCGTCGGAGGATTCGGCACCGGACTCGGCGTCGCCAGCATGCACTACCTGGGCATGGCAGCACTGCGGCTGCACGGCACGATCCACTACGACCCGTTGCGGGTCGCACTCTCCGTCGTCATCGCCGTCGTCGCCGCGACGGCGGCCCTGTGGGCGGCGCTGAACATCAAGTCGCCGCGTGCCGTCGCCCTCGCCTCGCTCGTCATGGGCGCGGCGGTCAGCAGCATGCACTACACGGGCATGATGGCCGTCGGCGTCCGCGTCACCTCCTCCGACGTGGAACTCCCCGGGGCAACGACGATGCAGTTCATCTTCCCCCTGGCCGTCGGACTCGGCTCGTACCTCTTCCTGACGTCGGCGTTCGTCGCCCTCTCGCCGACGGCCCGCGAACGTGCCGCGTACGTCTCCGCCGGGCGCAGTGCGGAACCCGCCGAAGCGGATGCCATGGCCCCGGCACGATCCGCGCAACGCGGACGTGATCCCCACACACGGCGTGACCCACGCGGCCAGGACCCCTCGCCCGCCGCCACGCCCTGACGCCGCGGCCGGTTCGCGCCCCTTTCACTCCTGCCCAGCTCCACACCCGGAACGAGGAGGCCATGCGCCCACCCCGCACGACCCCGGACCCCGGCGCGACGGCCGCCGCACGGCCCAGCGCCCAGCCCTCGCCCGACGCCTCGCCCCCGCCCGCGGCGCGCGGACGACGCGCGCACGCGGGACCGCCGGCCGACGAGACCGCCGAACACGACGTGCGGCTGCTGCTGACGCAGGACACATCCGGGCCACGCGGACGCTGGACACTGCGCCCGAGGACCGTACGCGCGAAGATCATCTCGCTTCTGATGGTGCCTGTCGTCTCGCTGCTCGCCCTGTGGGGTTTCGCCACGGTCAACACCGCCCAGGACGTGGCACAACTACGGCAGTTGCAGCAGGTCGACAGAGAGGTCCGGGCCCC
The DNA here is from genome assembly GCF_036108815.1 of Streptomyces sp. NBC_00353. Lineage (NCBI taxonomy): Bacteria > Bacillati > Actinomycetota > Actinomycetes > Kitasatosporales > Streptomycetaceae > Streptomyces > Streptomyces sp. NBC_00353. The sequence goes on along the minus strand of NZ_CP107985.1, from coordinate 1,278,749 downwards.
GATATCGACCGCTGTCGCCGCACTCCAGGCCGAACGCAGAGCTGCCCTGCTCCAGACCGCCGCCCCCAGCAGCGCCCGCGCCGCCGTCCTGGAAAAGCAGGCCGGCCGCACCGACACCGCGCTCGCCGCCCTGCGACTCGACAAACAGCACACCATCGCCGACACGGGCAGCCTTCCGACGGGCGTCGCCGACCGGCTCGACCGGTTCCTCGACCGCACCCACGAACTGCGCACGGCGGGCGACCGGGACCGGGACGGCAAGCAGGAGCGCGACGAGAACGCAGTGTTCGAGCGGTACACCCGGGCCGTCACCGCGGGATTCGCCGTCTCCGGCGCTGTGACCGGAATTCAGGACGACGCGCTCGGATCCGATGCACGGGTCCTGCTCGAACTGGCCCGCGCCGACGAGATGCTGGCCCGCGAGGACGCCCTGCTCGCCACAGCGGGCCTCACCAAGAGCCTCGACGGCCACCAACTGGTGCAGTTCACCGGAGCGATGGAGACCCGCAGGAACCTCATCGAGACCGCGGGCGCCGATCTGCCGGCCGCCGAGCGCATCACCTGGCAGAAGTTCACGGACCGACCCGCATACCGTCGGATCGAGGCGGCCGAGGATCAGGTGCTGGCGGCATCGCCCGGACAGGAAGCCGCGCGGGCGGTGAACACCGCCGACTGGGAGACGGCCGCCGCGAGCGTACGAAGCGAGCTGCGCACCATCGACACCCGCGCCGCGGAACGGGCCGCGGACCGCACCGACCCGCTGGCCCGCGGCCTGTTCAGTCCGTCCGGAGCGGCCGTCCTCTTCGGCTGCGTCGCCGTGGCCGCCTCGCTGGTCATCTCCGTACGCATCGGCCGCGCGCTCGTCGTCGAACTCGTCAGTCTCCGGAACAGCGCACTGGAGATCGCCCGCCGCAAACTGCCCCGCGCCATGCAGCGACTCCGGGCCGGCGAGACCCTCGACATCCAGGCCGAAGCCCCACCCGGCATGGCCACCCACGACGAGATCGGACAGGTCGGCGAGGCCCTCGGCACCGTGCACCGGGCCGCTCTCAGCGCCGCCGTCGAACGAGCCGAACTGGCCGACGGCATCTCGGGCGTCTTCGTCAACCTCGCCCGCCGCAGCCAGGTGCTGGTCCACCGCCAGCTCACCCTCCTCGACAGCATGGAACGCCGCGCCGACGACCCCGACGAACTGAGCAACCTGTTCCGCCTCGACCACCTCACCACCCGGATGCGGCGGCATGCGGAGAGCCTGATCATCCTGTCCGGCGCGGCCCCCGGCCGCGCATGGCGGATGCCCGTACCACTGACCAACGTCGTACGAGCGGCCGTATCCGAGATCGAGGACTACGCCCGGGTGGAGGTACGGCAACTGCCCGACGCCGCGGTCAAGGGCACCGCGGTCGCCGACCTCACCCATCTCCTCGCCGAACTCGTGGAGAACGCAGCGCAGTTCTCACCGCCGCACACCAAGGTGCGGATCAGCGGCGAACCTGTCGGCAACGGCTACGCCCTGGAGATCGAGGACCGCGGGCTCGGCATGGGCAGCGAACTCCTCGGCGAGGCCAACCGGCGCATCGAGCAGGCGGAGGCCCTCGACCTCTTCGACAGCGACCGGCTCGGCCTCTTCGTCGTCAGCAGGCTCTCGGTCCGGCACCACATCAAGGTCAAGCTCCGCACCTCCCCGTACGGCGGAACGACCGCGGTGGTCCTGCTGCCGACCGCACTGCTGCAGGGCGCGCTTCCGGCGGGCGAGGAAGCGGCCGCACCGGAGAAGACAACGGTCGAGCGTCAACGCGACGGCGACGGCGACAGCGATGGTGACCGTGTGCCGTTCGGACCCGGACCGGGACCGCGTGCGGTGCGCACCCAGGCCACGGCGTTCCCCGCCCCGGCCCCGGTGCACGCCCTCGAATCCCGGACGAGTCCCCCGGCCGGAGTCACCTCGCTGCGCCCGCGTGCCCGCAGAACGGACGAGGACGGGGCAGCGGGCAGGAGCGAGGTCAGGCCGACACCCCGGAGCGAGAGCAGCAGTGCGGACGACGACGGCACACTGCCCCGCCGCGTCCGGCAGGCCAGCCTCGTTCCGCAACTGCGTGAGGAGCCCCGTCCCGAACCGGCCCGAGGCGCCGACGGGAGCGGCGCGGACAGCCCGGTGGAGCGCACCCCGGAGCAGGCCAGAGACCGGATGACCGCCTACCGCAACGGCTGGGTACGCGGCGGCGGCACCGCTCCCGGCACGCCCGCCCCCCGCTCCCGCCGGAACATCACCGAACCCCGCCCCCGTCCAGGCAGCGAAGGAGACCACGCATGATCGCGAACGAGAGGACCGAGGTGCACCGGCGCTCGGGCGAACTCGACTGGCTGCTGGACGATCTGGTGGCCCGGGTCGGCGAAGTCCGGCACGCCGTGGTGCTCTCCAACGACGGTCTGGCGGTGGGCGCCTCTAACGCGCTCAGCCGCGAGGACGCCGAGCACCTGGCGGCGGTGGCCTCCGGTTTCCACAGCCTCGCGAAGGGCGCCGGACGGCACTTCCAGGCCGGAGACGTCCGTCAGACCATGGTCGAGATGGATGAGGGCTTCCTCTTTGTCGTGGCCGCGGGGGACGGCTCCTGCCTCGCCGTACTGAGCACGGCCTTCGCCGATATCGGCCTGGTCGCCTATGAGATGGCCCGCCTCGTCAAACGGGTCGGCGAGCACCTGCGCACCCCGCCGCGGATCACCGCACCCCCGTCCCCGGCCGGCTGAAAGGGACGAGACAGCAGTGGACATGACCAGCAAGGGTCCGGGAGGCTCCCAGCGCTTCCCGGACCCGCCCGAACTGCCGGGCAGCCAGTGGTACGACGCCGAAGCGGGGCCCCTGGTCCGCCCGTACGCCATGACGGGCGGACGGACCGAACCGGGCCCCAACGGCGCGCACTTCGATCTGATCGCACTCGTAGCCGTCGCCGACAGCGCACCGGACAGCTCCGAGGAGCGCCTACTGGGACCCGAACACCGCGCCCTGCTCACCCTGTGCCGTTCCGAGACCCAGTCCGTCGCGGAACTCTCCGCCGACGCCGACCTCCCCGTCGGTGTCGTCCGCGTACTCCTCGGAGATCTGCTCGAAGCCGGCTATGTGCGGGTCAGCCGACCCGTGCCGCCCGCACAACTGCCCGACGAGCGGATCCTTCGCGAGGTGATCAACGGACTGCGGGCGCTCTGACCCACCGCTCCGGCAGGCGGCCCGAGGGAGCTGACATCGACGCCGTAGCCGGACGGGACACCGGCAGGGCTTCGCGCGAGACCCTGGCCCACCGCGCGGAACGTCCACTCCGCGCCCTGTCGGCACACTTCCCCGAGAGTCCTCGCCCTCACCCGTCGTCCACACGTCCCAGTCCGGACCGACCGTGACGACGGTCGTCCCGGGCGCGGCATCGCGCCGCCCGGATCACCGTGGTTCGTTCTTGTTGACGGCCTTCGCCTCACGCCTTTCGTGATCCGCATGGACTCGCCCCGCGTGCGGGCCGAGTCCGGCAGTTTCTCCGATCCGGACAGCGCGATGGGTACAGCCGCGACAATCGAGAGGTACCAGGGTTCAGGGCCGTTGCGCAGCACCTTCTGTTCCGCCCTTCCTTCCGAAGTTTCGGCGTCGGCGGATCCGGGTGGCTGTGGGCGGGACCGTTGATCCACTTGCACGGCAACGCTTCCTAGATTGCGCAACTGTGCAACTTCGGGGCGGGGGCGTACGTCTTCCTCCGTGGAAGGCGGAGGGCCGGACGGGCGAGGTGACCAATGACGGGAAGTCACAAGGTGGCGGCGGACTTACAACGGGGCAGTCGGGCACGGCGCACCGCAACCATGGGGCTGTCGTTCCTCGTCCTGCTCGTCGCGGGCGTCGGCTGGGGCTATCTCAAGCTGACCGGCCAGATCGACACCTTCAGCGCGGACGGGATCTCCGGCGACCGGCCGCCCTCCTCGTCGAACGGGCAGAATGTCCTCGTCATCGGATCGGATTCACGCTCCGGCGCCAACAGGAAGCTGGGCGGCGGCAAGGACACCGTGGGCCGTTCCGACACCGCCTTCCTGCTCCATGTGTACGGCGATCGCCGGCACGCGGTTGCCGTGTCCATTCCCCGTGACTCCCTCGTCGACATCCCGGCGTGCAAGAAGCCCGGCGGCGACTGGACCGCACCGCAGCACCACGTCATGTTCAACGGGGCGTTCTCGGTGGGGGACACCGCTGAGGGAAACCCGGCCTGCACCCAGAACACCGTGGAGCAGCTCACGGGCCTGCGCGTCGACCACACCATCGTGGTGGACTTCTCCGGCTTCGCCGCTCTGACGTCGGCCGTCGGCGGAGTCCCGGTCTGTCTGCCGCAGGACATCTACGAGCGCGACCTCAGTCCGAACCTGCCCACGCGAGGCGCCCTGGTCTTCGCCAAGGGCCCGCAGACCGTCTCCGGGCAGCGCGCGCTCGACTACGTCCGGATCCGGCACGGCATCGGCGACGGCTCCGACATCGGACGGATCAAACGCCAGCAGGCATTCATCGGCTCCCTCATCAAGAAGGTCAAGTCCCGGGGCATGAACCCCACCACCCTGTTGCCGCTCGCCAACGCGGCCACCGACGCGATGACCGTCGATCCCGGCCTCGGATCGGCCGACCGGCTGCTGTCGTTCGCCATGTCGATGAAGAACATCGATCTGCGCAACACCAAGTTCGTGACCGTCCCTTGGCGTTACGAGGGCGCGCGCGTCGCGATCGTCGAGCCGGATGCCGACGCGCTGTGGGCGGCGCTCAAGGCCGACCGCGCGATCGACGACCAGGATGCCGGCGGCAAAGGCAAGGGCGGCCGTGGCGGCACGGGTTCGGCTGATGCGTCGCCGTCTCCCGCCGCCCCGACCGTGGTCTCCGGCACAGGTATCAGCCTGGCCGTCTACAACGGCACCACCGTCAATGGACTCGCCGCCCGCGCCGCCGAACTGCTGCGCGCCCACGGCTTCACCATTACCGTCACGGCGACCGCGAGCACCCAGGACCACACGTCGACCGTCATCGAATACGGGCCGGGCCTCCGGAGCGAGGCGGAGACCACCGCGCGACTCTTCACCGGGGCGCGGACCACGGCCTCGGACATGCCGGGCATCCGAGTGGTCCTCGGCAGCTCGTACGCACAGAATCCGTCGCCCGCCGCGTCCACGACGCCCGGCACGGCTGCGTCCACCGCCGGCGACGGAGTCCGGTCGGCCGACGAAGACCTGTGCACCGACCTCTCCTACGGCTGACCGGCCCGGTTCCACCGACCGTTGCGGAACTGCGGGCGGTCATGCCCCCGTACGGAGCTGCAGCGCAGGGTGCCGAGGAGCCGCGAAGCCGAACGACTCGTACAGAGCGGCGCCGTCCCCGGTGGCATTGAGATTGACGACCGTGACCGGAGTCTCCTCACGGAACCAGGTGAGCAACGCGTCGAGGCACGCCCGGGCGTACCCGCGGCGTCGACGGCGCGGATCGGTGCTGACATTGGAGATGTGCCCGTGCAGTCCGCTGGGATTGGCCGGGCTGGGCGCGTGCACATCGCACGCACCGACCGCACTCGCGACGACGCCGAGCTCGGGATCGGCGACCAGGAACGCGGCGAACTCGTCCGGCAGCCGCAGGCGCTCGGAGAACCACAGCGCCGATGCTGCCCGCCACGGTGCGTCGGCGTCGCCTGTCTGCATTCCCATGTCCGACAGCATCAGCGCTCGCATCCGCACCAGAGCAGGTACGTCGTCGAGGGTCGCGCGACGCACGCACACACCGATGTGCTGCAGGCTCATGCGCATCTCCCGTTCTGTGGGCAGCGATTACGGGCCGCGCTCCGCCCATGCGCGTACAGCGCGAGCACCATGGCAAGCAACAGGAATTCCAGCGGCGGCAGCAGGACACCGAACGAACCGCCCACGAGTACCGCGGACGAAGCGCCCCTGCGGCCGGGGAGGTGGATTCTCCCGGGGCCGGTGCGGCCGGATCCTGTGCTGCGCTGCTTTCAGACACCGAGGTCACGGAGGCGTACGCGCTGCGCGGGCGCGTGCCCGGCCCGTGCGGCGAGCTGGCCGACCATCAGCCGTACGACCGTCACCACATCGGGATCGTCCACCAGGTACACCTGACGGCGGCCCTCGCGTCGCGATCGCACGAGACCGGCCAATTTCAGTTTCGTCAGATGCTGGCTGACCGACGGCAGCGTGCCGCCCACCAGCTCCGCAAGACCGGTCACATCACTCTCACCCTGTGACAGCGCCCAGACGATGTGCAGCCGCGCCGGCGTCGCCAGCAGTCCGAATGCCGCGGCCGCCTCCGCCAGCACCTCCGCGGGCGGATCGTCGAAGCCGCCGCCGGCACGTGTCGACACTCTTGCTCTCCTGTCCGCCCGGACTGTCTCCCCACGCCCCGAAGCGACCAGTCTAGGTGCCGGACGTGAAGGCTCCGGGCCCGATCGCGCAACCGCGCCGGGTTCGGGTCTGGCTGGAACGTGGCTCCAATTCGGCGCAAACAGTGATCTCATACGAACACCGAGTGGTCTCTGTCTGGCCACTCCGGTCAAAATCCGATCACGTTGCTCGGGGTGGGGTCACTGCTTGCCATGCTGTCACCCGTACCGCAGCCCACAGATATCGAACCGAGCCCGGCAAAGTGGCTCTGATCTGGGCTTTTCCGTCTTGAGGCTCACGGGTGAGAGAAGTGATCGATGCCTTCCGAGGACGCTGACAGAACGGGCGGGGAGATGGTCGAGGGAGCGGCTGATCAAGCCGCGGAGACCGACGCTCTCGCGCTGAAGATATTGGTCGCCGGGGGCTTCGGAGTCGGTAAGACGACTCTCGTCGGTGCGGTCAGTGAGATCCGGCCGCTGCGTACGGAGGAACTGCTCAGCGAGGCCGGACAGTCGGTCGACGACACCGACGGGGTGGATCAGAAGACCACCACGACCGTGGCCATGGATTTCGGGCGCATCACCATCCGGTCCGGCCTCTCGCTGTATCTCTTCGGTACACCGGGGCAGGACCGGTTCTGGTTCCTTTGGGACGAACTGTCCCAGGGGGCCCTCGGCGCGGTTGTGCTCGCCGACACCCGGCGGCTCGAAGACTGTTTCCCGGCCGTCGACTATTTCGAGCATCGCAGGATCCCGTTCGTCGTGGCCGTCAACTGTTTCGCGGGAGCTCGCGCCTACGGCGAGCGCGAAGTGTCCCGCGCCCTCGATCTCGACCTGGGGACACCGGTCGTGCTGTGCGACGCGCGCGACCGCGACTCGGGCAAGGAAGTCCTCATCCGCATGGTCGAGTACGCCGGCCGGATGCACACGGCGAGACTCCTCGACTCGGTGGGCTGACCGTTCCTGCGCGACGTTGCGGATGCAGGGGGCGCTTGCCCGTACGTGAGCTGTGCGCAAGGCTTGCGCGCAACGTGGGAACGGGGACACGTACGGGGAACGCATGAGCGGGGAGGAGCGGGGAAATGGCGCTGGACAGGGGACTTGACTGGCTCCTTGACGATCTCACCGGCCGCGTCGAGCACATTCGGCACGCCTTGGTGCTCTCGAACGACGGCCTGGTGACGGGAGCGAGCACGGGGCTGGCACGGGAGGACGCGGAGCATCTCGCCGCGGTCTCGTCGGGGCTGCACAGTCTCGCCCGTGGCTCGGGACGGCACTTCCGGGCAGGAAAGGCCAGGCAGACGATGGTGGAGTTCGACGAGGCGCTCCTCTTCGTGACTGCCGCCGGGGACGGCAGCTGTCTGTGCGTGCTGACCGCGGCCGAGGCCGACGTCGGTCAGGTCGCGTACGAGATGACGCTGCTCGTGAACAAGGTCGGAGAACATCTCGGCGTCACCGCACGCCAGGGCGGCCATGGAGGAGTCAACCGGATCTGACCGTACGGAGCCCATCCGACCTGCACTTTTCGCCCGGCCGTGAGAGTTGTCCACAGGCCGGGCGAAAGTCTTCCCCTCGAGATACCGTGATCACAGAGAGTTACGGAACTCGCGGATCCTCACGGGGGAGGACAGTCATGGCTGTTACGGAAGCAGCGCGGACAGAAGTGCTGTGCGCCGAGGCGGCCGCTGCCACCGACATCACTGGCGGGACGGTGGCAGCGGGACGAGCGGCGCAGGAACTGGGTCTGAAGCGCGGTGAATTCGAACTTGCGGTGCACCTGGGCATCGTGCGCACCACGGCGGAGCAGGCCGGCGGCAGACCCAGGGTGGGGCGTGGGGAGATCCACCGGCTCCGGTCCGAGGACGGCTTCCCGGACGCGGTGCGCGAACGGGTTCGTACGGTGGGCACGGCGGCAGGGGCGCGGCTGCTCGGTATCAGTCCGGTCCGCTTCACCGGACTGGCCCGGGCTGGATGCATCACGCCGGTCACGTTCCATTTGAATCGGTATCAAGCGGTTGTGTGGCTCTATCTCGCCCAGGAAGTCCTCGGGTTCGCGGCCCGGGCTCCTCAACTGCTGGCCGGGAACAGTCCGGTCTGGATGAGGGCCCGGCTGGATGCAGGCATCGACTGGCGGGCGCGCAACTGGCGCGGACAACGGATCGAGCGGCTGCTGAGCCGGACGGAGGATCCCTGGCGGCGCGCGGCAGTGCTCGCCGGCGCGCTGGATGCGGTTCAGCTCGCGGAGGTGGTCGACGATCCGTACGAGCGCGCCTACCTCGCCAAGGTCCGGCCCGAGCCGGTCTTCGGGCCGCCGGGATCCGTCGTCGCCCGGGAGACCATGGCACAGCTGATGCAGGCGGACGATCCGGACGAGATCCTCTGGCGGAGGATCGATCTGATCATGGAGCTGGACGGCGCACGGGCGTCGCGACAGGCTCCGCGTCCGGGAGATGACCATCGACCCGGTCCCGTTCCCGTTACCGACTCCGATCCCGCACCCGGGCTGCTTGCCCGACTCGGTCTGCCAAGGCGCGATACGGGGGCGCAGGACGGTTGGGAACGGGCTGCCGGCGAAGACCGTTGAATGAACCGGACACGACGGACACGATGGATACGCAAGGAGAGAGGTGAGTCGTGGGGGAGAACAAGAGGCGGATGCTGGCCGGCGACTGGTACATCGCGGACGATCTCGAACTGCGCGCGGATACCGAGCGACGCATCGAACTCTGCGAGGCTTACAACACTGCGGCGCGGGCAACGCCCGCCGAACGGCGGAAGATCCTGGAGGAGCTGCTCGGCTCGGTGGGCGCGGATGTCAACATTCGCGCGCCGTTCTACTGCGACTACGGGGCTCGCATCACCATCGGCCCGCGTACGTTCATCAACTTCGGAGCGGTCTTCCTCGATGCGGCGCCCATCACGATCGGTGCCGATGTACAAATCGGCCCGAACGTTCAGCTTCTCACCCCCAGCCATGAGTTGGACACCGAGCGCCGCCGTGCGGGCTGGGAGAAGGCGGACCCCGTGACGATCGGGGACAACGTATGGCTCGGTGGCGGGGTGATCGTCTGTCCCGGTGTGGCCATCGGGGCGGACACCGTCGTCGGCGCAGGATCCGTCGTGACCAAGGACCTGCCGTCGGGAGTGCTGGCGGTCGGCAGCCCCGCCCGAGTCATTCGTACTCTCGACCCGGGAGAAGGGGAGCAAGCACCCGCCCGGCGCGACGAATAACGGTTCGCGAACGGCGCCCCGCACCGGCATTGTGTCCTCATGCTGATCAGGGAAGCCACCACCGAGGACTGGCCCGCCATCTGGCCGTTCTTCCACGAAATCGTTGCTGCCGGGGAGACGTTCACCTACCCGCTCGAGCTGGGCGAGGACGACGCCCGCGACTGGTGGCTGCTGAAGGAGCCGAACCGTACGGTCGTGGCGGTCGACGACGACGGGGCCGTCCTCGGTACGGCGAAGATGAACAACAACCACATGGGCAACGGCAGGCATATCGCCAGCGCCAGCTACATGGTCGACCCCGAGCACTCCGGTCAGGGAGTGGGCCGGGCGCTGTGCGTGTACACGGTGGAGTGGGCTCGCGCGGCAGGGTTCCGGGCGATGCAGTTCAACGCCGTCGTGGAGACCAACCACTATGCGGTGCGGCTCTACCGCTCACTCGGGTTCGAGATTCTGGGGACCCTGCCCGAAGGGTTCAACCACCCGAAGCACGGGTTCGTCGGACTGCACATCATGCATCGCGCGCTCTGACTCATGGGGCCCGCTCGTCGGGCCGCCGGCAGGACTTGCTCCTCGGACTGCTCTCGGGTCGGCGGAACGGGCGGTCCGGCGCCATACGCTCACTTCACGCCACCGCTGGACGGGTCGCGGCCCCAGGGGAGTGTCCGGCATGTACCAACCCGAGGTGATGTGGTGACAGTTGTAACCTCGCGTGGCGCATGGGTCGGTTGCGCGGACGGTTATGGAGGGCAGTACTGTGCGCTCCACCGCCATTCGGGCGATGAAATATGTGGAGGAAGAATCCATGACCATACCCAGGAGATCGTGGCGCGCCGCGGGGACATACGCGGCCGTTGCGGTTGCCGGCCTGACCGGCGCGGTCCTCTGCGCCGGACCGGCCGCAGCTCACACCCCCACCTGGGCCGTGACCTGTACTGATGTGAGCCTTGACCTGACCGCCTACAACGGTGGCGTCACCAACCAGGTGACCGTCACCGTCGACGGAAAGGACCTCCTGCCCACCGAGACGTTCGGCAAGGAGTTCCACAAGAAGCTCGCGCTGCCTCAGCACGACAAGGAACTGACGGTCCACCTGGTCGTCAAGGCCGGTGACGGCGACCGGTTCTCGAAGGACGAGACCAAGACGGCGCCGGTGTGTGCGGACAACACCCCGAAGCCCACGCCGACGGAGTCCGAGTCGAAGCCGGCCGAGAAGCCGACCACGGAGGCGCCCACCCCGAGCGCCACCCCGAGCGAGAGCTCCCCGGAGACCGCGCCCGCCGCGGCTTCGCCGAGCCCCAGCTCGCCCGACCTGGCCGAGACGGGTTCGTCGTCGGCCACCCCTGTCATCGGTGGTGCGGCTGTCGCCGTGCTGCTGGCCGGTGGCGGCATCATGTGGTCCGTGCGCAAGCGTCGCACCGCACAGCACTGACGTAGCTCAGTGGTCCGCTGGTCCGTAGCGCGGGATCGCGCCACGGACCATGGGGCGAGGGGCGTGCCGCATCACGCCGCGCGTGGCGGCGCGCCCCTCAACTCCCCTCAACTCGGGCCTTCAGAAGGGTCCGCGGACTCCGCAGGGTCGGGCGGCTTCACGTGCGCCCCAGGTTCCGCAGACCGGGTCGACTTCCGGATCCGGGCAGCGGCGGCGGATGGTGCCGATGGTCCGATCTCGCACCAGACGGCCTTTCCTTCGCCGCGCGACTCGACACCCCATCGGATGGCGATGGCATCGAGGAGCAACAGGCCGCGCCCCGATGTCGCCGTTTCGCCGGGAGTTCGCCGCCTCGGCCAGGCACTGGAACGGTCCTGCACCGACAGCCGCACCCGCCGGACGGGTTTCGGAAGGACCTCCAGCGTGAGCACCGCTCCGCCGTCCGTGTGCAGCAGCACATTCACCAGTAGCTCACCGGTGATCAGTTCGGCGTCGTCGGCGAATTCGCCCAGGTTCCAGTCGTCCAGGGCCTGGCGCACCATCGCCCGGGCTTCGGACAGCCCCTCGGGATCCGCCTGGTGGATGTACTGGTGCAACCGCGGCGCTCGCGGCGACCCCGGATCCGGACTGCGCCGCAGCACCAGTAGCGCGACATCGTCCCCCGCGCCCCAGCGCTCCCAGAGCCGGTCCGACAGATGGTCGGCCAGCGGCTGCGCGCGCGTGGGACCGGCGCGCACCTCGTGGACCAGTGCACGGACACCCGCGTCGATATCGGCTCCCGGCTCCTCCACGAGGCCATCGGTGTACAGGACGAGCGTTTCGCCGGGCACCAGGTCGAGACGGGTCTCCGGGAACTCCTCGTCCTCGAAGGCGGTGGAGATCCCCAGCGGCAGCCCGCCCCGTACCTGTGGAAGGCCGATCCGGCCGTCCGTATGCCGGATCAGCGGACCGAAGTGCCCGGCGCGGACCATGCGCACGGTCCCCGAGGCGAGATCGACCTGCGCGTACGTACACGTGGCGAAGCGATCCGTGTCCAGTTCGTCGAGGAACCGCGAGGCCCGGGCCAGTACGGTGGCCGGCGGGTGCCCCTCGGCGGCGTACGCGCGCAGGGCGATCCGCAGCTGACCCATGATGGCGGCCGCGTGGGTGTCGTGGCCCTCGACATCGCCCACCACGATGCCGAACCGGTTCTTCGGCAGGGGGATCACGTCGTACCAGTCGCCACCGACCTGCCGCCCGCTCCACGCAGCGTGGTAGCGCACGGCGATTTCGCCACCCTTGATCTCCTGGATCTGCCGGGGGAGCATCGCCGACTGCAGCCCCGTGGCGAATTCGCGCTCCTCGTCGAAGAGGGTCGCGCGTTGCAGCGACTGGGACACGATGGCCGCGAGCCCCAGACACAGATTGCGCTCGTCGGCGTTGAAGGCCGTGCGCTCGTGGTAGAAGAGCGCAAGCCCGCCCAACGTGCGCGCCTGTGCGACCAGTGGTAGATACGCTGCGGCGCGGAATTTCAACTGGTCCACGTACGGCTCCAGCGCCGGGTAGCGCCGGGTGAGTGCGCCGACCGAGGTCGCGAACCTTGGCCGGCCACGGAGGATGGTGTCGGCCAGGGGGAATCGAGGGTCGAGATTCCTGGCCGCTACCTCGGATATCGCCTCCGGAGCGTCGCCGCTCAGCGCGATGACGTTGAGCACGTTGTTCTCGACCAGCGCGAGGGCGAGCCCGTCGGCGCCCAGCCTGGCGAGCCCGCCCGGGCCGGTGAGCGCGGCGGTCACATCGTCCACGGTCACCGCGCGCGCCATTGCACTTGTTGTGCGCTCAACGATGCTGGTCTGACGCTGGCGGCGTTTCTCCAGGTCAAGCACGAAGGCCGAATGGGTGATCTCCGCCGTCGCATCCCGTACGACTCCGATGACCCGGTGCGCCCGTCCGTCGTCGCTGCGCAGGACGCGCGCCTGGATATGGGTCCACTGGTGCGTGCCGTCGTCGAGCGGGACTTGAAAGTGGATGCTGTACGAGCTGCGACTGCCGTTGATGGCCTCGTCGGCCGCGAGTTCCAGCCGGGTCCGCTCCACCGGTTCGAGCCGCTCGAGCAGGGCCCCCGGGCGGGGGGTGAAGGTGTCCGGGTCCACCCCGAAGACCAGCAGGCCGGCCATGTCGATGTCCAGCGTCCGCGCGTCCAGGTCCCACTCGAAGCTGCCCGTGCGATTCAGCGCAAGCCGCTGCGCCGTCCCGGTCTCGCCGTTGTGGCACCGGTCGAGCTGCACGCGGGGGGAATCGTCGGCGTCTGGCGTCCGGTCATTGTCGGTCATTCCTGCTCCGGAGATCGTCCGGCGGGACTGGCGGGCAGTGCGGCCTGTGTGCGGTGCTCGTATACGCCTCAATTGTCGAACCGGTTCCAGATGACTGCCACAGCTGACGACACCCCCCGGCGCCTCGGACGCCCCTTACCGCCCCTGCCCCCGGTCCTCGGCACCCCCTGCCGCCCCACCCCACCACCCACCACGCACAATGAACAGCGGAAGATCGTCCGTGACCGGCGGACGGTACGGCACAGGGGCTGACCGGAGCGCACTCATGAACAACGAAGACCCCGTCCTGCTGCACACCGAGAGCCGCATCCGGCACATCACGCTCAACCGGCCCCGGGCGATCAACGCGCTGACCCACACCATGGTGCTCCGCATCGACGAAGCCCTCGCCGCGGCGGAACGCGACGACTCGGTCACCGCGGTACTGCTCAGTGGGGCAGGGGAGCGCGGTCTGTGCGCCGGGGGCGATATCCGCGCCATCTACGAGGACGCCCGAGCGGGCGGCAGCACATCGGTGGACTTCTGGCGCGACGAGTACCGGCTCAACGCCCGTATCGCCCGCTTCCCCAAGCCGTACGTCGCACTCATGGATGGCATCGTGATGGGCGGCGGCGTCGGGGTATCGGCCCACGGCAGCGTCCGTATCGTCACGGAACGCTCACGCGTCGCCATGCCGGAGACCGGCATCGGCTTTGTACCCGACGTCGGTGGAACCCACCTCCTCGCGTCCGCACCCGGTGAGCTCGGAACCCACCTGGCGCTCACCGGGGACGCGGTCGGCGCCGGCGATGCGCTGCTGTGCGGCCTTGCCGACCACTTCGTCCCGTCCGAGCACCTGGTGGACCTCACCCGGGATCTCGCCGGGAGCACGACGCCTGCCGAGGTCGTGGCGACTGTGCGGCGATACGCCACGGCTCCGCCCGTCGGTGAACTGTCCGCCCACCGCGACTGGATCGACGACTGCTACGCGGCTGTCTCGGTCGAAGAAATCGTCGAGCGGCTCCAGAACAGCGGCGTACCCGCCGCGAAGGAGACCGCCGAAACGATTCTCACCAAGTCGCCCACCGCACTCAAGGTGACCCTCGCCTCGGTACGCCGCGCACGGCGCCTCGGTAGCCTGGAGGCGGTGCTCGACCAGGAATTCCGCGTCTCCTGCGCCGCCTTCACCAGGCCCGATCTGGTGGAGGGCGTGCGCGCCCAGATCATCGACAAGGACCGCAACCCGCAGTGGAGCCCGGCCCGGCTCGCCCAGGTCAGCTCGGCGGACGTGGCGGGCTTCTTCGAGCCGCTGGGCGCCCGCGAACTCGGCCTCGCCCCGCATGTGAGCTCTCCGTGATTCAGGCTCCACAGGTGCCGGCGGGGAAAGGGCGCCAAGCCCACCGCACACCGCTGCGGTGCGGTGCGGTGCCGTCACCGGTGCGGTCGGCGGTGGGAGCGGTCCAGCGGTGACGGTTCCCAGAGCAGGCGGACGCCGCTGGCGCGGGCGATGGCACGGAGGTGGGGGCCGGTGTTGCCGATGTACCAGAGCGGCCGGTCCTTGTGCGGCCATGCGTAGGCCGGGACGCCGTCGTCCAGTAGGGAGGTCAGCTGCGGCTGGTCCAGCGACGCGGCCGAGAATTCGTAGAGTGCGGTCAGCCGTGGGGCGATCAGGCCGTAGTCGAGCATGCGGGCGAAGGCGTGCTCGTCGAGGATCGTTTCCTCGACGGTCTCGATCACTGGGTATTGGGGCGGGAAGGACCGGCCGAGGTCGAGGAACATCTGGACGGCCCGGTGACGCGGATCGGCCAGCAGCGGTCCGAGGGCGGCCAGTCGGCCGAGCGCGAGTCGCGGGCGCGCGAGCATCGCATGGGTGAACAGGACGCGGAGCAGTGCGACGTTCAGCATGAACCGCTCGACCTGCATCTCGGCGGCGGCCAGATCCTGGTGCTGCACGTAGCCGGCGACGATGCTGGCGTTGTGCGCGCGGTACCAGCGGCCGGGCTCCGGTGTGCGGATGAAGTCCACCCAGTACTCGACGCTGCGGGCGCTGGGCATGCCTGTGGCCCCGGCGGACAGCAGGTGGGCCTCGGTCTTGTCCCGCAGCAGCCGTTCGTTGACGGCGCGCCACCAGGGACTTCCCGGCGGTTCGGAGGATTCCGGCTCGAGGACACCACGGGCGAGGGACCAGTGCATGAAACTCAGCTCGGCATGCCCGTACCGGCGGCGGGGGCCCGTGGCAAGCCGGTAGAACTCCCGCGCCAGCTCGTAGCGCCCGGCCGCATCGTCTCGCACGCACGCGACCCGTTGCTCCGCGCGTGAGGCTGCGTCAGCCACGGCTGCCCAATCGGCTCAGGGGGCCGCTGTCCTCGAGGTCGCTGAGATCTCCGAAGGCTTTCAGCAAGTCGTGCTCGAGTCCGGCGGGTCGGAGGGATTGTTCAGACCAGATGGTCTTGCCGTCACCGGCGTATCGGGCGCCCCAGCGCTGGGCAAATCGGGCGATCAGAAAAAGACCGCGGCCGCCCTCGTCGGTTGTCCGGGCGTGGCGCAGATGGGGGGAGGTGCTGCTGCCGTCGGAGACCTCGCAGATGAGCGTACGGTCACGGATGAGCCGTAGCCGGATGGGGCCCGAGGCGTAGCGGATGGCGTTGGTGACGAGTTCGCTGACTACCAGCTCGGTGGTGAAGGTGAGCTCCTCGAGCCCCCACACCGCGAGTTGCCGGGCCGCTTTGGCACGGGCCGGTGCGACGGCCGCCGGATCCTTGGCGATGTCCCACGAGACGACGTGATCCTCGCCCAGGGTGTGGGTGCGGGCCAGCAGCAGTGCCGCATCGTCTCCCGGCCGGTTGGCCGAAATGCTTGCGACGGCGGCGTCGCAGAGGTCCTCCAGCGGGGTCTGCGGGACGGCCAGGACGTCGAGCAGCTGCCGGAGTCCCTGGTCGGCGTCGAGGGAGTGGCTCTGGATCAGGCCGTCGGTGTAGAGAGCCAGGATGCTGCCCTCGGGGACGTCCATCCGAATGGATTCGAAGGGCAGACCGCCGAGGCCGAGGGGCGGGCCGCTGGGGAGATCCACCAGCCGGGCGGCACCGTCGGGAGAGACGAGCGCCGGTGCCGGGTGGCCTGCGCGGGCAAGGGTGTAGTGGCGGCCGACCGGGTCGTAGACGGCGTACAGGCAGGTCGCCCCGGTCACGCCGGATTCGTCGTCGGTTTCCTCGGCGATCCGGCTGACCATGTCGTCCAGGTGGGCCAGCACCTCGTCGGGGGTGAGGTCGATGTCGGCGAGGGTCTGTACGGCGGCGCGGAGCCGTCCCATGGTGGCGGCGGCGTGGATGCCGTGTCCGACCACGTCCCCGACGACCAGGGCGACGCGGGCTCCGGAGAGCGGGATGACGTCGAACCAGTCGCCGCCCACGCCGGCTGCCGTGTCGGCGGGCAGGTAGCGGTAGGCGGCATCGACTGCGTTCTGTTCGGGCAGGTCCTGGGGGAGCAGGCTGCGCTGGAGGGTTAGTGCGGCGGCGTGCTCGTGGGTGTAGCGGCGGGCGTTGTCTATGCAGACGGCGGCATGTCCGACCAGCTCCTCTGCGAGGACCAGGTCGTCGTGCTCGAACGGCACTCTGGGCTGCCGGCGGCCGACGGTGGCCGCTCCCAAGGTGGTGCCGCGTGCGCGGATGGGGACGATCATCAGTGAGTGGATACCGAGGTCGCGCAGGTACGCGCCACGGGCCGGGTCGTCGGCGGTCCAGTCGGGATCGGTGGGGTCCAACTCGGGGATCAGCGTGGAGGAGCCGCTGATGAGCGCGCGTGCCGTGGCCGACAGCGGAGGGTAGTCGGAGTGTTCACCCGGCGGGATGGGCGGCGGGGCACCCTCGCGGGCGGAGCGGTGTCCGACGCAGCGGAGGGAGGCCGCAGTGATGGCGTCGGCCGGGCCGGATGGGGGCTCTTCACCGCGCAGTACCGAGTCGAGGAGATCGACGGTGACGTGGTCGGCGAGCCCGGGGACGGCCGCGTCGGCCAGTTCCTGGGCCGTGCGGGGGACGTCCAGCGTGCTGCCCAAGCGCTTGTGGGCCTCGTTCAGCAGTGTCAGCTTCTGCCGGGCGCGGTAGTGGTCGGTGGTGGAAAGGACGATGTAGCACGCGCCCAGCGGTCGTCCGTCCTCGTTCTCCACGCGGAAGCACGAGGTGGAATAGGCGATCTGACCCGGCTCCGACAGAACGTGTCCGAAGTACTCACGGCCCGTCGAAGGGCGGCCGGTCTCCAGCACCTGGCGTATCTCCGCTTCGGTGTGCTCCACATCCAGGTCGGGCAGGATCTCTCCCAGGCGCCGCCCCAGAAAGCGCTCGCGGGGGATGCCGCACTGGCGCTCCATGGCATCGTTCACCCAGGTGAGCCGCAGCTCGGTGTCGACCATGGCCACGCCCACCGGAGCGGTGACGGTGATCCCTTCCAGCAGGGAGCGGCCGGCGCTCCACCACCAGGTCCGAGTCGTGTCGGCGGCGAGAATCAGTCGCATCGAACAATCGCCGGAGTCCTGGATGGGCAGGATCCCGATCTGCAGCTCGAGACGGCGGCCGTCCCGGTGACGCACGGTCTGCCGGCCTTTCCAGCCCTGCTGCGCCCCGAGCCGCGCGGCGAGGTCAGGGGCGCCCGCCTGATACGTCGCCCCTTCCGCCGGGGAGAAGACCTCTGACAGCGGCCTGCCCAGCACCTCCGGGCTCGAGTGGCCGAGAAGTTTCGCAGCCCCCGCGCTCCACCCCCGCACCACCCCTGCGCCGTCGACCACAACCAGGGCGGTCGATGGACCCAAGGGGAGGTCTGCTGCTGTGGAACGAGTTCTCCTGCGAGCACCCATGCCGACCATCCAGTGCAGCGCGTTCCCGATGCGCAGACGCTTGCGCGGATGCGCTCGCCGGGCTGGTTTCAGCTTACCTACGAGGGGTGCTTTCAGTCTTCGAGCCGACCCAGGACGTCGAAGGGCTCGGCGGAAATGGCCCGCCCCGGGCCAGTGAAGAACCTGCTACGCCCGTGCCCGAGCCGTTCAGCCAGAGAAGGCCCCATAGAGAGGTGTACGGCGTGCTCATCGGTGGCGCCGAACAGCCGGACGGTTCCACCCCAATGCTGCTGGCCCGCTCCCGCCACGCTGCCCGGCTGACTTCTCCGCCCTCCACAGTGAGCTCGCGCCGCTTCACAACTGCGGCGCAGCCCTCTGCTGGCCCCGCCCGTGCTGACCTCGCACGTCCAGAACCAATGAGTGGGTTCGACCGGCACTCTCGCAGACGACCGCGGCCCTCAGCGCGGGGCAGAGGGGTCGTCGAGCCAGATCACGATCCCGGTCAGGTCGTTGAGCACGGACGCGACGCCTGCCCTGATGGCGGCCGCGCAGCGCTCGGTGGAGAACGAGCCGGGGTCGTACGTCGAGGACATGCCGAGCCCTTCGCCACGGAACGACGCACCGGACCAGTCGACCGCCGTGACGTTGTGGGTGGGCTCGGCCAGCTCCGCGCCTACGACGAGGAACTGCTGGGACAGGTGGTTCGGGGTGACCACCGCGAGGGGGTCGACGAGGTCGTTGCCTGCGCTGACGATGAGGTCCGGGCTCATCTCGAGGGCCCTGGTAATGCTGGGAACGAGGTCGGACGGGCCGTCGGCGGTCATCGTTCTGAGGTCGACGTGCTCGTCCCCGGCCCAGTCCTGGACCGCCGTCACGAGCTTCTTGGTCGGGCGCTCGGCACCCGAGGTGAGAAGGACCACCCGGTAGTCCTTCGGCGGGTGGACCCCGGCCCAGGAGCCGGGCCGCGGTGTGGCGGTCCCCTCCGGGGCGGGTGGGGAAGAGGGGTCGACGAAACCCGGACCGAGCGTGCCCACGGGAGTGGGCCGTGAGTGCGGCCGTGACCAGTCGTCGCCGGAACTGCATCCGGTGACCAGCGCGGCGGCCGCGGCCAGCGCGGCAGCGGCCCGAAGCAGGGAGCGCAAGGCGATCGTCCTCCGAGTGGTGGCAGATGGTGCGTCTACATCCTGCTATCGCGGTTGGTGCCGCCTACCTCCGCAGGTGTCGTTATCGCGTTTGTTGTTCCACAGTTCGCCGGCCGCCCGGGCCGTGTTCACCCGTGACGCGCACCGTGCACTGGCAACTGAAGGAGCAACATGTCACAACGAGTCCGCCGCACCGTCGTCGGGATCACCGCGGCCGTGATCGCTTTCCTGAGCGCCGCACAGCCGGCGTCCGCCCACGGGTTCACGTCGACCGCGTATGTCGACGTCGCCGAGGGCAACGAGGGTCATATACGGACGAAACTAGGGCTCGAATACGACCTCTTCGTCGTATCCGCCGCCGACTACGAGGACGACGACCCCCTCTTCGAGACGGGAAACGCCGCGTTCGAAACAGGTGACAGCAAGGAACAGGCCGCGGCCCTCAACGCCCATGCGGAGTCGGCCGTCAGATACGTGACCGAGCGCTTCTCGGTCACCTCGGACGGCAGGGCGTGCCTACCGACACGGGTCGGCGACTTCACGATCGGCCGGCATGAAGGGGTGCCGTACGCCGGTCTGCTGCTCGACTGGGCGTGTTCCGAGCGGGGCGACGACCTCGAGGTGCGCAGCGGGCTGTTCCCCGACGCCGAGACGTACGTCAAGGGCACCAAGACGATCGTCACCTACGAGCTCGACGGCCGCTCCGGCAGTGCCGCACTCGACGCCGGTCACCCGTCCTTCTCGATCGGTCAGGCCTGGTACGAACGGTTCTGGGAGTTCTTCCGCCTGGGCGCCGAGCACCTGCTGACCGGGATCGACCACATCCTGTTCCTGCTGGCACTCATCGCCGGGTCACGGCGCCTGCGCGAGATCGTGCTCGTGGCAACGAGTTTCACCCTGGCGCACTCGGTGACCTTCATGCTCGCCGCGCTCGGTCTGGTCGACGCGCCCGCCGGCATCGTGGAGCCCGTCATCGCGCTGTCGATCGCCGTGGTCGCCGGCTGGCACCTGTGGCGGCTCTGGCGGCGCCGCGGCCACGCGTCCGACCTCGAGACAGCAGGACGCGGCCACTTCAGCCTGGACCGTGCGGGCTGGACCCGCCTCGGGGTCGTGTTCTGCTTCGGCCTCGTGCACGGCCTGGGCTTCGCGGGCGCGCTGGGAATCGACGAGGCGTGGTCATGGACCCTGCTGTGGTCCCTGCTGGTGTTCAACGTCGGCATCGAGACCGTGCAGTTGGCCATCATCGCCGCCCTCTTCCCGCTGCTGATCGTGCTGCGCCACCGGGCGCCGACGGCCGGCCTCTGGGCGACCGGTGTGGTCTCCGCCGGCGTGTCAGCCATGGGGTTGGTGTGGTTCGTGCAACGGACGTTCGGAATCTGAGACCGATTCAGGTCCCGCGAGATGTTCAGACAAGTCCGAGACGGCATTGGTCGCGGGTTAACCGTGTGAAGGAATCGTAAGGGTCTCCATTCCGTGCACCCATGTGCGTTAAAGGAACAAAAAAACCAATGAAATCGAGCACCAAGAGACAGGCTCCCGGGTCTGTACGGCGCCGCGCGGCCACTGGGGCCACAGCGGCATTCCTGGGCTTGGCCGTAGCCCTCGGCAGCGGCACGGCGTCCCCCGCCGCCGCCGCCGAATCCGCCACGCTCACCGGCGTCATACTCGGCGTGGGCGCCAACGAGACCCAGCGCACCGTGACCTGGTACTCCTCGGCCGACACCGCGCAGAAGCTCCAGGTCGCCCCGACCACCGCGCTCGTCAACGGCGAGTTCCCGGCGGACGCTGCCAACTTCGACGCCACCGGCGCGGCGAACATCGCGACCAGCGGCGGCTTCAACCGCCACGCGACGATCACGGGCCTGAAGGAGCACACGGCGTACTCCTACCGCGTCGGCACCGAGGGCAACTGGTCCTCGACGTACTCCTTCAAGACGCAGGACTTCGAGGGCGACTACGACTTCCTGTTCTTCGGCGACCCGCAGATCGGCTCGTCCGGCAACCTGGGGCAGGACCAGGCCGGTTGGCAGGACACCGTGGACGTCTCGCTGGCGGCCAACCCCAACGCCGAACTGCTGCTGTCGGGCGGTGACCAGGTCGAGTCCGCGAACACCGAGTCCCAGTGGAACTCCTTCCTGGCCCCCGACAAGCTCCGCCAGTACCCGTGGGCTCCCACCATCGGTAACCACGACGTCGGCGGCAAGGCGTACGAGCAGCACTTCACCACCCCGAACACGGACCGCTCGGCCCCGCTGTACTCCAACGGCAACCCGGCGTCCAACACGTCCGGCGGTGACTACTGGTACATCTACAAGGATGTGCTGTTCATCAACCTCAACAGCAACAGCTACGCCACCTCCCAGGGCGGCGGCGGTGACGCGGCGCACATCAAGTACGTGACCGACGTCATCAACCAGCACGGCGCCGAGGCCAAGTGGAAGGTGCTCACCTACCACCACGCGATCTACTCGCCGGCCTCCCATGCCAAGGACAACGACAACAAGGTCCGCCGCGTCGACTTCTCGGGCGCGTTCTCCAAGCTCGGTGTCGACCTGGTCCTCCAGGGCCACGACCACAGCTACTCGCGCAGCTACGAGATCAAGAACGGCCAGAAGGCGAACCCGGACGAGAAGCCCGGCGCCGCTGACCTGTACCCCGGTCCCGGTGGCGTCATCTACGTGACCGCGAACTCCGCTTCGGGCTCGAAGTACTACGACATCACGAAGCCGGACAGCAGCGGCACCAGCGGTGCCGGCAACGGTGCCGACCCGCAGAACCCGAGCAACTACTGGTACAACTCGGTCCAGAACCAGGAGCACGTCCGCACCTACGTCAAGGTCGAGGTGCGCAGCGACAAGCTCGTCGTCGAGGACATTCGCAGCGGCACCTGCGCGGCCCCGAACTCCGAGGTCGAGCAGGGCATGTCGTGCACCAACACCGACGCCGGCCAGCCTGTCGGCTCGACCGTCGACAAGTTCAAGGTGCACCCGAACCACGGCACCGGCCAGGACCTCCAGGTCAACGTGCCGAACCCGGCCCCGGGCGAGTTCGGTTGGACGATCGACGGCTACAACGGCCTGGTGGACCTCGGCACCGCGCAGGAGCGCAACGGTGACCACTTCGAGGCCTCCGGCAAGATCAACCCGATCACCGTGTCGGACAGCCGCCGTTCGCTCGCCCCGTGGTCGATCTCGGCCAACGTGGGCGACTTCAAGGACGGCGACAAGACGTTCTCCGGCTCGTACCTCGGCTGGAGCCCGTACGTCCTCGACCAGGGCGCCGGCGCCGCCAGCGGCGAATCGGTGGCCTCCGGCTACGACGACAACGGCACGGGCCTTTCCGTCTCGCGCGGCCTCGCTCACGCCGACCAGGGTCACGCCCGTGGTGGGGCCAAGCTCGGCGCCGACCTGGGTCTGAAGATCCCGGACAGCGTTACCAAGGGTGGCTACCGCGCCACTCTGACGATCACCGCACTGAGCAGCTGATCGACCCGTCCCAACCTGGCGGGACGGGGCACCTTCCGGTGCCCCGTCCCGCCTGAAGTTCCAGGAGAACCCCGACATGCACCCGCCCGTCCCGCGCCGGAAGAACACCGCCAGCGCACTCGTTCGTACCGCCACCCTGGCCCTGCTCATGGCCCTCGCGATCGTCGGCCTGCGGGTCGATCCCGCTCTGGCAGACAACGGCGACGTCACCTGGACGGTCAGAACGGCCGCGAACGGGTACGGCGACGACCGCTCCAGCTTCAGCTACGGCGTCAACCCCGGCGGCAACGCCGAGGACGCCATGGTCGTCGCCAACCACAGCAAGTCCACGCTCGAACTCGCTGTCTACGCCGCCGACGGCTTTACGACCGGCACGGGCCAGCTCGATCTGCTCACCAAGGACAAGAAGTCCGTCGGCATCGGAGCCTGGGTCCACGCCGACCGCGACAGCGTCGTGATCAAGCCCGGCAAGTCCGCCAAGATTCCCTTCACGGTCGCCGTTCCGGACAACGCCACGCCAGGCGATTACGTGGGTGGCATCCTCACCTCTCTGCGGCAGTCCGACGAAGCCGAGGGCATCAACGTGGACCGGCGCCTCGGCATCCGGGTCAAACTGCGGGTCAGCGGCGAGCTCAAACCGAAGCTCGCGATCGAGGACCTCCACGTGGGCTACGCCGGGTCGATCAACCCGTTCGCCAAGGGCGACGCCACCGTCACGTACACGATCCACAACACCGGCAACGCCATCCTGTCGGCAAAGCAGGCGGTATCGGTCTCCGGCCCGTTCGGGTGGCTGCGGTCCGCAGCGGGCGACATCGCCCCGCCGCCGGAGCTGCTCCCCGGTGAGAGCTGGAAGGTGAAGGCGCCCGTTCACGGCGTGGCGCCCGGAGTCAGCCTCGCCGCGACCGCGACCCTGACACCTCTGCTCACCGACGCGTCGGGCTCCACCAGTTCGCTCAAGCCGGTCCAGGCCACCGCGCACGGCTGGGCCGTCCCGTGGACGCTGTTGCTGTTGGTC
The DNA here is from genome assembly GCF_036108815.1 of Streptomyces sp. NBC_00353. Classification (NCBI taxonomy): domain Bacteria; kingdom Bacillati; phylum Actinomycetota; class Actinomycetes; order Kitasatosporales; family Streptomycetaceae; genus Streptomyces; species Streptomyces sp. NBC_00353. Next base: position 1,254,933 of record NZ_CP107985.1, on the reverse strand, counting down.
GTCGTGCTGATCGCAGCAGTCGCCGGGGCACTCGTTGTCCGGCGCCGAAACCGCGTACGGCGCAAGGCGCGTGAGGACGCCCGCGTACGGGACGCGGTCGAGCAGGCGCTCCGCGACCGGTAGCCGCAGGCGCGCCGACCGCCCGCGTGCGTCGTCGGTCCGACCGCGACGCACTCACAGCCGAGACGGCCGCCGGCAACTACAGGCGGCCAGGACCGGTTCGACGTCGTATCCACTGGGTCCACGAGTTCCTGATCGCCGCCGCGGGCAGCAAGCCCGGCAAGGTCGACGACGCCAAGCCCACATCGTCGTCGATGCCGCAGATCCGGCTGACGGACGGGCCGCTCCATCACCGCCCAGCCGACAGCCAGACGCCCTGCACCAAGATTTTCAGTGATCTTCTGCTAGAGGTTGTAGCCGCCCGATACCTCGATGTTCTGAGCGGTGACCCAGCGGCTCTCGTCGGAGACCAGTGTGGCGATCATCGCGCCGATGTCGTCGGGTTCGCCGACCCGGCCGAGCGCGGTCTTCGCAGCGAGGGCCGGGACGACCTCGGGGAACCGGGTGAAGGCGTCGTCGGCGATCCGAGTGCGGGTCGACCCCGGCGAGACGGCGTTGACGCGGATGCCACGCGCGCTGAATTCCTTCGCCATGTACCGGGTCAGCACGTCCAGTCCGCCCTTCATCGAGGCGTAGGCAGAGTAGCCAGGCTCCAGGCCGGTCGCCGCCGTCGCCGAGTTGCTGCTCGTATTGACGATGGCCCCGCCGTCCGCCATCAGGGGCAGCAACTTCTGCGTAAGGAAGTACGGGCCCTTGAGCAGTACCCGCATGAGCCTGTCGAACGTCTCCTCGGTCGTGTCCTCTATCAACGACGTCTGCGCGAAACCGGCGTTGTTGACCAGATAGTCGAAGGTGTCGCGCTGCCAGGTGCCGCGCAGCACGTCAGCCACCCTGTCGCGGAAGGCCACAAAGGTGCCCGCTTCGCTGACATCCAGCGGGAGTGCGACGGCCGTGCCGCCCTCCTTCTCGATGGTGGCGGCCGTCTCCAGCCCTCCTTGTGAGTTGGTGCCGTAGGTGAGGATGACTCCGTTTCCGCATTTCGCGATCTCGATCGCGGCGCTTCGTCCGATGCCGGAGCTGGCGCCCGTGACGATGGCGACCTTCATGGTGTTCCTCCTGGTGTGCGGTCGTGCGTGTGTTGTGTGAGTGCGCCGGTGGCGCTATGCGGCGGAGTCCGGCAGCAGGAGCCGGGCGAGCCAGGCGGTGCGGGTCTGGCGGGCTGCGGCCGAGATGCGCGCCTGCGGGTACAGGGCGTCGAAGCCGTGGAAGCCGCCCGCCCAGACGTGGAGTTCGGCCTGGCCGCCGTCCGCCCAGATGCGGGTGGCGTAGTCGGTGTCCTCGTCGCGGAAGACTTCGGCGGAGCCGGTGTCGATGTAGGTGGTCGGCAGGCCGGAGAGGTCGTCGGCCAGCGCGGGTGAGACGTACTCGGGGACCTCGTGGTCGGTGAGGTCGCTGAGGACGGCACGCCATCCGAACTCGTTCATCTCGCGGGTCCACACGCCGGGCCCGCCGGAGTACTGGCGGCTGGAGGTGCTGGTGTTGCGGTGGTCGAGCATGGGGCAGATCAGCATCTGCGCGGCGATCGCCGGGGCGCCGAGGTTGCGGGCCAGCAGGGTGACACCGGCCGCGAGGCCGCCGCCCGCGCTGGCGCCCGCGACGACGATCCGGGCGGGATCGATGCCCAGTTCGGCGGAGTGTTCGGCGACCCAGAGCAGTCCCTGATAGCAGTCGTCGACCAGGGTGGTACCGGTGGCCTCGGGTGCGAGCCGGTAGTCGACGGAGACCACGACCGCGCCGAACTCGTCGAGCCACTCCAGGGGGATGTCGATCTGCGAGAAGCGGTCACCCATGACCATTCCGCCGCCGTGCATCCAGTAGACGCAGGGTGCGGCGATGGTGCGATCGGTGTTCGCGGGGCTGAAGACCGACAGGGGGATCGGGGCACCGTCCTTGGCGGGCACGGTGACTTCGCGCCGGTCGGCCTGCCGGTGGGCGAGGAGGGGCTCGACGGGCGTCGAGGGGAGCTGGCGCAGTTGCGCGAGTACTTCCGGGCTGAGCTGGGACATGAGGCGCATGTCGGCGAGCAGCTCACGCAGTTCGGGGTCCAAGGTGGGTCGTACCGTGGGCATGGTGGCGGCCTTTCGTGGGGTGGTGGCGGACGGTCGGGCGAGGGGAGGGCCGGCTCGGCAAGGGCCGGGGTGTGAGGCGATCGGCGGGTCAGAAGGCGGCCTTGCCGCGGACCGGGACGTAGTCGGTGTACTCGGACTCCTTGGCCAGCAGTCCGTCGATCTGCGCGACGATGGCCTGGGCGGCCTCGCCGGCGAAGATCCGGTGGTGGTCCTCCTGGCTGGTCCAGCCCTCGGTGACGTGGACGATGTCGGGGTCGGACGCGGACCGGGAGACGAGGTAGACGACGCAGTGTTCGCTGGCGCCGGGGCTGCCCTCGTTCAGGCCGGTCAGTAGCAGGTCGACCAGCTGGTCGCCCATTCCGGGCTTGGCGGTCAGGGTGGCGTTGAAGCCGTAGCTGGCGATCATGGCTACCTTTTTCTCGGTGATGGAGTGAGGTGATTCCATTCAACCGAGTTGACCTGCGGAAACGTTAGACCGATGCTCGCTCGTACTTGCACAATCCTCGCGTACGCAAGAGTCATAGCGCGGAATAGTGCTGCAATGGACACATGTACCTCGAAGAGCTCCGCACACTGCTGGCCCGGCATGCCCGGCCCGACTGGACCACCGCTATCGACGGCGTCCTCATCTCGAAGGTCGACCGGCCGGATCCGCCGGCGCCCTCCATGTCCGGCACGGTGCTCGCGGTCATCGCCCAGGGGGCCAAGCGCCTCGCGCTGGGCGACCGGGTCTACGAGTACGGCCCCGGGCAGTACCTGGTCGCATCCGTCGACCTGCCTGTCACGGGGCAGTTCGCCCGGGCCGACCCCGAGCAGCCGGCCCTCGGTTTCGGTCTCACACTGGAACCGTCCGCCGTTGCCGAACTGCTGTTGCAGGCCGGTCCCGGAGACATCCCCCGCGCCGGCGGAGGCGTTCCGTCGGGGATCGCCGTCAGCGACGCTCCGGCCGCGCTGCTCGACGCGGTGGTGCGGCTGCTGCGCCTGCTCGACGAGCCCCGCGGCCGGGCCGTTTTGGCCCCGCTGGTCAAGCGCGAGATCCTGTGGCGTGTGATCACCGGCGACCAAGGTGCGACGGTTCGTCAGCTCGGCCTGGCCGACAGCAGCCTCAGCCACATCTCCCGGGCCGTGCGCTGGATCCGCGAGCACTACGCCGAGCCCTTCCGGGTCGACGAGGTGGCACGCATGTCCGGCATGAGCGTCTCCGCCTTCTACCGCAACTTCCAGGCGGTGACAGCGATGAGCCCCATCCAGTTCCAGAAGCAGATCCGGCTGCAGGAGGCCCGGCTGCTGCTCGCCACGCACCCGGGCGACGTCACCGGGGTCGGACACCGCGTCGGCTATGACAACCCGTCACAGTTCAGCCGGGAGTATCGCCGCCAGTTCGGCGCGCCGCCCAGCCGGGACGCCGCCCGCCTGCGTCAGGCTGTGCGCACCCCGGCAGGTGTCCTTCCTTGAGCAGGCCGCGCCACGCAGGAGGATCGTGCAAGGGCGAGTGAGAATCAGTGCCAGTTTGCGTTGGATCGCCTCGGTGGCCGGCCCGGTGCCCGGACCGAGTTCCACCACCACGGGCTCGCCCCGCTCCGGCACGGCGGCGATGAGCTGCTCGACCAGGCGGGCCTTACGGTTCGCCAGGAGGCCGCCAGGACACACTGCGGCCGGGGGTCGGTGTCGGCGGCCTGGTGCGCCCTCAGTGCTGCGGGTGGCCGGGTAGTCGGCTCAGGAGTGCGACGGCGCACAGCACGGGGATGAGTGCGGCCAGCGTCCAGGTCAGGCCGGCGAGCTCGGCGGCCCAGCCGATCGCGGCAGGGCCGAAGAGGGTTCCCGCGTAGGTGAAGGTGGTGAACCGGGAGATCGGCGTCGCGGCTTCCGGGCTGCCCGTCTTCGTCTGCCCGACCGCGCTGTAGGCCAACGGCAGCAGGACCGACGCGCCTGCGCCCGTGACGGCGAACCCGCCGATGGCTGCGACCGGGTTCGGCGAAAGCAGCGCCATCGCCAGGCCGCACGCCGCGACGAGACCACCGGCGCGGAACAGAGCCGGGGCGCCGTGGCGCAGGGTCAGGCGGTCGCCGATCACCCGGCCTGCCGCCTGAGCTCCGGTGTACGCGGTCACCGCCGTGGCCGCGAGCGCGAGCGAGGCGCCCCGGGAGTCGTGCAGGAAGATCGCGCTCCAGCCGAGGGCGGCGCCTTCGCAGACCATCAGTGCCGTGCCGGTCAGGCCGAGTGCCACGACGTGGCGGCTCCAGCCGCCGCGCAGGCCCAGACGGCGCGGCGCGGGCGAGGACGCGCGGGCGCTCTCTCTCGTGCCGGTCTCCACCAGGAGTGGCCCCAACAGCAGGGCGCCGGCCATGAGAACGGCTGCGGCCGCCACGAGGTGCGTGGCGAACGAGATACCCGCACGCGCCAGGACGGCCGTGGCGAGTGAGGCCACGACAGCGCTGACGCTCCAGGCGGCGTGGCAGCCGTTGAGGATGGGGCGTCCGAGGCGCCGCTCGATCGCGACGGCATGGGTGTTCATGACTGCGTCGGTGGTGCCGTGCACGGCACCGAGTGCTGTGACGACCACTACGAGTTCGACGGCTCCTTTGACCAGGCCGACCAGCGCCAGCAGCACGGGCATGACGAGGAGTGAGATGCGCAGCACCGGCCGCGTGCCGACCCGGGCCGTCAGCGGTCCCACTCCCTGCATGCAAGCGAGGGCCGCCACGGCGAAGGCCATGCCGATGAGCCCGAGTTGGCCGTCGCTCAGGTGGTGCTTGCCCTTCAGCGATCCGAGCCGGACGATGTACGTCGACAGCGTGAGTCCGTTGAGAAAGAAGACGGCTGTCGCCGGCCACCGTCCGGCGCTTCCCGCCCTGCTGTGCCGCGCCGACCCGGTCGAGCCGCCCCCGGCCTGGTCGGCAGCCGTTGTTGTCGTGTGCGCCGCGGTCTGGTCCTCGGCAGTCATCGTGCGCGCTCCGTCGTGTTCCACCCGTGATCCGAGGGTGCCCGGACGACAGACGGAATCGAGTGGACACTAGCAGTGCCGCAGACTGCTGACATCCCCGCCTGCAGGCGGGAGAGACTGGGGCGTCGGCGTCTGGACTGCGAACGCGCCCGCCACGAACTAGCGCAGCAGAGCGTCGCCCTGAAGATATGGCCAGCACTGGCATCCTTGCCCTCTTGAGGGCCCGCGTCGAAGGGCGGTAACGGCACCCAGGGCGGGCGGACTGGTCCTCGGCCCAGCCTGTGACTCCGGCCCTTCAAGATCAGGTGATGCGTCGACGGCCTGGACTCCGGACGGGCGAGATGTGCCGTGTTGGCATTGTCCGGTGCTGTCCGGTCCACGGCCCATGGGCCACGATGACTGCAAGGCCATGCGCCAAGCAACCATCAGGATCGCGTGAGACGTCGATACCCACCTCGCTCCCAGCGGACGACCAACTGGGGGCGGCCCGCCGCCCTGCCCAAGGTCTCGGCTACGTCGTGGTGCGCATGGCGCCGCTGGCGCTGATTGCCCTAGCCGTGATCTTCGATCAGGTCACCCCGGCGAATTGGCCGTTCAACCGATTCCTGGAGGGGGCTCCGGCCCTGGCGGCCGCAAGTTGGAGCCCTGTCGGCACCGGCGTGATCGGGGGGTTCACCTTTGCCGTAGACATCGCGCTGGCTGCCGACAAGGGGAACTTGGGCGTGTCGAGGGCATGGCTGACGCTGGGGATGATCGTGTTGGTGACGGTGGCAGCCGTATTCGCCAGCCATGTGCGCCAGGAGCGGGAGCACATCTTGGCCGACCTGCGCTCCGTCGCCGAGCCCGCGCAGCGCGAACTGGTGCGGCCACTGCCGTCCAGCCTGGGATCCACACGCATGGCAACCATGTATCTGGCCGCGGCCGCGGAGGCCCGCATCGGCGGCGACTTCTACGAGGCCCAGCGCACCCCGTACGGAGTCCGGATCATGATCGGCGACGTACGCGGCAAAGGCCTGCCCGCGGTGGAGGCGGCGGCCGTTATGATGGGCGCCTTTCGCGAAGCGGCCCATGACGCGCCCGATCTCCCCGCCCTGGCCGCCCGCCTTGAGACGAGTATCCGGCGGTACGCTGCCCAGCCCAGCGATGTCGAGGAGTGCTTCGCCACCGGATTGCTCGCGGAGATGCCCGAGAACGGCACGGTCCTTCGCCTCTTCAGCTGCGGTCATCCGCCACCGCTGCTGCTGAGCGGCGGCACAGTCCGGGAACTGGAAGCCACCGGGCCCTCTCCGCCGTTCAGCCTCGCCGCGCTGCTCCACGATGAGTATCACGTCGACATCGCCCCGTTCGGTGCGGGGGATAGCCTGGTGCTCTACACCGACGGCGTGAGCGAAGCCCGCAATCGCGACGACGTCTTCTACGCCGTCGCCGAACGCATCGGGACCTTCGCAACCGCAGCTCCGGACGAGCTGGTCGACCGCCTCGGCGCCGACCTTGCTGGCCTACGCCTGCGATCAGCTCAACGACGACGCCGCTGCCCTGGTGCTCCGCCGTACATCGAGCGAGACACGCGCGTGAGACCACCTGATGGCCAGACAGAACTTCGGCCTGACCACTAGGAGGTGTCTTCAAATTGTCACGCCCACATCAGGAGCGGGGCGAGGGTGACGGCTGCCTGGTAGGACTCGGCGGTCTTGTCATAGCGGGTAGTGATGCCACGCCACTGCTTCAGGCGGTTGAAACAGCGTTCCACGACGTTGCGCCGCTTGTAGCTCTCGCGGTCGAAGGCCGGCGGTCGCCCGCCCCGGCTGCCACGCCGGGCCCGGTTGCGGACCTGGTCGGCCCGTTCGGGGATGGTGCAGCGGATACCGCGCCGTCGCAGCCAGGCCCGGATTGCCCGGGAGCTGTATCCCTTGTCGCCCAGCACCTGGGCGGGCCGCACCCGGGGCCGTCCTGGACCGAGGCGGGGCACCCGTATCGCTTCCATCACAGTGGTGAACTGGGTGCAGTCGTTGGTGTTCCCGCCGGTGACGGTGAAGGACAGAGGCCGTCCCACGGCGTCGCAGGCCAGATGAATCTTGCTGGTCAGGCCGCCTCGGGAGCGTCCGAGTCCGGGGTTTCGGAGCCCCTTTTTCGGGACCCGGCGGCATGCTGGTGGGCGCGGACGACGGTGGAATCGACCGATACCAGCCAGTCGATGTCACCGTCCGCGTCCGCCCGGGCCTGCGCGGCTCGGAGCATCCGGTCGAAGGTGCCGTCCAGCGCCCACCGGCGGAAACGGGTGTGGAGTGTGGCCCATGGCCCGTATCGCTCGGGAACGTCCCGCCAGGCCGTCCCGGTCCGGAACTTCCACACGATCCCGTTGAGGACCCTCCGGTCACCCAACCGCTTCCGCCCGCGCAACGAGGCGGGCAACAGCGGCCGAACGAACTCCCACTCTGCATCCGACAGTTCATGGCGGCGTATCACCCGACCATGATCCACCACTCGAGATCACCATTTGTCGGGAGGCTCTGGGGTCGCACCGGGGACACAGAGCCGTCAGAGCGGGTTGAGACGGGCCTTGAGCAGGCAGAACTCATTGCCCTCGGGGTCGGCAAGAACGTGCCACTGCTCCTCGCCGGTCTGGCCGATGTCAGCCGGGCGCGCCCCGAGCTTCAGGAGGCGTTCGAGCTCGGCGTCCTGATCGCGGTCGGTGGCGTTGACGTCGATGTGCAGCCGGGACTTCCCCGGCTCCGGCTCGTCCCTGCGACTGAGGATGATCGTCGGCTGCGGGCCGCCGAACCCTTCGCGCGGCCCGATCTCGAAGCAGTCGTCCCCTTCGCGATCGAGCACTACGAAGTCCAGGACCTCGCACCAGAACCGCGCCAGCCCCTCGGGATCACGGCAACCGAGTACGAGCTCACTGATACGACATGCCATTGACGAAACCTACTCTCAACGGGGGAACTGCCGGGGCGACCGCGCGGAACTCCTGGGCTCCCCGCAGTGGGAACGTGATCGAGACCGTACCGGGTGAAGCGAGCAGGTGAGAAGGGGTTTTGGGGTCGTCGCCTCCCCGGCCGGGCCGCCGGGGGAGGACCGTAGGCCGCCCAGTGGGGCAGACGGGAATTTGACGACAGGACCTAGACGCCTCGACCTGGACCTGCCCGCCCGCGCCGCCACCGTGCCCGCGCCGAGCACCCCCGAGGGTGAATCGGCTGCGGCCCCGGCGTGACGGGTTGGCTCAGCCGGTGCCGTGGACGACGGTGCCGTTCTGCACGATCGTCATCTTGTGGGGGACCGGGCTCCCCGGCGACGGAAACTCGGATGCGCGTGCCGCACGGCCACCCCTAGGCTGCGCTCGCGGGGATGGCGAGTGCGAGGCGCCGTATCAACCGTCAGTGGATCGGAGATGCACGGGGTATGACCAGTCAATTGTTCGCGATCTGCTTCAATGCGACCCGGCCGTCGGGCCTAGCGCGGTTCTGGGCCGGGGTCTTGGGCTGGGAGTCGGCCGACGGTCCGGACGACGACGTCGCGATCCTGCCCCCTGATACCGCCGGGTTCCGCATCCGTTTCCTGCCGAGCCAGGAGCCGAAGATTGGCCAGAACCGGGCGCACTTCGACCTGACGAGCACCTCGCCGGAGGATCAGCAGCAGACGGTGGCCAGGGCGCTGGATTTCGGTGGCAACCACATCGACGTGGGCCAACTCCCGGAAGAGGGGCATGTGGTGCTCGCCGATCCAGACGGCAACGAGTTCTGCGTAATCGAGGCGGGCAACAAGTTCCTCGCTGACACCGGCTTCATCGGAGCGCTGGCCTGCGACGGTACGCAGGAGGTCGGTTACTTCTGGAGCGAGGCGCTACGGTGGCCGCTGGTCTGGGACCAGGACCAGGAGACCGCGATCCAATCGCCGAACGGCGGTACGAAGATCACGTGGGGTGGTCCTCCGGTGGCATCGAAGACGGGCACGAACAGGCTGTACTTCGAGCTGGCGCTCCCCGCCGACGCCGACTGGGAGGCGGAGGTCGACCGCCTGATCTCGCTCGGCGCGACGCACTCCGACATCGGTGAGCGAGACGGCGGCCGAGTGCTAATGCTCGACCCCGACGGTAACGAGTTCTCTGTACAGAGGCCATGACGACGGCGAGGGGCGCCTCGACGGGTGAAGGGCTCCACGGTGATCGCTGTCGTCATTCTCGTGGTGTTCGTCATTGTGCCTGACTGGCGGCAACATGGCGGGGCACACGCCGCGAAGGCTTCCGTCTGCCGGCCCCCTTTTGAGGAGCTGCGGCAGGCGGTGCTTTCCTCGCGCCGGCGGCTACATCGCCAGATGGCTCACTGCCACGAAGACGGCACATTGCAGCCGTCACACCGGAGACTAACTAACGCAGCGACCTGTCTGGCGCCCGCAAAGTATCAGCGCCGACCACGGCGATCGAGCCGGTTTCATCGCCGCCGCCGTAGGTGCTTTCGGTGCCTTCTCGGTCTTCGGGTTCTTCACCTCCCTCGCGCCGGCCTTTGTCGCCGGAACTTTGCATCACCCGAGCCGTGCCTTGGCGGGCGTGATCGTGTTCGTGGTGTTCGGTGTGGCGTCGCTGGCCAAGTCCGCCACACCCCGGATGAAGCTGCGGACGCTCCTGAGTGCGGGACTTGTCGGTGAGGCCGCGGGCTTGATCGTGCTCGCGGCAGGTATGGAGGGGGCCAACCTGGCCGCGTTCCTAATCGGCGGCGCGCCGGCGTGCGCAGGCGCCGGCGTGCTGTTCAAGTCAGTGATCGGCTCCGTCGCCGCGGCAGCGAGCCCTGCCGTGCGCGTGCCGCGCTGGCTGGGCTGTTTTTGATCGCCTACCTCGGGTTGATCGTGTCGGCCATCGGTCTGGGTATCGCCACCCAATACACCACCGCCATCTCGGCGATGCTCTGGTTCACCGCAGCTGTGCTCGCGGTGCTGGCCGCCGCCAGGGCTGTTCCAAAGTCCTGGCGGGTGGTGAAGGTGCTGGTCACGGCGTGGTGACGATGTTGGTGAGGACCGCTCGATGGTGATGTCACTCATCTGGCGTCTCCCCGATCATCGGATCCGCCGTTCATTGAACACTCCCGTGGCGTGGTGTCAGCCGCCTCGGATGCTGTTCCAGTGGGCCCACCTCATGTCGCGAGGACCATGTTCCAGTCACTGAGCCGTGCCCGCTTGCAGAGGATTCTCACAACTGGTTTTGGTGGTGCGGAGGTTGCTGCGACTATGGCTGGCATGGATGCAGAATCGCTCTTCGTGGATCTCTACGATGCGGTCGCGGATCAGGCCGAGTACTCGCAGTCCGACAGTGCGGTCCGCAACTTCCTCGCTGAGGCGGCCATCACCGCGCTGGTAGCCGCGACGGTGAGTGCCTTCGTGGCAGGCCTGACACAGGCCCTCGGGGACGCCGTCAAGGAGGGCACCTCCAGGCGGATCCGGGCGCTGCTCCGCCGCTCGGCCGAGGCACCGGACGGTGACCGTGCCGAGCTGACGGTGGAGGCCCTGCGTCTACTGGAGCAGTATCTGCCGCTGTTGCGTAACTCGACCAGCGAGCAGCGTGCGGCTGAGGAGCGTTGGGTGGCCGCCGAGTTGGAGGGCCGTGGATTCCCTCCACACGTAGCGAAGTGCATTGCCGCAGACATGGTTGGCCGACTGCGTGCAGAGGCGGAAGAGCAATGATCGATGTGCGGCAGTTCCACTTGATGGGAGGGCGAGAGCCCATCGGCGCCCAGTGGACTAGGTTCTGGGTCTTCGGCCTGGCTTGCAACACAGTCGGGGCCGCGGAGGAGGGCGGCAACTGGTCTGAGTTGGTCGCCGCCCATCGGTCCAGCCTCGACATCATGGCCTCCGGTGGGCTCGCCAACTCCGACACGTTGGCTCTGCTGCACATCGCCATCGACATAGTCGAGACCGTCGAACTGGCCCCCGAGCTCCATATGCTGGCCATCGATTACCTGATGAATGTGGCGCTGACCGAAGCGGAGATCCCACCGCCGGGACAGCCCCTCGTACCACCCGAGCAGGGTCCGACAGCGCCGCTGGATGGGTGCTTGCCCCTTCAGAACCTTCCCTTTGCATGGAAGCGGGAGATGCTGCAACGGGGGCAACGTGAGGTGCTGCGCCAGTTGTTCATGATCTCGCACGAGCAGCTATCGGCAGCGATCCAGCAGTGTGTCCGGCACAGCCGCAACCTGGAGGAGTGGCAAGCCGGCATGGTGAGGCAGCTCATCTACCACACGCGCATGAAAGTAACGTCCGTTACCTATGGGGACCGCCCCTCGTACGTTAAAGATCTGTTCACCCCGGAGGAAATCACTACGCTCACCCGCCAGGAACGTTACGCCGCAGAGCAGTTCGCGCACCTCGGCACAGCACTCGGGTACGGGCGTCACCTGCAGAAGAGCCTCGACGAACTTACCGAGAGGGCCCTCACCATTGAGGGTGACACCCTTCGCCTTCGCATGCAGCTGCGGGCCATGCGAGCCCGCTATGAGGTACCGCCGTACATGGTGCCTGAGCTGGAGGCGCTGCTCCGGTCCGCCAGGCGTCCGGGCGCAACCTGACGGTTCGCCCGGCGGCGTCCCACCTTGGTGTCCTGCGCCGGAGATCTGTCGGCAGAAGTGGGCGAGGGGTCGAGGACATCGTCGGCAGTAACGGCTCGATGAGCGACCACAGTTCGTCCGACACGAACCATGGCCGCGACTGACGGATTCCCATACCCAGACTTACGAGCAGACAGACCGAAACACTCATGATCGGAGGTGCCCCACACCCAGTTGGCAGGCATTTGTGGCGATTTGTGATCGTTGCAGGAAGGATGTCGACCATGCCGAAGCCGCACCCCGCCGAGTTCCGTCGCGATGTGATCGCGTTTGCCCGTGCCCATCCTGAGGCGTCGAAGGCGGAGGTCGCCCGTTTGTTCGGGATCTCCGCGTCCTGTGTGCAGCGGTAGCTGTCGCTGCAGGGCGGTGTCGAGCGTGGTGAGCCAGGGCAGTTCCAAAGCCCTTTGATGTTCGTGTAGTTGCTGGTCACGGGGCAATGCCGAGGAGGTCGAGGGGGCGGGTGAAGGGCTCGTAAGACATCTCGCGGAGGCCTGCCGCGATGCTGGTGTGGCCGTGCTCGCGGAGCTTGTTGATTGCGAGGTTTCGCAGGGTGGCCATATTCTCCGGGCCGTGCCCGGTCCGGACCTGGGAGGCGTCCTCGGCGAACGTGACGTCTCTGATGTGGTGGACGGCCTCGATGCCCCACTGCGATCTGGCGATACAGCCGATGAGATGCGGTGATGCCTCATGTGCCGTCATGTCCGTGACCGCGTAGACGGTCTGCCGGGTCACCTTGCCGCTCCTGAGGTCGGTGCGGTGGCGCAGGATCTTCGCGGCCTGGACGACGTGCGGGAAGTCCAGGCTCAGGCCGGTGACGGTGAGCGTGCGCACAGAGCGGGTCTCGCGCCGCCCGTGCCCGCGCTCGCGGTCGTAGCGGCGGGCGGTCACGTCCTTCCACGGCAGAGTCTTGACCGCCGCGTGCAGGTTCGGCTGGTTGCCCTTGACTACCAGCAGGTAGTGCGCCTGCTTCACCTCCACCAGCCATTTCGCGTGCTCGCGCTGGGTGTGCAGGGCGTCGGCCGTCACCACGGTGCCGGCCAGATCGAACGGGGCCAGCAGAGCGGTGAACGCGGAGATCTCGTTGGTCTTGTCCGGTACCCGCACCTGACTCACGACACGGCCGGCGGCCGTGACCGCGGACAGCAGGTGAGCGGCGGGCGCGGCATCGGTGCGCGAGCCGCGGGCGCTCTTGCCGTCCACCGCAACTGACCGAGCTCCCACCGGAGCCTCGCCCATCAGGTCGGCCAGGCCGCCCGGGCAGACAACGGAGACGATCCTGCGGATCGTCGACCTGCTCGGCGCGATCCGCACGTTCAGCGAGGTCAGAAAGCGTGCGCCGCACCGGGCCAGGGTCTGCTGCGGGGCGCTGCGAGCCCATTGCCCGATCGCCGTGTACGAGCGTGCGCCCGCCGCCACCGCGGACGCGGCGATCAGCAGCACCGCCACGAACGGGTGACGCACACCCCGGCGATGGCGCGGGTCCGGCAGCCTGACCAGCCGTTCCGCCAACGACAGCCCCGAACACCCCGCCAGCAACGGCGACTTGACCAGACAGGCGGTGGCAGACTGACGGCACATCGAGGCTCCGGTTCTGGACGACGACTCGCAAGGTCATCCGTCCACAACAGGAGCCTCGATCTGTAAGTAGCGGTCCTCACCAACATCGTCACCACGCCGTGACCAGCACCTTCACCACCCGCTAGGACTTTGGAACAGCCTTGTGGCCGCCGCAGCCGTACTCGGCCGCGCGGGCCGCCGCAGCGCCATCGCCTGAAGCGCCTCCTCGAAGCCGACATCTTCGGCCTGCTCGCCCTGGCCTACATCGCGGCCCTGCGCACGAACCCGCCACTGCCCGGGGCGGGCCCGGCCAAGGAACTTGACGCGCTCGCGTTCTCCTTTTACGTCCACATGCTCGCCAGCGCCCCCCGGGCTTCGACGACGTCACCGACCTGATCGTCCTCGACAGCATCCAGTGGTGCACCCCGCCGCTGGACACCGCCGCCCAGGCTCGCGCCCTGCACTTCGTACAGTACTGACCGCCCCGGGGCGCAGCCGACCCGCTGCGCCCCGCCCCGACGGCGGGGGAGTGGCACCCCCGCCGCACCGAACGCACAAGGAGCACCCTGTGTGTCTCGTGACTGTGGACCCCGCGCACGGTGTCGTTGCGGCCCCCGTAACCGAACGTGGTGGTCGTCCAGGGCGTCGACGTCGTCTCTGCGCTTGGCGGGTCAGTCGGGCAGGGGAACGCGGATGACTGGGTCGAAGGGGCGCTTGTTAAAGCCTGCGCGTACATTCCGGCAGTTGGGCGCCTTGCACATGAAGAACCCCTCGACGTTCTTCCGGCTTGTGCGCTCCTTGAGCCAGACCTTCTCCAGGGCAGTGAGGGGGCGATGTGGTTCGTCGGAGTCGCAGGTGTAGCAAAACATCGTGTTGCGTGGCACGACACCTCCTGAAAAGGGCGGGCAAGCCGAATGAGGAGCATATGGGGACACGCTGAGCGATCGACAGTGGGCAACCGGCCGTCTCTGGGCAGAGGGTTGTTGGTATGCGTCGCCGTTGGCGGCGGCCCTCGACCGTTATCACCGTTGATGGCGTAAGCATGCGGGTCCCGGCCGGGACCCGCACCCCTCGATCGTTGCAGCGCCGCCGCTCACCGTGTGGCGCGTTCGCCCTGATTGGCCGGGAAGTGCCCAGCTCTCGTGAGTGGCTCCCTGCGGGCAGACAGCCGGATGAGCGGGTAGGGGCGCATAGGGCGGCCCAGGAGGTGCGGTGTGTGGACGCGCAGGGCGAGCACCCCGGGCATGGCATGTACGGGTGTGGCGGGCCGTTGCCGAGCCTGTCACACCCGGCCACGGCCTTTTCCGCCGGTCTCCTGGCTGTGGGGTATCCCGGGCGGGCATGGGCACTGCGGGCAGGTCAGTTGATGGTCCAGTCGCGCAGCTGACGGGCGATGAGGGCGACGCCCAGCGTCCCGGCGGCGGCGTCGCGCGCGCCGCACCCTGACGACAGGAGGCGCCCATGGTTGGCAGCCTCCCCTGGTGTCCGAGGTAGAAGTCAGCGCCGAAGCGGGCGCTTCACTGTGCGTATCGGCACTGCGCGGGCATGACCGGCGTGCAGGATGAGTATCAGTGTCACGGCGAGGGGAATCACGAGTGGATGCCAGCGTCGGTCAAGGCCCTGTTCTCGTATAGCTACCGCCAGGTGGCGTCTGTGCCCATCCGCCCCGATCAGGAGGAAGAACGCCCGAGCCGCCGCAGCCCCCGGACTAGCCCGTGGCTCCCAGCCGGCTGCCGGCAGAACCTCTGGAATGCCGCTCAGGCAGCTCTCAGATCAAGGTCCCGGGAGACGTACGATATGAGGGTGGAAGTGCGTCGAGCCGATGGCGGGGTGATCGCGGTCGAGGTGGTGGGGGAGCCGGACGCGCCTGCGGTGCTGTTCTGCCACGGGTTGGCCGACTCGCGGCTGGCCGCGTACGACTTCGCGGGCGCGGCCCACGCGCTCGGACTGCGCCTCATCGCCCCGGATCGCCCCGGCATCGGCGGCACCGAGGCCCGTTGCCTGCCGCGGGTCGTGGACTGGGCTGCGGAAGCCACCGTGGTCCTGGACGCGTTGGGCGTCGGCTCGGTGGCGCTGCTCGGCGTCTCGGGCGGCGGAGCGTTCGCGGCCGCATGCGCGTCGGAGCTGCCTGACCGCGTCCGCAGCCTGCTGCTCATCGCGCCCCTTGGCCCGCCTGCCTGGCCCTCCCGCGGGATGGCAGCCGGGCAGCGCGCGTCCTTGCAGGTCGCCCGGCACGCTCCGGCGTTCGGTGGCTGGTTTCTGGGCCGCCTGGCCACGCTGGCGCGCCGGGCACCAGGGCTGTTCATTCGCCTGGCGACCAGCGAGATGCCCGCCATCGACCGGCGTGCCCTCGCCCAGTCGGACGCGCGCGCGGCCTTCCTGACCAACTACCTGCGAGCGTTCCAGCGCGGCAGCCGGGGAGTCGGGCAGGATCTGCGCGTGCTGACCCGACCCTGGGGTTTCGACCTCGAGTCGATCACGGTGCCCACGTCGATCCACCAGGGGGACGCCGACACCACCGTCCCGCTCCCGCACGCCCGCCGCTTCGCCGCGGCGATACCGGGCGCACGCGTTCACATCCATCCCGGCCAAGGGCACTTCTCGATCCTCACCGCACCCGAGCAGACGCTGGCGACACTCGCCGCAT